>JAGQGZ010000062.1 GCA_020432105.1 Dehalococcoidia bacterium | reverse complement strand
CGCGATGTGGCTAAGCATGTGGTCAAAGAACGGAAGACCCGTGTCGATGCTGTACTTGCCGGAACCGTCGAGGTTCAGTTCAAGGGCGATGGTGGTCTCGTTCGTCTTGCGCGAAATTGATGCTGTCCGGGCCACTATCCTGCACTCTCTTCCAGTGCCGCGAGCAGGCGTTCGGTGTCCTGCCGCCTTCCGGCACTAATCCGCAGGTAGCCCTGTAGCTCTGGACGGCTGTAGGTCCTCACGAGCACTCCCCGGCGGCGAAGGTCGTCAGCCACCCGGCCAACATCGTGACCCAACACGCGGAAGAGCACAAAGTTCGCCTGGGATGGATGGGGCACCAACCACTCGAACCGTGAGAGTTCCCGGACCATGCGGTCGCGCTCATCGACCAGGGCCCGCACAGTCACAAAGACTTCCTCCCGATGCTCGATCGCAGCACAGGCAGCAGCATCGGCTGCGGCATTCACGTTGTAGGGCTGCTTCATTGCCATGAGGTTCGCCTGTAGCGACGGAGCGCAAACGGCATATCCGACCCGGAGCCCAGCAAGTGCGGCCCACTTGCTGAACGTCCTGAGGACAACGAGGTTCTCGTTGCTCTCGACCAGGCCGACGGCAGTCTTGCCCGCGAATTCTGCGTACGCCTCATCGACGACGATCAGGGCCGGCAACTTGCAGAGCGACGCTACTGTTTCGTTGGTTGTGAGATTGCCCGTTGGGTTGTTGGGCGAAGTCACGAATACCAGGTTGGCGCCATCCCTCACGGCCGCGGCAATTCCTGGCTCATCGAGTTCGAAACCCTCGCCGCGCATCACCTCCACCACCTCGCAGCCAGAGATACCGGCAAGGAACCGGTACATCCCAAATGTCGGTGGCGTGGTGACGACCCGTTCCGGCGCCACTGCCCGGAAAAGGAGGTCGAGGAGTTCATCACTCCCCGCCCCGGCCACAACGCTGTCCGGCGAAATGCTGAGGTAGTCGCCAATTGCCTCCCGTAGCCTCACCTGGGCAGGGTCGGGATAGATGTGGAGGTCGGCATTGGCAGCAGCTTCGCGAACTGCCGGGATCGGCCCGTAGAGGTTCTCATTGGCATCGAGTTTCGCCAGGTCGTCAGTGGCGATGCCAAGTTCCCTGGCGATGACATCGAGGGGGCGAACAGGCTCATATGGCTCGAGGTCTTCGAGGCCCGGCCGCAACAGGCTGTTGATGCTCACCATCTAGCGCCCCAGCAACCGCCGCTCGGCGGCCCTGGCATGGCCGGTCAGCCCTTCGGCCCGGGCAATCACACTCGCAGCGTGCGCGATCTCTTCGGCAACTTCGCCCTGGATCCCGATGACGCTGATGGTCTTGAGGAAATCGCGGACGCCGAGCGGCGAACTCCAGCGGGCACTGCCGCCGGTGGGCATCGTATGGCTGGGCCCGGCGGTGTAGTCGCCGAACGCCTCGGGAGAGGCCTCTCCGAGGAAGAGGCCACCTGCGTTGCGCACCTTCGCCGCGTAGGCCATTGGTTGGTCTACCAGCAGGCAGAGATGCTCGGGGGCGTACTCGTTCGCCAGCGCTATCGCATGGTCGATGTCGTTGACGAGAATGCAGCCACCACGGTTGTCGAGAGACTCACGGGCGATCTTCTCCCGTTCGAGCTCGCGGATCTGGCGGTTGATCGCACTGTCCACGGCGTCGGCTAGGTAGTGCGAGGGGGTTAGCAGGATGGGCGTGGCGAGGGGGTCGTGCTCGGCCTGGGCGAGCAGATCGGCGGCAACCAGCTCGGGGTCGGCGCTTTCGTCGGCGATAACCACGGTCTCCGTCGGGCCGTACACAGCGTCAATCCCGACGTCACCGAATACCTGCTTCTTGGCGATGGCAACGAAAAGGCCGCCCGGCCCGCAGATCTTGTCGACCCGGGGAACGGTTTCCGTGCCATAGGCGAACGCCGCGACGCCCTGGGCACCGCCCGCCTTGAAGACGCGGGAGACACCGGCGATCTGCGCCGCCACCAGCTTTACCGGCGGCACGCTCCCATCAGGCAGCACCGGGCTCGTCATCACAATCTCATCGACGCCGGCCACCTGTGCGGGCACGGCACACATGATTACCGTGCTGGGCAACGGCGCCCGCGTACCCGGGATATAGAGGCCCACGCGCTCAATCGCCCGCGTGAGCTGGCCGAGGCCATCCTGGTTGAAATCGAGTGAGGCGCCTCGCATTTGCTGTTCGTGGTAGGTGCGCACCCGGCCTGCGGCGAACTTGAGGGCATCCACCACTTCGCCGTCGACTTCCCGGTAGGCCGCCTCGAACTCCTGATCGGTCACTTCGAGGGCAGGCGTATCGGCGCCATCGATCCGGAGGTTGTAGTAGCGCACGGCGTTGTCGCCATCCTCGCGCACGTCGCGAATAATTCTGCGCACCACTTCGTCGGGCGAAAGTTCTTGCCCAAAAGTCTTGAAGGTCGTCTCCCGAATGTTCATTGGGAGCTCTTCATCGGCGACAGGCTTGCGACTGAGAAGGAGTTCTTTCCCCTCAACCGCGTTGCGAATTATCCGCACCCCAGGTACCTCGTAACTGTTAGCGCCGCCGCTTCGGCCGAACGCTCGACAAACCCGCTGATTTCGGCATCTGTGACGTGAGCGATTGTCTCATTCTCGAGGTCCGGAAGCGAATCGAGGAACTGCTCCAACTCACCGGGGCCACTGATCCCGGCACGTTCGAGGTGGCGGCTGATCATCTGCCTCGCACGGTTCCAGTCCATATTTTGGGCAGCTATATCAGCAGTCACCTGGCGCCAGCGTTCCAGCGTGTCGTGGTCGATGAATCCACACTCGATCGACTCGACTGAGAAGGCCAGGGCCCGAAGCAGGTTGTCGACGACTGCCGGCTCATCTCCGAATTCACGGTCGAGGCCAAACTGCAGCAATCGATCCATGACGTTAGCCCGCACCCGGCCACCGATAGCGTCATGTTTCAGGAAGTAGGGACGGTAGATCCGCGTGATGTATATCTCGTCGAGCACAAGATGCGTCAGGTATCCGCAGACGAACGACCGGGTGTCATCGCCCACAGCGGCGGCATCGGCAAGCTCGGCGTGCGCCTGGAAGAACCGTGCAACCGAATCCTGCACCTCGTGATCGTCCAGGTCGAAGAAATGGGTGTCGCGGCGGTCGCCGCGCGTGATTACACGAATGTCCGGGGTCGTGGCTCCTAACAGGTACGGCCCCTCGGAACCCTGGAGGTGGCTGGCTCCGATACGTTCAGCGACACCCGTCGCGGCCACCATGTGGAAGGTGATAGGAGGCATGACTCAGGATTGCGCGGCGGCCCGGAACCTGTCCACCACCTCATCAAACAGACGGGTCCGGGTTGTGGCAGGGACCGTCCGCACGAGAATGCAACTCGTCGACTCCATGAATGGGTCCAGCATCTTCAGCCCGTTTGCCCTGATGCTTGTTCCCGTCTCTGTACCTTCGACCAGCACATCGGCGTCCTCGGGGACGAAACCTTCGCTTGCACCGGCCACGGGGATGATCGTCGTGAAGCGGAGGCGTTGCTCCCGGGCAAAACGCTCGGCCGTCGCCGGGAACTCGCTGGCGATCCGCACCGGTCGTGCCATTGCATTCCAGAGGGCAACCGCCTCGGGCGTTGTGTCGGCCGGGAACGCCTGGTCGACAACCGGCCCAATCCGGTACCGGTTCGTCCCCAGGTCAACCGCCATGCCGACCGGGCTCCCGGGGAATCGACAGTGGTGCTCGTGCAACAAGTCTCGCCCACTCAACCCGATATCGAAGGCGCCGAGCGCGACCAGCTGGGGCATGTCCTGCGGGCGCACGACCTTTGCCTCGATTTCTGCGATCGCGCTCGTTGGATTACGTTCCGAGGATTTCTCGTCGTAGCCATCGAAGACAAGACCGGCAGATTGCAGCACCCCCGGTGCGTGACGCTGGGCATGCCCATCGGGAATCGCGATTCGGACCACGTTACGATCACGCTCGAAACGCCTCATCGGTTGGGCTCCCGGAACGGGGAGTGACAGATCCGGCTGCTCGGTGCCAATGGCCGATCGGAGCCCACCCAGGACGAGCGAGAGATCCCTGCGTGACAGGGCATCCGAGTTCGCGTACAGCGCAAGACCACCACGGAACACCCGTGCGAGTGGCACAAGACCCTTTGCTCGCACTCCCTCGATGTCGGCTGAGTCGATGAGCACAAGGTCGGCGTCGATCGGCGGATAAGCCTCGACGGCCCCGGCGACGTGCAGCAGCCGGTAGCCGGGCAGCCGCATGCGTACCGCCACGAGATCCGCAAGGTTTGGGAACTCCGAGGCAATCACGGCGCCGTTCATGCCCGCAATCGAGGGGAGTGTGCCCTCGTTCAGCCCCGATTGGGGCGCCGCGGCCAGCCAGAGTTCCCGCTGTGCTCCCGGCAGCGACCCGACCCGGACGACATGCTGCCGGGGAAACCTGATGCGGTGCTCGGCCACGTATGCGTCGCTGCACACGCCCAGGTCGTAGTTGCCGGTGGCCAGTTGGATAGGGATGTCGCGCTCACGAAAGATCCGCATGGCGAGGGCGCCCGAGCCTGGTTGCGAGCGCATCACCCGCGATCCAGGTTCGTATTCCTCGATGCCAAGGCCTGCCGCGCGGAGCAATTCCGCGACGCTTTCCCGGGGTCCGCCGGTGGGGAGGGCGATGCGCGTCCCTCTCATTTGTAGCGAAGGAGCAGTGGGACCAAGTCTTCCAGTTGGCCCGACTTCTCGCGCTTTCCTTCGGCCCAAAGCGCAATTTCGGCGCCGCTGACCCGGAGCGATACCGGGCCATCAGCCTGTTCTTCTAGAGAGGCGGGGATGTCGTTCCGGTGCAGCGTCCGGGCCACGACCATCGCCCTCCCGTAATCGGCAGGAGTGTCGGGGATCACCGCTACGTAGAGTGCTTCTTCACGGGAAGTGTCGCCGTGTTCGGCAATGGCCGCAGTATCCAGGCCCATACCCGCGGCCGAATGGCTGCCGAGGGCTCCACACAGCCGATAGCGCCCCCCACGCCCCACTTCACGGCCGCGTTGCTGGAACGAAAGAACCGGCCCCGTGTAGTACTCGAAGTCTGCGGGCATTCCCAGGTCGATTCGAACGTCCCGGCCGGCAGCCTGGAGTGCGAGTGCAATCTGCGAGAGTTCCGCCGCCGCTTCCACCACCATTGGCGACGTGGGTGCTGCCAGCGCGCTCAGGTTCGTAAGTAGGGCTACATCCGCAGATGGCTGGAGCGCGACGTTGAGCAATGTCGTCACCTCCGGCACGCCGGCATCAGCAAGGGCACCCATTCCCTGTGCCGTTACCGCCTCGGCAAGCTCCGGCCCGCCGGCGCCTCGGGCTTCAACCAGTCGCAAAAGGCCCTGCGTGACGCCAGCGTGGGAAAGGTCCACCAGGGCGCCGCCGCCAACACTTTCCAGTACTTCGCAGCCGATCGCCGCTATCTCGAGGTCCCCGAGCCTGGCAGGTGCACCGATGTACTCCAGCCCACACTGCCAGGTCTCTGCCCCGGTCTCGTCGGAAACGAAGCGGAAGCTGTTCTGGACGTAGAACAATCGGGCCGGCAACCGCAACGCATGTTCGGCTGCGGCCCGTGCCACCGGTACCGTTGAGTCGGGCCGCAATACAACTCGCTCACCACTCCAGCCATCCCAGTCGAGGAAGGTGTAGATCCGCGAGAGCATGTCCGTAGTGAGCGCGCCCGCTTCGGTGAAGAGGCTATAGCTCTCGAGGGTGGGCGTCCGGACCTCGCCGTAGCCCCAGCGCGAAGCGGCGGTGCGGAAGGCATCTTCCACTCGCCGGAACGCTCGCATATCGCGAGGCAGCATGTCACTCATCCCCCGCGCTGACCGGGGCTGAAGGTCGGTGTCGTTGTCCATCGGAGACAATCTTAGGCGAAGTCTATTCACGGGCGAGCATCGGGCCGCTCCTATACTGGATGACATGACCCCGGCACACCTACGCCGAATGGGCTATCTGCTCGCCGTATTCCTGGGCGCGCTCCTCTTCGCCTGTAGTTCGAGCGAGCCCCCGGACGACGCCGTGCACGTCGTCCATACCAAAGGCGAGGTGGGGCCAATCATGGCCCGCTACCTCGACCGGGCGATCGACAAGGCCGAGGACACCTCCGCCCGGCTCGTCGTCATCGAACTCGATACACCGGGTGGGCTAAGCACCTCGATGGAAGAAATCGTGAAGCGCATCCTCGAAGCCGACGTGCCCATCGCTGTCTATGTCACACCGCCCGGTGGCAAGGCGGCCAGCGCCGGTACCTTCATCGCCATGGCGGCCCACATCGCCGCCATGGCGCCGAACACAAGGATCGGGGCAGCCTCCGCAGTCAACGCCGATGGCAGCGACATCGAAGGAGCGCTGGGGAGGAAAATTGAGAACGATGCGGTCGCCCTTATTCGGGCACTGGCGGAAGAGCGCGGCCGCAACGCCGACTGGGCGGAATCGGCAGTGCGGGATGCCGTGGCCGACAACGCCGAAGAAGCGGCTCGGGTCGGTGCCGTCGACCTTGTCGCACCAACGCTCGACGACCTCCTTGCGTCGCAGGAGGGCCGCGTCATCCGGCTCCGTGAGGGGGTCACCTTCCAGCTGACCGGCATCACTACGGCCGAGCGCTATGAAGTGGACCTGAGCACCTGGGAACGCATCCTCGCTGTGCTCGCCAACCCCACGCTCGCTTCGATCCTCATCAGCCTCGGGTTCCTTGGTGTGATCTTTGAACTTTCGAATCCGGGTCTCTTCTTGCCCGGTGTTTTCGGTGCGATCGCGATCATCCTCGGGTTCCTGGGGCTTGGCGTTCTCCCGGTAAACACGGTTGGGATCGTCCTGATAGCGCTGGCCCTGCTCCTGTTCGCCCTGGAGCTGGCTGTGCCATCCGGGGGCATCCTTGGGGCGGGAGGAGTTGTGGCCCTGCTCATCGGTGGGGTCGTCGCCTTCGCCGGTCAGCCCGCTGAAGTGCAGCCCAATCGCATCGTCATCGGTATCCTCCTGTTCTTCGTCATCGGCATGTTTGTAGCGCTCGCCGTTGGGCTCGCCCGCTTTCGCAAGCTGGAAGGAAAGATCGGTGCCGACGCGCTCGTCGGCCAGGTTGCAGTCGCCCGCACACGCCTCTCGCCAGAGGGTTATGTATGGGTGCAGGGCGAACGCTGGCGCGCGTCGCTAGAATCAGGGGCAGCGAACGAAGGCGAACGCCTCCGGGTAACAGGCGCAGATGGTCTGTTTCTGAAGGTTCAGAAGGAGCACGAAGAATGACCAACATCCAGATCCCTGACCCGGAGTACCCCAGCGGCACAGGTTCGAAGATCATCCGGGCGCTGCTGCTCGGGTTCAGCACCATCCTCGTCATACCACTACTGCCATTTTCCGTGCGGATCGTGGCCGAGTACGAACGCGGCGTGATTTTTCGCCTCGGCCGGCTGGTCGGGGCAAAGGGTCCAGGCCTCTTCGTCCTCCTGCCGTTTGTCGACCGGATGGTGAAAGTGGACCTCCGGACCATCACCCTGGACGTTCCCGCGCAGGAAGCAATCACCCGTGACAACGTGACGCTGAAGGTCAACGCGGTCATCTACTTCAGGGCACTGGATCCACAACTCGCCGTCGTCCGGATTCTCGACTACGTCCGCGCAACCTCACAGATCGCGCAGACTACCCTGCGGTCCGTGCTCGGCCAGTCCGACCTCGACGAACTCCTCAGCCAGCGGGAGCAGATCAACCAGAAGCTTCAGCAGATCATCGATGAGCAAACCGAACCCTGGGGCGTCAAGGTCTCGGCCGTCGAGGTGAAGGACGTGGAACTGCCGAATTCGATGCAACGGGCCATGGCGGCACAGGCCGAGGCCGAACGCGAACGGCGAGCGAAGATTATCGCCGCCGACGGTGAATTCCAGGCTTCAGACCGCCTCCGCGAAGCTGCCGAGATCATGGCCAGGGAGCCCATGACGCTTCAGCTTCGTTACCTGCAAACGCTTAGGGAAATTGGCGCCACCAATAACACGACGGTGGTGTTCCCGGTGCCGATCGACTTGCTCGAAGTCTTCATGAAGGACGACGGCTAGTCATTCGACGTACCGCTCGGCCACGAGGATCACGCGGCTTTCATACTGTCCCCCGGGCCCCGACCGGTTCGGCACGAACGTGCCTCCACAGCTGATCAGCGTGAGCCGTTCTTTGCCCGCACCCAGGGCCGGGTAAACGACGGAGTTCATATCGAGTGCCGAGAGCTTGATCACCTGGACCCCCTGGACCGAGTACATCAGGGTCCGTCCCTGGGTGTCGGTCACAGTGAGGGTGTCCCCCACCACGGCGCTCGTTAGCTTTGCGAATGGGCCGGCGCCGTACCCCAGGTAGTTGATGTGGGCCGCCATGAGCGTCGTGCTGCCCTGCCGGCCGAGCGTGCCGAACTGGTCGTACCAGGCCACGCGCGAGGGATGTGTTGGGACGTCGAAGAACTCCTTGCCGCCGATAAGAACCGTGTGACGGGTCTCGATCGGCGGCGACATGGTCACGCCTCCAGAGGCGAGCCGTAGCGTCGAAGGTGTGCCGAAAGGGGTGGAGGGAATGGGTGTTGGAACAGGTGGCAGCTTTCCCGCGGAAATCGCCGGGACCAACACCCTCTCGCTGGGCGGATCCGCGGAATCGGCCGGTGCAACGCCGACACTGGCAGTGGAAACAGCCAGCAACAGCCCGGCCCCAACGGCCAGGGAGAAGCTGACGGCTGCCAGGGAGAGCGGTGTCAGGCGAATGACGGCACCTCCGACCAGAAGGATCGAAGCTCTGACGCGAGCTTATCCGGTGCGATGAGCGGGATATTGTGCCCGACGCCGGGAATCTCACGCACGCCGACCTTCGGATTCTTCGCCATCATCCGTTCAAAGATGGATGTGCGAAGCTCATGCGACGTCCCACCCCTCACCAGGAGAGCGGGGGCGTCAATTGCAGACCACTCGTGCCAGAAGTTCCGTGATCGGTGGCTCTTTACCGTGGCCTTCAACGCATCGATGTCGGCCCGCCAGGTGAGTCCGCCGGCAGCATCCTGCCGCAGCCTCGCAAGAAACATCCCGGTACCGATAGGCGAGTTCCGGGTACGGGAGCCCGCGAATGCGAGTGCCTCGTCACGTCCGGCGAACCGCCGCGGCATGGCATCCAGCGCATCCCAGGTAGAGGTCCAGTTTGCGCGCCACTGCTCCGGCCCAATATCGACGATTGCGACCGACCGCACGCGTTCCGGGCGCCGGGCTGCCATCACCAGCGCCACCCGTGCCCCCATCGAATGCCCAACTATATCGGCCGCTTCGAGCCCAAGAGCATCGAGCGTTTCCACCACATCGTTCACGTAAGCGGCGATGCCGTAGCCGCCGGCCGGGTGGCTCTGCCCATGGCCCCGCTGGTCGAAGGCAAAGCAGTCCGGCCTCTCGCCGCCGAGTGCCTCAATGGTTGGGCCCCAGACGTCGGCCACGGCGGTCAACCCGTGGAGGAACAACACAGGCCGGTCTTCCGCCCCGGGCCAGCGAAGCAGCCTGAACCGGCCAGGGCCCAGGTTCAGCCAGCTCGCTTCAGGCTCGGTCACCGGCCGTTAGTCGCCGGTCGGCAGCCCGGCCGCAACCCATGCCTGGGTCCCGCCCTCGACATTGAACAGGTCCTTGTCATCGAGGCCTGCTGCGGTGGCAAACTCGGCCGCAAGGGCGCTGCGCTGACCGCTCTTGCAGATGAACAGCACTTCCTGCCGGTCTCCCGCCAGTTCTCGGATTTGCGGTACTTCGTGCATAACGGAGTTCACCGGGATCAGGCGAACACCCGTGGCATGAACTTCGACATACTCGTCGGGTTCACGAACATCCACCATCACCGCCGTACCGGCATCCAGCTTCTCTTTTGCTTCGTTAACAGAGAGCCTCGTAAACGGCTCGTTCGGGTCCTTGGTCGCCATCAATCTCCCCGGGTAAGTAGGTGACTTCAATTTAGCACAGCACCCTGCCTGACTCGCCTGTTGCCCCCATGCAGCCGAGGGGGAACACTGCGGTAGGTGAACTCAGTCATACAAAGCTTCGAATCCGTCTGTCACGCCTGGGCGGAAATGGTTCACGCCAACCGCGAACAGGTCGAACGACTCCGCGAGACAGCCCCCACGGGCGACTTCTACGCACCGATCGCATCGAGCTTCAAGGCCGACCCGCATCGGACCAGCGGCGACGACGTGCTCGACTACCTGCGGACCATCGTCCGCCCGGAAGAGTCATGGCTCGACATTGGCGGCGGGGCAGGGCGCTATGCCCTGCCACTGGCGTTGATCGCTCGCCAGGTGACGGTCATCGACCCCTCTGATGGAATGCTCTCCCTGCTCGACGAACTGATGGCAGAACACAACATTCAAAACGTGCGCGCCATCCAGGGTCGCTGGCCTGCCGAAAGCGCGGATCTCAAAGCAAACTCCACGCTCATTTCCCATGTCGGGTACGACATCCCGGAGATCGGGGCCTTTTTCAACGCAATGGAACACGCGGCCACTGACCGTTGCGTCGCCGTCCTCATGGACCGTGCCCCGGCCTCGTTCGCCTCACCGTTTTGGCCGGCAATCCACGGCGAGCCGCGGGCAGAGCTCCCGGGCGCGAGAGAATTCCTAACGCTGCTGCTTGCACGGGGAAGACTGCCGTCGGTCCGATTGTTCGACCGCCCTCCCGGCACCTATCCCGGCGCGGTCGAAGCACAGGAACACCTGCGACATCAGCTCTGGGTAGAAGCGGGAAGCGAAAAGGACGAACGCCTGCGCGAGGAGATCGAACGCCTAGCAATCCCCGCCGAAAAGGGGATCCGCTTCGTCGCCCGGCCGGTGCAAACGGCAGTGATCGAGTGGCGCCCTTAGTTCCTCACCAGCTCCAGTGGCTCGCCGCGTTCCCACTTCGGTGCCGGCGTCAGCACGATAGCTGAAAGTTCCGCTGCTCCGTAAGACATTGCGACACGATCGGCCGGCGGCTCCCCGTAGGTCGTCGTCCGTTGCTGCGGTGTTCGCCCCAGTGAGCTGATCAGGTCATCCATGAGCTCCGGGGCCATCTCCTGGCCGTGAAGTGTGCCCGCGGCGCGACTGATACTCTCGTTCATCAGCGTGCCGCCCATATCGTTGGCGCCAGCATTCAGGCAGGCTTTGACGCCATCGGGCCCCATCTTCACCCACGACACCTGGATGTTCGGGATGAGCGGGTGCAGCACCAGCCGGGAGACCGCATGCATGAGCAGGCTCTCGCGGAAGGTGGGGCCGGTTCGAGCACGGCCCTTCAGGTAGATGGGCGCTTCCATGTGCACGAACGGCAGTGGCACGAACTCCGTGAATCCCCCGGTCCGCTCCTGCAGGTCGCGGATTCGCAGCAGGTGACGGGCCCAGTTGACCGGCCGGTCGATGTGGCCGTACATGATCGTCGCGGTGGTCCGGAAGCCGACGGCGTGTGCGGCCTCCATAACCGCGAGCCACTGCTCCGTATTGATCTTGTCGGGACAGAGCATCTGCCGGACCTCGTCGTCGAGGATTTCAGCGGCGGTACCCGGCAACGTCCCGAGGCCCGCCTCCTTGAGCTGGCGCAGGTAGTCCGTTATCGGGAGCCCCAGGGTCGCCGCCCCCTGCCAGACCTCGAGAGGGGAGAAGGCATGCACATGCATGTCGGGCAGCGCACCCTTCACGGCGTGGAGGATTTCGAGGTAATTGCGGCCCGTGTAGTCAGGGTGGATGCCACCCTGCATGCAGACCTCAGTCGCGCCCCGGTCCCAGGCCTCCTGCGCACGACGGATGATCTCATCGTGGTCGAGATCGTAGGGTGCGCCGCGCAGGTTTTCGCTGAGTTTCCCCTTCGAAAAGGCGCAGAACTGGCACTTGAAGTAGCAAATGTTCGTGTAGTTGATGTTCCGGTTCACCACGTAGCGGACGACATCGCCCGACACGCGCTTTCGCAGGCCATCGGCGGCGGCGCGGATTGCCTCAAGGTCGGCGCCCCGGGCGCTAAAGAGGAAGGTTACGTCATCCTCGCTTAGCCTTTCGCCCCGCTCTGCCTCCGCGATGAGTTCCGAGGTGCGTGCCAGCGGCCGAAGTCCGGCGAGCGAACGCTGCGCGACTTCCGGGTCGACCAGTTCACGAGGTGGATCGACGAGTTCGCCCGGGGCCCAGTCGTCGGTCTTCGGGAACCCTTCGGCGTCGATCACGCGCAACACCGGTGTCTCCATCGCACGGGCCTGCCAACGGTCGACCTCGATAGCGTATGCCGGGTAGACAGCGAGTCGTTCGTGCAGCAGCTTCCCGGCCTCGCGAGTTCGATCGCGTAGCGCGTCGAGGTGTGGCCAGGGCGCTTCCGGGTTCACGTGATCGGGGGTCACCGGCGACACCCCACCCCAGTCGTTCAGACCCGCAGCGACGAGTTGCTGATACACGCCCGGGCTGAGGTTCGGTGGCGCCTGGATGTTCATCGTGGGGCCGAAGATCAGCCGGGCAACGGCGATTGTCCAGAGCAAGTCATCGAGCGTTGGATCGGGCCAATCGGCCATCCTCGTCCCCGGCTTCGCCCGGAAGTTCTGCACTATCACTTCCTGGATGTGCCCGTGCTCTTCGTGGAGGGCACGGAGAGCAAGCAGCGACTCGACCCGCTCTTCGCGTGTCTCGCCGATGCCGATGAGGATCCCCGAAGTGAACGGGACCTGGAGTTCTCCGGCGTCGCGCATCGTTTGCAGGCGCACGGCCGGCTTCTTGTCCGGCGACCCGTAATGGGCCGCACCTTTTTCGAGCAGCCGTTCGGAGAGGCTCTCGAGCATGATCCCCTGCGATACGGTCACTTCCCGCAGTGCCGCAATCTCGTCTCTGGTCATCACGCCTGGATTCGCATGCGGCAACAGCCCTGTTTCTTCCAACACAAGACGGCACATGGCCACCAGGTACTCGATGGTGGTCGCATAGCCCATCGCCGCGAGCTCTTCGCGGGCGACCTTGTACCGTCGTTCGGGCTTGTCACCGAGGGTGAAGAGCGCTTCCTTGCACCCCTGTGCGGCACCTTCGCGGGCGATCGCGAGCACCTCGTCCGGAGTCAGGTAGGCGCGCTCACCGGGACGGGGAGGCTGGGCAAACGTGCAGTAGTGGCAAACATCCCGGCAGAGCTGCGTAAGCGGGATGAATACCTTCTTCGAAAACGTGACGATGTTCCCGTGGCCCCGGTCACGAATCTCACCGGCAGCTGCCATGAGCGGTTCAAGCGCCGTGTGGGCGGCAAGTTGCATGGATTCGTGGTCGGTCAGACGTTCGCCGGAACGTGCGCGATGGATAAGAACATCGGTATCGGCGGGCATGATTGCTCCCGTCAGTTGGAGAACTGGTCTTGCTTTTATAATCCAACTAAGTTTAGATATCAAATCGATGGTTGCTTCGGAATCCCCCTCCCGCCAGGTTCTCTGCCCTGTAGCCGCCGCGCTCGATGTCGTTGGTGACCGTTGGACGCTGCTCATCATTCGCGACCTGCTTCGCGGCAAGTCGCGTTTCAGCGAGTTTCGCCAGTCCGTCGAAGGGATCACGACGACCATGCTTTCCGACCGGCTGAAACGGCTAGAAGCGGAAGGGATAGTAGACCGCGAGTTCTACAGCGAACATCCACCACGTGCCGAGTACATCCTCACGGCCAAGGGACACGGGCTAGGCCTCGTCGTCGGCGCGCTCTCGTCCTGGGGTGAAGAGCACTGTGAACACGACCTCACGCTCATTAGCCGCGACTGCGGGCACCATGTCGTTCCCGTCTACCAGTGCACGACCTGCGACGAACCGGTCCCTCGTTCGAGCGTGCGGATCATCGAGGCCGGCTAGCTGCGTTTGCCGCGTATCTCTACGCGGCGGTATCCTTATCGTTCGCGAACCTCGTTCCCCGGGAGCATCTGTTTGTACGTCATCGGCCTCACAGGGGGGATTGCCAGTGGCAAGACCACCGTCGCCCAGTTTTTCCGCGACCAGGGCGTACCCATCATCGACGCCGACGTTCTCGGCCACCGCACCTATGAACCCGGCACCGACACCTTCGCTGCAGTCGTCGCAACCTTCGGTGAAGACCTCGTAGCAGACGACGGTACGATTGACCGTCGGGTCCTCGGCGGCAAGGTTTTCGGTAAGCCCGACGAATTGAAGAAGCTGACCGATATCGTTTGGCCCGGTATACGCCGGCTGGCCTCGGCCGAACTGTCGGCGCTGGAAGTTGCCGGCAACCGTCTTGTCGTCCTCGAAGCGGCCGTCCTGCTCGAGGCCGGATGGGACGATCTCGTCGACGCGATCTGGGTGGTCGTTGTCCAGCCCGATACAGCAGTAGCGCGGCTTGCCACCCGCAACAACATGGACGAAGAAGCTGCCAGGGCACGCATTGCCTCGCAGCTTTCCAACGACGAACGCACGGCGAGAGCCGACATCATCATCCACAACGACGGGACGCTGGAGGAACTCCAGGCCGGCGCCCTTCGCGAATGGGAGTCGCTTCAAGCGCGACTCAAGCAGGAAGCCGGGAGGGACTAGGAGTGGCTGAAGCAACCGCATCCATTTACCAGGTCGAGGAGTACGCATCGCTGGGCGAGCCGTACTACCTCGAGGTCGGCGACGAGATCGGCCTGTTCGAATCCGCGTTCAAGCAGCGCGTACCGGTCTTGCTCAAGGGCCCAACAGGCTGCGGAAAAACGCGATTCGTGGAGTACATGGCCCACCGCCTCGGGCGACCCATGAACCGTGCTCCTTCCGGAAGCCAGGACGAAGCAGAGGGGCGGACACCGCTCATTACCGTGGCCTGCCACGAAGACCTCACCGCCAGCGACCTTGTCGGCCGCTACCTGCTCGACTCGGACGGCACACGCTGGATCGATGGTCCGCTTACCCGTGCCGTGAAGCTCGGCTCCATTTGCTACCTCGACGAAGTGGTGGAAGCGCGGAAGGACACAACCGTCCTCATTCACCCGCTCACTGACTATCGGCGCCTGCTGCCGATCGAGAAACTCGGCCAGGTTGTCGAGGCAGCCGATGGATTCCTTCTCGTCATTTCCTACAACCCCGGCTACCAGAGTGCGCTGAAAGATCTCAAGCACTCCACGCGGCAGCGCTTCATCGCTATCGAGTTCGACTACCCGCCCCGCGAACAGGAAGCCGAGATCATCGCCCATGAAGCCGGGGTCGATATGTCCGTGGCGATGGATCTCTCCAAGCTCGGCGAAAAAGTCCGCAATCTCAAAGAACACGGACTTGGTGAGGGCGTGAGCACCCGCCTACTCATCTATGCCGGCCGCCTGATTGCCACGGGTATCCCGGCCCGCCGCGCCTG
>JAGQGZ010000061.1 GCA_020432105.1 Dehalococcoidia bacterium | reverse complement strand
GAATTCGGTCTCCCATTCCGGCAGGCTGCGCCGCACCATAGCGTGGCGAGTCGCGAGCGGACCGCCGCGTCCTGCGTTCTCGCGGCCGGGTCCAGGTCCCCCGGCGGTATCGATTGTCCACATCGCCCGGACGAAACCCGCCACATCCAGCGCCGCCTGGTCCAGGTCGGGGACATTCTCCCGGGTGGGATTCTCGCCCGGCAGCCAGGGACAGATCGACCAGCGCCAGGGATAAGTCTCCCCCGGTTCCCCGAGGGCAACGGGTACCGGGACCGCCAGCGGCAGGTGGGGTGCCAGTCTCGAGAGCCAGTGGTGGTCCTTCTCCGCCTGGCCGGCGGCCCAGTCGATTCGCGGCAGCCGGACCACCATTTCCTCGCCAAGTCGAAAGAGGGCGTTGTCCGTGCCGGCCCGTGGTAGTTCCTGCAGTGGCAGGTTGGCCCACCTCGGGAACTGCCCGTGCAACAGCCTCCGAACGAGGGCCTCGTCGATATCCAGTTCGTTTTCGTGCATCCGGGCGGCCATCACTGGCTCCGCCCGTGTTTGCTTGCCTTAGCGGCGGCTAACCACTGCCGTGTTCCCAGGTTCGTCGTACGCACAGCGCGTCGTCTCCTCCATATCGCTCACAACTGCGTTCTCGTTGGGCATGGAAGTTCCGCGCATGGCTCTCTCCTGGTCGTTCGAGTACTTCGGGCGAGTGTAGGCGCTGGCCGTCCACAGGCCAACATGACGCATTCCTACTCCGCTGCCACGGCCACACCGCTCGGCGCTGTGGCCACCTCCGGCTCCTCGTCCCGCGTGACAAGCATCAACAGCGAAGGCAGCACCAGGAGTGCCGCCGCTGCCGAGAAGAAGATCATTACCGCCGTCAGCAGGCCGTAGGTTGCAAACATGGGCATCGGGGCAAACGCCATGATCGCGAAGCCGATGATGCTCGATGCCGCGCTCGCCATCAGCGCCGAGCCCGTGCCGGCACCGGCCATCTCCAGCGCCTGCACACGGATGCCCGTCCTCTCCAGCTCTTCCCGGTACCGCATCGTGAAGTGGATGGCGTAGTCGATGCCCACCCCGATTGAGATGGCCCCGATGGTCGCCGTCGCAATGTTCAGGTTGAAGTCGGCGATAGCCATGAACGCATAGAGCCACGCAACGACGAGCAGGATCGGAATCGTCGATACCACCGCATACCGGATCGACCGCATGAATACGGCTGCAACCACCAGGCAGAGGACGACCGCGATCGGTAGTGACGTCAACAACGCCCGCACTGTCGCGCTCAGCCCTTCGTCGCGGGCAATGGGTGAGCCGGTCAGGCTCACGTATGCCGGTCCCGACACCGATTCAAGATTCGCTT
This sequence comes from Dehalococcoidia bacterium, assembly GCA_020432105.1. GTDB lineage: Bacteria > Chloroflexota > Dehalococcoidia > Tepidiformales > Tepidiformaceae > JAGQGZ01. Next base: position 13,999 of record JAGQGZ010000061.1, on the reverse strand, counting down.
CCAGTTCCGCAAGCAGCGGTTCAAGCTCATCTCGCGCTTTCGTCACGTTCGTCTGTTCGCGGGTGCCGGTGAGTCCGACGACGAGCTTCGTCGCCATCTCGCTACCGTCTTCGCTGATCCAGATCCGCGAGGGGATGTCAGTGGGCGCCAGGATCTGGCCATCTTCTCCCGGGATGCCGCCCCTGAGGGCGTATGTGTAGATGGCCATCACGCCGGCCCGGCTTTCCGGCAGCAGGTCACCATCCAGGTCCGCCAGCTCCACGCCCGTTGCCCCCGAGATCGTCGCGATTGCGGTGGGCGAACGCATAGCGTCCCGGACGATCAGCAATGCTCCCCGGTCCACCTGGAGGTCACCGTTGGCCAGCCTCCCAAAACGGCCCGATTGCGAAGCGTCAAGTTCTGCAATAAAGCTGTCGATCGCTCGCAACACAGCCGGATCCCCAAGGTCAGCCTCGATGTAGATAATCGCCGGCTCACCACCGGAGATGTGTTCGTCCAGGACATCGAGGCTGACCACGAATTCGTTGCCGCTGCTGAAGAAGCCCCTGACGTCGAACGCCGCCTTCACCCCGGTCGCCTGCCAGGTTGCCAGTACCGTGACGATGGCAATTACCGGCAACACCGCTTTGCGCATGCCCGCCACCCCACCGACCAGCCTGCCCATCCATGGCCACGTGCCTCCGTGGGCTGCCTCCCGCATCGGGGTCTCTCCCGTCCTGCCCCGGCGAACCTCCATCCAGAAAGGCGCCACGAGGAATATGGCGATATAGGCCAGCAGGGCAATCGCCCCGGCAACCGGGAAGAAGATGAGAAAGAGGACCACGAATCCGGCAACCGTTGCCGCTGCCGCAATCAGTGCCCAGCGGCCGAGGGTTCGCATCCGGGAGCGGTTGCCGGACGGCGGGAGTCTCTCCTCGATCCGCATCAGCACCAGCGGCGTCATGATACCCAGCACGAAGTACGCACAGACGAGGGCGATAGTCGCCCCGATCCCGAACTGGATAACCGCCGGGATCCCGGCGGTCACGTTCGAGAGAAAAGCCAGGCTATCCGACACCAGTGCGAGCAACAGCGCTCCGGAGACAGCCGTCAATCCGGCTACGAATGCCCTCCGCTGGCTTTCAGCACCCGCCTCGGAAGCCTCGCGGTACCGGCCAATCGCGTGGAAAGCAAAGTCGATGCCGAACGAAATCATCGCGATCGGGACGATGAAGGAAATGATCAGTGAGTTATCGAGTCCCACCAGGTTGGTGATTCCCTTCAGCCAGACCATCAGTATCGCCAGCGCTGCCCCCGCCAGCGCGACCGCCCAGTACGACCGCAACACCACCCCCACCACCATCAGCACAGCGATGATCGTGAACGTGATGAACGGTCCCGCCGTTGCCCCTTCCTCCTGGCTCGTCAGGTTGGTGTCAATCGCAACCCCGTGGACTTTGATCGCGTCCTCGTCTCCCCGGAGCAATTCGCGAACGTCGCGGCCGAACTCCTCCTTGTTGATGGTGGCCTCGCCGGCTCCCAGGCCCACGGTGAAACCTCCTCCGCCCAGCGCCTCATTGTCCGCAAGCACCGGGAATGCCAGCGCCGGCACAGTCAGATAGTCAATCTCCTGCCCTTCGACCACCCGACGCTCCGTCGTGGTTTGCGTGCTGAAGTTGTCGCCGAGTTCGTCCGTGCCGCCCTCGATCGCCAGGAGTTCGGCGGCGGCGAGCTTCACCTGGTCGTCGGTTGCGTTCTCCAGGCCTCCGAACCCGTTGTCCCGTAGCCACTTATCCACGCCATCAGCGATTGTGTAGACGCCGAAGTACGTGTCACCGTACCTGGCACTTTCGAAGCGGATGAGCTTGGCGGCCACTTCCGGGTCGGCCCTCAACGACTGTTCATTGCCAAGCAACTCCAGCAGAGGCTCGCGGCGCAAGAGATCCCCATCAGGAGCTTCAACGATCCAGAAGCTCTCGAATATCGGCGATACGAGCCGTTCGTCGATGGTCTCCAGCGTGTCGAACACCTCGTGCTGTGGGTCGGTCGAGGCTTCCTTGTCCGGCGCAAGAAATAGCACGGGAGCCAGGAGCAGCACCGTCAGCGCCAGGACCCCCGCCAGGATCTCGGTGGAGTTGGCTTCGAACCACTGGAAAACCCGCTCGCTCTTCACATCCACCCGCTGGTTGTCCCTCCGAAACCGCCGCGCATTCCCGCGTTCCACCGGTTCTACCAGGAATCCCGATCCGGTTAGCTGGCCCCGACTACGGCGCCAGCACTACCTTGCCAAAGTTCTCGTTGCGCTCCATATAGGATTGTGCTTCCCCCGCTTCAGCGAGCGGGAACACGCGGTCGACGATCACCTTGATCGCACCGCTCGCAAGGTGTGGCACGACGCTCTTCGCAAACGCCTGCGTGGCCGTCGCTTTCTCCTCCAGCGGGCGCGAACGCAGCACGGTACCCCGTACCTGCAACCGCTTCCGCATCAGTTGCCCCAGCTCCACCTGCGGCTTCGAACCACCCATCGTTCCGACCACCACCATCCTTCCACCAATCGCCAGCGAGGCGATGTTCTGTTCCCAGTAGGGGCCACCAACCACGTCGAGCACCACATCCACACCGCCCCCTGTCACCTCCCGCACGGTCTCGGCAAAGCTCACCTGCTCCACCAGCACACCGACGTCCATCCCCAGCTTCGTGGCCTCGTCGAGCTTCGACTCTGTCCGCGCCGTCCCGATGATCGGTGTGGCCCCCATCGCCTTCGCTATCTGGATGGCGGCCGTCCCCACGCCCGACCCGGCCGCGTGGATCAGTACCGATTCACCCGCCACGAGGCTGCACTGGCGCAGCGCGTCGTGCGCCGTAATGAAGACTTCTGGGGTTCCGCCTGCTTCTTGCCAGCCCAATCGGTCGGGTACCCGTACGGCCATCCTCTGGTGCACAACACAACGCTCGGCATAGCCGCCACCGGCGAGTATCCCCATCACCCGGTCTCCAGCCTTCCACCCCTCCACGCGGTCCCCGGTCTCCAGAACCTCCCCGGCGAACTCGATCCCGGGCACTTCGAATTGTGGTTTGGGACCCGGCTGGGGATAGGCCCCGAGCCTCTGGAGGATGTCCCCACGATTGAGTGCCGTGGCCTTCACTGCCACCAGCAGGTCTTCAGGACCGGGCGTCGGGTCGGGTATCTCCCGCAGGACGAGCGTCTCCGGTCCACCGGTGCCTTCAAGGACGATTGCTTTCATACGCCGGAGCTTACAACGCGAGCCCCGCACCGGCTCAGGGCTTTCGCCAGCGCATCACCAAGAACTCCGGTATCCGGAACCAGTCTTCGACCTCCGGGTCCTCGCGCAGCGACTGGTCCTCGGGCATCGGCTCAAGAAACCGCTCCAGGATCAGTCCCTCGCCCAGCAGCGCATCCATGTACGCGCCGAGTGGCCGGTGATAGTTGCTGATCGAGATGCCGCTCCATGCAAAGTGCAATTCCCGCTCGTCGAAGTACCGGTCCATCGGGCGGTACAGCCGCCTGCGTTCGTCATCGCGCACCCAGGGGTCCATGGCAGTGGTGAATCCCAGGTTGGCCAGGAGCAACCGCCCTCCCGGGGTCAGAACCCGGGCCATTTCGCCGATTGCCGCCCGGTAGTCCGGTATGTCCACAAGGGTGAGATAGCTGACGACAAGGTCGAAGGCCGCATCCTCAAAGGGAAGCTGCTCCCCTCCGCCCCTCACGATTGCCGTGCCTTGTTCACCGGCGGCCCGCAGGAGGCCCTTCGTTGGGTCGAGCCCGATACAGCGGGCGCCGCGCTCCTCCAGCATCCGGCAGAAGCGTCCCTCCCCGCAGCCCACATCGAGCACACGTGCCGAGCGAACGTCTCCTGCTTCGCGCAACATCACGGGGTCCAGCAGGAGCCGCCGCGTAAGATCGCCCTGCTCACCGATCGCGCGAATCCAGGCCTCGGCCGAATGTTCCCAGCCTCTGCCAGTCAGTTCACACCTCGCTACAGGGAACGCCCTCCGGAGGCGTCGGGTTAACGGCCTACCACCAGCCGAGCTTGTAGCTCCAGCCCTTTTGCACCCGTCCCGCGGGCCCGGCATCCTTCAGGCGAATCAGGTGCTTTCGGCAGAGGGGCACGGTCAGTCGTTCCCGCTCCTCGTCACGCCACTTCAACACGGCGGCTTCCTGGTAGGGCGTTTCCGTACACCACAGGCAACGCGGGCGCGGCATCAGCGCAGCCCCAACGGCTGGTGTCCGCGGCTCACCGGGCTCATCGGAAACACCCGGCCGTCGACCCACTCCGCCTTCTCGCCCGCGCACTGCTGCAAGAACTCTTCATAGCTGACCGGCGCGCCGATCGTTCCTGCCGGGGCCGAGGTCGGGGATTCTGCCATCTGTGACTCCATCCTCCAGTATAGACACCACTCAAAGGTCCAGTTCGTAGCCCCACTCGCGGCTTTGCCACGCATCCGGCGCATAGCGAAACCGGGTTCGCCGGAACCCCTTGCGTTCATATAGCCGGTGCGCATCGAGGAAGGCGATGTCGCTGAAAAGGATGATCCGCCGCCCATTCCGCCTCCGCGCCTCCGCGATCACCCAGTCGACCAACCGCCCGCCGATCCCCTTGCGATGCATCGGTGGGCGCACGTACAACCGGTTCAACCGGAACAGACCGGGCTCGAGTTCGCTGATCCCGATGCACCCCACCACCTGCCCGTCGCACTCCGCCACCATGAAGCCCAGTGGATAGTGCTGGTCCGGCCGGACGATGTCGGTGTCATATTCGGGCGCGTACTCGTACCCGTACGGTGCCCACGCCTCGATGACCACCTCTTTCGGCCCGTCGCCGTGACGCGCATATTCATAGGGCACCAGGGCGATATCCACCGTTTAGGCCTCGTCGGGCTCGGACATCCCCATGACGTTGTAACCGGCATCGACATAAAGGGTCTCGCCTGTGATCCCCCCGGCGCCGTCGCTGCAGAGGAACGCGGCCGTCGCCCCGATTTCGTGAATATCGACTCCCCTGCGCAGCGGGGCCGCTTCCGCAGCCTTCTTGATGAACCCGCGGATGCCGCCAATCCCCGAAGCTGCCAGCGTCCGGATCGGCCCTGCGCTGATTGCGTTCACGCGGATACCCTCCGGCCCAAGGTCAGAAGCCAGGTAGCGCACCGTCGCCTCCAGCGAAGCCTTGGCGGGGCCCATCACGTTGTAGTTGGGTAGCACCTTCTCCGCTCCGTAGTACGTCATCGTCACCACGCTGCCGCCGTCCACCATCAGGGGCCGTGCTGCTCGCGTCAGCCCGATCAGCGAATAAGCGGAGATGTTGTGCGCCAGCAGAAACCCGTCCCGGCTCGTGTCCACAAACCGCCCCATCAGGTCTTCTCGGTTCGCGAAAGCAATGGCGTGGACCAGGATGTCGAGTTTCCCGAACCGCTCCTTCACCCGCTCGAACGTTGCTGCAATCGCCTCGTCGGAGCCAACGTCGCATTCATCGATGAAGTCCGAGCCCAGGCTCTCTGCCAGTGGTCGAACCCGTTTCTCAAGGTTTGGCCCGGCATAGCTGAAGCCAAGGCTTGCACCTTCCCTGTGCAGGGCCTGGGCAATCCCCCAGGCAATGGAATGGTCGTTGGCGACCCCGAAGATGAGCGCGTTCTTGCCGTCTAGCATTCCCATGTGCGGCAGCGTATGCGTTATCGACAACCCGGGGAAGTAGGTCGCCTCACTCGGCAAGCCATTCGATCCACTCCCCGTGCGGGTCCCGCTTCGCCAAACGTCTTCCCTCGCGCACCCCGGCGACCCATGTCGTCAGCTCCATCGTCGAGCCTTCGCAGGCGAGCCATGCGAGATCGCGGGAAGCGCCAAGACCCGGCAACACCGTACCGGTGAACGTTCGCCGCACGCCCTCGGGCATGTGGGCCAGCACGTGCGAATGATAGATAGCGGGCACGGCCTCGCGATCGATCTCCTCGACCAGCTTGGGAAGCAAAGCTAATGCGTCACCCTCGGATACCGCAGGTGGCGCCCTCCGGGCCAGGCTCAGTGCCGCTTCCAGCCGCTCCATCCGTGCTTGCTTTTCGGGCCAAACCAGTGCCCGCAGCCACAGCACGGCATCGTCGTCGCCCACGTCCACCGGTGCCATATCAATACCGGCGCGGCTGCTCAGGTGAGGGAGGCCAATCACCGGCGGGATCACCGTCCCCCTTACCTCACAGCTGATCTCGACCGGGGAGTCCACCGGCCCCGTGGTCCCTCCCGGGGAGTACGTATAGCGGTACCGGTCGAACAGGAGGTGGAGGCCGGCACTCGCGCCCACATCGATGAGCGCGAGGGGCCGCCCTCCCATCGCCGCCTGGGCCGCGTTCAGTCCGGGCAGTAGCGCCGAACAGCGGCTCACCTCGTTCGTTTGCACCAGCCGCGTCCGAACCAGTTCCCGCAATTCAGCTTCGTGCTGCGCAGCGAAGGTACGGAACTCGTCAAAGGTGCCGGGGACGGGTCGACCCTCGCGATAGAGCCTTGCGAGGGGCGCATCCTGCTCGCGCAGCACAAGGTAGTGCACCGCCGCCAGCAACAGGTTCGCCCGCCGGACGCCCTCCCGGCCTTCGTTAGCCAGCGCCAGGAGGTGCTCGTCTCCGGCCACGCCTCTCGCGATCGCTGCGTACATTGGCGCCCGGTCACCGCACTCTTCGTCGGCGAAGAAGACAAACTGCTCCCGGACCTCATCGAGTGTCGGGGGCATTCGCTAGCGCCTGCGCTTCTTTGGCTTCGCCGGTCGCTGCTGCCGGGAGATGAATCCCCCGGTGAGGATCCCGATGACCAGGCCCGCGAGCAGGACGGCGGTCATGCTCTTCGTCAGGTAGGCGATGAGCGTCACCATCACCACCGCCACGATGGCAGCGACGATCAGTGGACGGTACTGCCGGAGCAACTCCACTACCTCACCACCTGGTTGCTACTTCACCACGAAGTAGCGCGCCTCCTCGTGGTGGACCACGATTGCGCTCGTCGTCTGTTCCGGGTGCCACTGGAATGTCTCGCTGAGTTCCACGCCGATGCGTTCCGGCTGCAGTAGTGCCGCGATCCCAACCTGCTCACCCAGGTCCGGGCAGGCCGGGTAGCCAAACGAGTAGCGGCTCCCCTGGTAGCCCTGCTGGAACAGTTCCTTCTTCGTTGCACCGTCGCGACCGGCAATGCCAAGCTCCTCCCGTACCCGCTTGTGCCACGACTCTGCCAGCGCTTCGGCAGTCTCCACCGCGAACCCGTGGAAGTGCAGGTAGTCCTTGTACTCACCCGCGTCGAAAAGCTCCTTCGCATAGCCTGTCGCCTTTGGGCCAACCGTGACCAGCGTGAATGCGACCACGTCGAACTCTCCGCTCTCCTTGTCGCGGAAGAAGTCGGCGATGCAGAGTCGTCGCCCCGTCGATTGGCGGGGGAAGCGGAAGCGCACCGGCTCGCCCGCCGGGTTACCCCCGGTACCTACCTCGGGCCAGACGAGTAGGTCGTTCCGGTCGGCCTGGCACTTGTAATACCCGTACAGCACCTGCGGTACCAGCAACCCCTTCGCAACCGCCTCCTCCTGCATGCGCCGAAACACCGGGCGAACTTCACTCTCTACAAACGCCTCGTACTCCGCCGGTGAACGCTGACCGCGCTGGTACTGCCACTGGCCCCGGAACAGCGCCGTCTCGTTCACAAACGGGAACACCTCGCGCAACGGCAAACCCTTGACCACCCGGCTCCCCCAGAATGGCGGCTCCGGGATCGGCCCGTCACGCTTCACATCACTGCGCACGTACTCGTCGGTACGCGGCACGGCGGGTGTCGCCGCCTTTCCGGAATCACTTCCGCCTGCCTCTGGGGGCCGCGCCGTTGTTCGAGCCGGTATCTCCTCACCCGCCATCAGTTTGTCCATCGTCGCCAGGCCCTCGAAGGCATCCTGGCAGTAGTACACGCTGCCCTTGTAAATCTCGCGGAGGTCCTGTTCCACGTACTTCCTGGTAAGCGCCGCACCCCCAAGGAGCACCGGGAAGTGGAAGAGCTCTCGTTGGTTTAGCTCCTCCAGGTCCTCGCGCATCACCACCGTGCTCTTCACCAGCAGCCCGCTCAGGCCAATGGCGTCGGCCTCCACCTCGGTGGCCATGTCGATGATGTTCTGGATCGGCTGCTTGATGCCAATGTTGTATACCGTGTAGCCGTTATTCGTCAGGATGATATCCACGAGGTTCTTGCCAATGTCGTGGACATCGCCTCGCACGGTTGCCAGCACCACCTTGCCCTTGGTGCTCCCATCGGCACGCTCCATGTGCGGCTCCAGGTGCGCCACCGATGCCTTCATCGTCTCTGCGCTCTGCAACACAAACGGCAGCTGCATCTTCCCCGAGCCAAACAGCTCGCCAACGACCTTCATCCCGTCCAGCAAATGCTCGTTGATGATCGTAAGTGGGTCATAGCGGTCCAGCGCCTCATCAAGGTCCTTATCCAGGCCCCTCCGGTCGCCATCGATGATCCGCTGTTTCAGCCGTTCTTCCAGTGGCAGCTTCGCCCGCTCCTCGGCGACGTCCGCCTGGCTGGCCTGCTCCCCCTCGAACAGTCCGATGAACGCGGTCAGCGGGTCGTACCCCTCACGCCGCCGATCGTGGATCAGGTCGAGGGCCGTATTCAGCTGATCGTCGGGGATGCGGTTCAGAGGCAGTATCTGGCGGGCATTGACGATCGCCGCGTCGAGCCCCGCTTCTACCGCCTCGTGCAGGAATACCGAGTTCAGCACCCGCCGTGCTGCCGGCTTCAGGCCGAACGATACGTTCGAGACTCCCAGCACGGTGTGAACCAGTGGGAACTCCTCCTTCAGCAGCCTGATTGCCTCGATCGTCGCCATCGCATCCTTGCGCAGCTCTTCCTGCCCGCTGCTCAGCGGAAAAGTCAGCATGTCGAAGAGCAGGTCGCCGGGCTCCATGCCATACCGGTCTACGGCTATCTCGTAGATCCGTCGCGCAACGCGGAGCTTCCATGCCACGTCCCGGGCCTGGCCCTCTTCGTCTATAACCAGCGCGATAGCTGCCGCCCCGTGGGTTCGGATGAGGGGGAGCACCCGCGAAATCTTGTTCTCGCCATCCTCCAGGTTGATCGAGTTGACGATCGCCTTGCCGCCATAGAGGTTCAGCGCCGCTTCAATGACCGGTGGCTCGGTGGAGTCGAAGACCAGTGGCAGCGTCGACTGCGTCCTGAGGTCGCGGACCAGTCGCTGCATGTCGGGGACACCGTCGCGACCCACGTAGTCCACCATCACGTCGAGCACGTGGGCGCCTTCCGCCGCCTGCTCCTTGGCCAGCCCGATCATCCCCTCGATGTCCTCCGCCAGGACAAGGTCGCGGAACTTCCGCGAACCCGTCGCATTGAGCCGCTCACCGATTACCAGGAAGCTCGTATCCTGCTCGAACGGGACGGTGCTGTAGAGGCTCGCCGCCGAGGGCTCATAGGCCCCCTCGCGTGCTTTCGGGGCGCGCCTCCCTATAGCTGCGATTGCGGCCTCGAAATGGGCTGGCGTTGTGCCGCAGCAGCCACCGGCGATGTTCGTCCCAAACTCGCCGACGAAAATCCCCTGGTAGCGTGCGAACTCTTCCGGCGTCAGGCCGTAACGGGCTTCGCCATCCACCAGTTCCGGCAGGCCCGCATTCGGCGCCACGAACACCGGTCGCCGCGAATGTTCGGCCAGGTAGCGGACGTGCTCGACCATCTCCTGGGGGCCGGTCGCACAGTTGATCCCGATGATGTCCACAACGTCGATTGTGTCCAGCACCGTCAGGGCTGCCGCGATATCGGTGCCGAGAAGCATCGTTCCCGTGGTTTCGATCGTCACGCTCGCGATCACGGGCAGGCGCGTCCCTGTCTTTTCGAAGACTGCCGCGGTTGCGGCCAGGGCCGCCTTGGTCTGGAGCAGGTCCTGGCACGTCTCGATCTTCACGACGTCGATGCCACCTTCCACGAGGCCGCTTACCTGCTCGAAGTAGCTGTGATACAGGGTCTCCCAGTCCGTGTGACCGAGTGAAGGAAGCTTGGTCCCCGGCCCCACCGAGGCAAAGCTGTACCGTGGCCAGTCCGGGGTGCTGAATTCATCACGCACTGCATTGAGTTGCTGGGCGGCCAGCCGGTTCAGCTCTCGCACTCGTGGCACCAGGTCATACTCCTCGAAGACGATCTCGTTCGCTCCGAAGGTTGCGCTGTCAACGGCGTCGCACCCCGCCGCGTAGAAACTCCGCTGGATCCTGGCTAGCGCCTCCGGGTCGCTCACGGGCAGGTATTCGTTGCAACCGTCGCGATCGCCGTAGTCCGGCCCCGGCCGCAAGGCCAGCAGCGAGGACCCAATCGGTCCGGCCGTAAACAGCACCTGCTTCGCCAGGCGCTCCATAAAGGGGTGCTTCAAACGCGTGTATGCCATGGGCATTCCAGCGTACACCGTTGGCTCGTAGCGAACGTCGCTTCCCCCACGCCCCGACAGAAAGGCCGCGGTGCTCGAACGCGCCGCGGCCTCTCCAATGAACTGGTGCTGAAAGCGGTGACTACCTCACCGTTCTCCGAAGCGCCACGAACGTCGCTCCTCCCAGCGCAACCAGTACAGCGCCGGCAAGGAGGGGCAGCGCCGGACTATGGCTCCCACTGCTCTCGATACCGCTACCGGTGTCCGGTGCGCCCGGAGCCGGCGTCGTCGGTGCTGGCTCAGTGGCGGTGGCGGTCGGCGCCGGCTGCGTGGCTGTGGGCGTTGGCGCTGGAATGGTGGCCGTGGGAGTCGCTGGCGGTGGCTCAGCCGCACCGCTCGTCACCTGGATCCGCGCGACAGGGCCGTCCCAGTCGTGCGCTGCCGTCAGCACACCGCCACCGGTAATGCCGGCGTGCATCGTGATCCCCCCATTCTCCACCGACGACTTGCCGCCACCGCCGGTGAACGCGACGGGACCAATAGCGCCGCAGGGCGGTACCAGGTCCGCTGCCGCTTCGGTATTGCCCTCGCTGCCGGCGTCATAGGCCATCGTCATCATGTCGATCCCGGTGCCCAGGGAAACCGAGGCGAGGCCCGTGAACCCATCATTGGTGCAGATGAGCATGGCTACCAGCGAGATCAGCGAGCCTTCCGGTGCCTCAAACGTCGCGGTCAGTCGTGTCCCCGGCAGTATTGGGCCCGCCCCCAGCATCTCTGCGTTGTAGACGAATGGGGAAGCATCCAGGCTCGCAAGCAATGGCGCGTTGTTGCCGTTTTCCGCCACCTCGCGCAGTTCCATGCTGGCCGCCTCCCCTGCTGAGAAGATCTCGCCGCTCGCCGAGTGAGCAGCAATCACCGGCGGCGTCAGTGGCTGACCCGTCGTCAGGTTGTCGATAGCCACGGTGTACGAAACCGTCGGAACCTGCTGAGCGGTAATTGTGGCCACCGGATCAGTCCAGCCGTGGTCATCGGTCGTCAGCACTCCGCTCCCGGTGATCCCCGCATGCATCGTGATGACGCCGCTTTCGGCCGGGCGGGCGTTGCCATCATCGGGAAGCGACACGGGGCCGGCTGCCTGGCAGGCGTCGATGATGTCCGGGCCGGCCTCGGTGTTCATCTCCGTTCCTGCGTCGTACGCGTTCGCCATCAGCGAGCTGGACCCGGAGACCGGTAGGGCCCACGAGTCGGCACCCGTAAAGCCGTCGTTCGTGCAGATAAGCATGCCTACGATCGAGACGAGCGATCCGCTCGGCCCCGAGACCATTACCGTGGCGCTTGTCCCCGCCAGGATGGGGCCGCCGAAGACCGTCACGTCGTGGATTCCACCGGCGCCTTCGAGGGCAGCGACCAGTGGGGCCGGGTTGCCGTCTTCGGCAATGGCTTGCACCCCTGCCGACGCAGCCGACCCAACCTCGAAGACGTCGGCCGTAGCGTCGTGCACCACCACCACCGGTGGTGAGAACGGTTGCCCCTCGGTCAGGTTCTGGACAGTGATGTTCCATGTTGTCTCACCGTTTGCTGCGCGCGTTGCGGCCGGTCCATTGGCAACCAGGCTCAGCCCGGCTACGAATGCGGCCACCGCGAGTACCGCGGCGAGTCGAATGAATGTGCGTTGCAAGACGCAACCTCCGGCCCTGGATTTCGCTCGTGGAGCGTTCGTGGGCCATTCACTCCGTGCACTCTCCCAACCCACGACGCAGGTCCGATTACATTTCCCTTACAAGACGTTGCAAACGCCTATAGACTGGGCTCATGCCAGAACTTGAACCTGTCCAGGGCACCGTCGATGTGGTGGTGGTCTCCGACTTCGTCTGACCGTGGTGCTATATCGGCCTCGGTGAGGTCGACAAACTCAAGCGCGACTACGACGTAAACGTGCGCTTCGCCCCCTACTTCCTCGACCCAACGACGCCGCCCGAGGGCAAACCTCGCGCGCCCCAGACCCAGCCCGACGATCCCCCCTCCTACATGGAGCAGCGCGCCCTCGATTCGGGCATCAAGATAGCCCGCGGCCGAACCTGGACCTCCAACTCCTATCTCTCACTCCAGGCCGCTGAGTTCGCCGCCGACCATCCCCACGAAGGGGATTTCCACCGCGCCATGTTCAAGGCCTATTTCGAGGACCTCGCGGACATCGGCAAGGTCGAAACGCTCCTCGATGTCGGTAAGTCTGTCGGCCTGGAAGAGACCGCCATGGCTGATGCCCTAGAGTCGGGTGAATACCGCGAGCGCGTCGACGAAGGCATCCTCTGGGCTCGCAGCGTTGGCGTAACCGGTGTGCCTACCTTCATCTTCGAAGGCCAGTGGGGCATCGTCGGCGCCCAGGACTATCCTGTCTTCCAGGGGCTCATGGAGAAGCTCGGGCAACAGCCCCGGGAACCGCGCCTTCGTAAATAAGCCACCCGATCGTCCGGTCGATGGCTGCACTATCGAGACTTTTGCCCTCTGGCACCCCCTTCGCTGCCGGTCGCAGTAAACCCTCGCCGTCGCCCAGAGCCCATCGTCGGTCGGGCACGGCCAGCCTGGCTCGTGCTACCAACCGACGATGGGCGTTTCCTCGTCTGCCCTTTGCCCGCACCTGGCGAACGCCATGAAGTCAGCGCCTTCCAAAGACTCGCTGAGCGCAGCCAATTCGAATTCACCCATGGTGCGGGCGTTGGGCACGACTCCGTTCTGGGCCAGGCATTCCTTGAACAGCCTCAGGAATGCGGTAACTCGCGCTGGATCGTCGCGTGCAGGATCGGTGGCGCGGGCGATCTCGATCTCCGTCAACCCGGTTTGTTCTCTGCAAGCCTCAACGATCCCCTCAGCTTCCGGGGCGTCATCGAGCGTATCGATTTCGAACCCCAACGAGCTTGCTCGGTTTCCATGTCCTGGTTCGAGCACAACCCGGAGGCCTGCATCTCGCATGCACTCGGCTGTCGCTTGTACTACGGCTTCGTGCTCCTCAACGGTCGGTCGCTCGGCTCCATCTCGATCGCTCTCGGAAGGGCGGCTCGAACTGATGTCTCGGGCCGACGGCGTCGTCGGCGATGAGCCTGCCGATGCCATAACATAACCTGCGGTCACCGCCATGATAGCCACGGCGATAAACGTAAATGTATACTTGTAGAGAGCTCTTTGCGTCATGGCCTGTTACTCCTAGTAGGCGGTATCGGCGTAGGAAGTCTCGCCCCAATCGCCGACGGGATTTTGGACCTGTGCGTATGCTTGTACCCGGGTATAGAGCCCCGAGGCTCGTTGCACTATCGCACCGCTGTACGGTACTGATACCCAACCGCTCTGTGAGTTGACCCACGTTGTGTCGAGCCGCTGATAATAGCCGTTGGCGAAACCAACAGAGTTCCCCTGGTAACAACCCCAGCAAGTCTTGAATGCTGCGTCGGCGTAATCTGGCGCCGAGATGAATGCTACCGCTTGGTATTGCTGGGGATGGTACTTCCACGGGCCGTACGCGGGGTTCGAGTAGGCGTACGCTCCGGCATACAATCCTAACGTCCCCACAATGGTGATCGTCGCGGCCAAGACCGTGCGTCGAACTGTCGAGCGTG
>JAGQGZ010000060.1 GCA_020432105.1 Dehalococcoidia bacterium | reverse complement strand
CCTTGGGCCCCAGCGTGATCTTGACGGCGTCGGCCAGGGCATCAATGCCCCGCTTCAGGGAGTGTCGGGCTTCTTCGTCGAAGACCAGTTGTTTTGCCATGTCTTGAGGTACACCTCGGCTTGTTCTGGGTTGCGTCGGTATGTTAGCACTCTGTGCGCAAGAGTGCTAATCCCCCTCCCAGATTTCTCGCCACAGCTTCCTCCCTCCTTACATCCACCACTCCAGGGCATGTCCAGCATGCCGCCCGCTGTCCTCCTCACACAGGTAACCGGCAACTAATCGCTTGCCGCCCGTGTCGGTGTCCCCGGCTCTCCCGGGGACCGAAGCTACCTGCCCGCCAGGTCCCGCAGTTTCGCCCGCAGTCGTCGCCCGGCTGCCAGGGGCCCTCGTCCCAGGCCCCTATCACCTTCCCGGCTCTTCGCCCTGGCCACCGCCGAGGCGTGGGCGGCCTGCTCCGCGGCATCGTCGTGCGGAGCCAGCTCGAAGTCATCGCCGTAGCGCCGCTTCAGTGCCATCTCGATCAGGCCGTCCGCCAGGGCGGGGTTCTTCGGCAGCACGCTCCCGTGCAGGTAAGTGCCGATGGCGTTTCGGTAGCGGGCCCCTTCGCTGCTGTCGGCGCCGTTGTTGTTTCCCCGGCCATGCACCACCGTCCCAAAGGGTTCCTGCCCCGACCCAAGATAGGTTCGCCCGCCGTGATTCTCGAACCCCACGATCGCTCCGAACTCCGTGGCCAGCACCACATCGCCGATGCACCGGTCGGCCTCCACGCCGGGGTGCCGCGTCTCCATGTCGAAGATCCCGATGCCCGGGATCGTTTCGCCGTCGAGCCCCACATACCGGTGCCCGAACAACTGGAATCCACCACAGACAGCCAGCACCGGCAGGCCATCCTCCACGGCCGCCTTCAGTGACGGGCCGCGGGTCAGCAGATCGTCGGCAATCCGCCGTTGCTCGCGGTCCTGCCCACCGCCAATCACCACAAGGTCGAATTCCGCCGGGTCGAACGGGTCGCCCGCGTTTACTTCCACCACCTCGGAGTCGATTCCTCGTAGCTCGCACCGGTGCCGCAGGGCGATGATGTTCCCCCGGTCGCCATAGATGTTCATCACGTCCGGGTAGAGGTGGGCCACGCGAAGTTCCACCCGGCAAGCGTAGAGCGTTGCGCCCGGCGCGTGAATCCACGCATGCCGCTCGATGCTGCCCGGCTGGTATTCCCGGGGACGCCGACGCAGGTGCCGTGCCAGGCTCGTGTCCTCCTCCCGTGAACCTTCGGCACCCCGTATGTTTCACCGCACAACAACGAACGAGGTGCACGAAAATGGGATCGGTTGAGGGACGGAAGGCGCTCGTAACCGGCGGGAGCCGGGGAATCGGGCGGGCTATCTGCCTGCGGCTCGCCGCCGAAGGTGCAGATATCGCCGTGAACTACAACGGGAGCGAGGCAGCAGCGCGAGAGACGGCGACCGAGGTGGAGAAGCTGGGCCGCAAAGCCTGGGTCTACCAGGCAGATGTCTCGCAGGTCGCCGCCTGTAATGCCATGGTCGAGCGCGCGATCGCCGACATGGGACAGATCGATATCCTCATCAACAATGCCGGCATCGGCAGCAGCGGTATCGGGCGGCCCACGCTGACGGAGATCACGCCGGAACAGATCGACCTGGTGATGGGGGCCAACCTCCTCGGGCCGATGTACCTCTGCAAGGCGCTGGTACCCCACATGCGCGCAGCCGACCGCAGCGACGTCATCATGATCTCGAGCGTCGCCGCCCAGAGTATGGGTCCCCGGATGGGTGTCTACAGCATCAGTAAGGCGGGGGTCGAAGCTCTCGCCCACACCCTGGCAAAGGAAGAGCGCGAACACGGGATGCGGGTAAACATCGTCGCTCCCGGGCTGGTGGAAACGGACATGGGACGAAAGCTCATCAGCCTTCTGCCCGGCCCCGACGACATGCGTGAGCGAGACAAGACTGCCCCCTTCGGCTTTGTCTGCCAGCCGGAGGACATCGCGGCGGCTGTTGCCTACCTCTGTTCGAACGAAGCCCGGTACGTAACGAACCAGCGGATCACCGTAAGCGGGGGCGGGTTCTAGCCCCCGCCCTGCAGAAGGCCGGCCGGGATTGTTACGGTGTTGGCTGGATGAACAGGGAGGCTTCGATGACTGATGAGATTCGCCGGCTGGTGCTGGCGGGTGTCGCCATGGTGGCGATCGGGACCCTGGGTGCGGCCTGGTCAGCGACGGAGTTGGCCGACGGAGTCGTTGAGATCCCCGATCACTGGTGGAGTACCCTCCTCACGGCACCGCTCGCCGTCGGGCTGGCCGTACTGATCATGGGCCTGCTGCGCGGAACGCTGGGGCGAGACTGAAAGCCCCGGCGACACCAGTGTTGTTGGTGATCGCCGTCACTAAACCGGCAGGGAAGTGCCAAACGGCTAGCTGGTTTCGAGGATGACCTGTTCGATGTTGGGGTAGACCTGGTGCTGCCAACGACGCCCGCTGAAGACACCAAAGTGGCCAACACCCGCCTGCAGATGGTGGCGATGCAGGCTGTCGGGGAGGTGCTTGCAGAGGTCGTGTGCGGCCATCGTCTGGCCAACTGCACAGATGTCGTCACGCTCACCTTCGACCGTCAGGAGGGCGGTCGTCCTGATGGCGTCGAGGTTGATCGGCCGGCCCCGGTGGGTGAACTCGCCCTTCGGGAGAAGGCTCTCCTGGAAAATCTGCTGGACCGTCTCCAGGTAGAACTCGGCGGGTAGGTCGCTCACTGCGAAATACTCGTCGTAGAACTCTTTGGTCTTCTCGGCGGCGGCGGTTTCGCCCGCGGCCAGGTCGCTATAGAGGTTGAAGTGGCTCTGCACGTGCCGGTCCAGGTTCATATTGAGGAACGCCCCGAGCTGCACGAAACCCGGATAGACTCGCCGTCCTGCACCTTTGTAGCGCCACGGCACAATGCCGATAACGTTGCGCTCGAACCATTCGATGGGGTTGTCGGCCGCGAGGTCGTCAACGACCGTGGGGTTCACGCGGACGTCGATTGGGCCGGCCATGATCGTAAGGCTGCGAGGCAGAGCGGGATTCTTGTCTTCGGCCATGAGGGCAGTGGCGACGAGAGCCTGGGGCCCCGGCTGGCAGACAGCAACCAGGTGGCTTCCCGGGCCGAGGTGCTCCATGAAGCCGATCACGTGGTCGGTGTGCTCATCGACACCGAAGCGGCCGGCGCGGAGCGGGATGTCTCGCGCGTTGTGCCAATCCGTCAGGTACACATCGTTGGCTGGCAGCATCGTGGCCACGGTGTCGCGGAGAAGGGTAGCGAAGTGGCCCGACATTGGGGCGACCAGGAGCACCTTGGGCTGGCGGACGAACGGCACCTCTTTGCGGAAGTGCAGGAGCGTGCAGAAGGGCGTCACCATGGCGGCTTCTTCAGTAACCGGGACGTCGACGCCGTCCATGTTCACGGACGTGATATTGAAAGCAGGTCGCGTGTGGCTGAGTCCCGCGCGGCTGAGCATTTCGAAGGCCGCGGCAGCGTGCATCGTCGCCGGGAGTTCAGATACGCCGAAAGGCGCGGGGGTACGAAGGTTGGCTGCCGCTGCCCGGGCAAATGCGCGGACGGGCGTCATCATATCTACCTGGGCCTGGTAGGCCTGGTAGATCATCGGCCGTTCTTCCCGGCCGGTTGAGCGTCCTCCGCTTTGCTGGGCACGGTGCTTTCCCTTCATGCCCTTCGCCCGGAAGGACTGGGTGCGGATTATTCCTTCTATGATCGGCTCAAGCAAAGCCGCTCAACGTCGGGGAAGTCCCTGACGATGGGAACAATACCCATTATAGTGCAATTTGCTTATAGTGACACGAGGGACAATCCCTTGCCGGGGGCATGCAGCGATGACTGCCAGAGCTACATTGACGATTTCGAGCCGCAACTACTCTTCCTGGTCACTCCGCGGATGGTTGATCTGCAAGATGTCCGGGCTGGACTTCGAAGTAAAGCAGCTTCCCATCGATGACCCAAAGACGAAGGCCGAGCTCCTCCTCCTTTCCCCCTCGTTCCTTGTTCCCCGCCTGATGGACGGAGACGTCGTCGCCTGGGGCCCGATCGCGATCGGCGCCTACCTCCACGAGGAGTTTCCCAAGGCCGGACTCTTGCCCGCCGATAGGGTTGCCCGGGCGCATTCGCGTTCGATAAACGGCGAGATGCACTCTGGCTTTTCGAACCTCCGCGCCGCGATGCCGATGAACCTGAAGGCAAAGCACGCGGGCTGGAAAATCTGGTCCGCCGCAAGAGACGATGTAGAGCGAATTGCGGAGATCTGGACGCAGTGCTTCGAGAAGTTCGGCGGGCCCTATCTCTTCGGTGAGCGCTCGATTAGCGACGCAATGTACGCGCCCGTCTGCACCCGGTTCCGTACCTATGGCATTAAGCTCGGCCAGCTGGACTCATATGTCGAACAGGTTCTGGCAATGCCCGAAATGCAGGAGTGGTACGAAGGCGCCATGGACGAGGCGGATGCGGTGGAAGAGTTGGAGATGGAGTTCTAGCCAACGCTCCTCACCGGGGATGCGGACGAGCGCCGCGCTGAATCGCGGACAATCGGCTTACCCCATCACCAGGTTCCAGAGGTTGGTGGCGTTGGCCACCGAACGGTCAACGTCTCCCGCGAGCATCAGGCGGTCGGCCACGAAATTCTCTGCCGCGGTCCGGACCTGCCCCTGGTAGCTCGCGAGGTCCGCGTAGCGCTCGACGACGCTGGGCCGGGGGTCGCCGGAGGTGGCACGTTCCTCAGGCGTCCGCGCAAAGGGGATCGTCGAGCCGACCATGTCCGAAAGCTGGCCCTCGCCCCCATTGTCGCGGTGGCGCACATTCCAGCCGGCACTGGTGGCAAGGGGAACCTGCAGTTCCGGAAGCCGGATACCGGCCATCTCGTTCCCGTCGCCATCGATAGCAGTCACCGGTGTCGTCGCAAGTAGCTCCAGTGCCGGCGCGGCTGCGCCCGGTATCTTGCCAACACATTCGAGCACCGATTCCCGGCTGGTTGTGGAACTGGCTGCGAACGAAGGGACCTGGTTTGGCGGCGGTTCCCTGTCTTCAACTACCCAGGCCTCGAGGTTCGCCATCGCGGCCCGGGTGAGCGGCGTGTAGTTGAGCCACGACATCGGGTTGCCCAGCCGCTGCTCGGGCGTGAGCGGCGGACGGTCGGTCAGCAGCGGTATCCCGGGGCCATGCTGGCAACCCGCCATCAGGTACACCCGCACGTTCCCCGGCAATTCCAGGTCCTTCTCCGTCGCGGGGTCGGTGTGGACGGCGAGGCCATCGCTGCGCCAGTACTCGTTCGCGGTGTTCACCTCAAACACCTTCGGGACGCCGCCGCGCTCCCTCTGCCGGTCCAGGAGCGTGTCCTGGCATGTCGAAGTCGGTGCATAGGTGAAGGGCGGTTCGAAAGCGGGTCCTGCCCCGTACTGGGCCGATGGTTGAGCCCCCCGGATGTTGAAGTCGCCCCGGCGGGCACCGGCTATCTGGATGAAGATGCCATCGAAGACCTGCCGGCTCTCTTCGTCGACGTTGCAGCCCGTGAGCAAGAACTCGCGGAGGAAGCGTCCCGTCTGGCTAACGCCGTGGGTGAACGCGTTCGCGATCGTGCCGGCGCAGGGGTTGCCTTCGGCAGCGGTGCCGTAGCGCAGGAAGCTGGCTGCGTCACGAATGGCAAGCAGTCCGAGCCCCGCGACCGGGCACCGTTCCGTCCTGTACGCCACCTCATAGATGCGGCCGGCTTCGAACCCACCGTCGAGGCTTATCCACTCGGCATTCGCTGTCTCCGTGCCGTCGACCGAGCGGCTGAAACGCCAGCTTTCGCGGGGCAAGGCCGTGGCCGCACCGTTCGGCGTGTCCTTCACGGTGAGTACGGCATCCGGCTGCTGCAGGTCCGCGGCAGGATAGGGCTGGTGGTACTGCGCAGGATCGAAGCTCGGGTGTGCGGGCCAGTGCGCAAGGTGCTCGCTGGGCCGGTCCGTCAGGGGCTGGAAACGCACCCTCACGGTCGTGGCTGCGGGACGGCCATCGGGCTCATAGGCCAGCGGCGCCTGGAGGCCGAGAGCGCCCGGTCGGCGAACGACATCCCACTGCCAGGCGGTGAAGGCAACCGTGTACCCACGCTCCAGCAGGAAGCCGTCGCCGGGTACAAGGGAGTCGTCGTAGACGGGCCGGAAGCCCTTCGGCGGGAAGCTGAACGGCACGATTCCGGCCCGTCCACGGTTCACCACCGAGGTGTACAGCTTGCCGTTCGGCGGCGGCTTGAGTGGACGCAGCAGCCGAATGTCAGCAGCGAAGTGGACCCCCCCGGCGGCGTCGCGCGGTGCGAGGTCGAGGTCCGTGATTCCTGCGTTCATCGCGTGGGCCGGGTCGACGGCCATGTGGAGGACGCCGTCGATCCGTTCGTACGGCCCTGCCTCGCCGAAAGACTTGCCACCCTCGTAAGGGCGATGGGTGAGCATCTGGAAACCGATAACAGCCATAGTGGCGGCGAGTCTACGCCGAACAACGCAGCGGCCACATCGACGGCAGCGTCGATGCCCGGAACCTCTCGACTCTCGGCGGTCGCCGTCGGCCTGAATCGGCAAGCGAAGAAGGCTCCGTATCCCGTTTGGTGGCTGAGCCGTTTCGCGAAGGTATCAATTCCAGGAAGGGCGGGGGAAATCCGGTTGTCGGCCCTTCACACGCCAGCTACGGTTGAATCTGCGGGGAAGAGGGAACAGCAGGAGCCGGGCGAGGCTCCAGGAGGTTCCAGGATGTCTGTGATTCCTCGCGCGGTGTCGCTCGGCGTTGGTTGTCCCGCCACGGTCGCGGGGTTCGGGAGGGGAAGTGGACGCTGAAGGTGAAATGGTGACCGTGCAATGTGCCTGGTGCGGCACAATCCTTCGCGAGGGTGGAAAGACCATTTCGCACGGGATCTGCCGCGACTGTGCACCGGAACTTCTGGAGAGAATTCGGGAACGGCTGGATAGTGCCGGCAAGCCGCCGGCGCCCGATGGGCCCGCCCGGGACCTCAAGCGCGCTTCTGGCGACTAAGCCTGCCCCCGGCGGCCTTCCACCTTCTGTCCCAGTGCTGTCAGCAGGTGATGCAATTCCACGCTATCGAGGCCCATTTCACGGGCGATAACGTCGGTAGGCCGGCCCTCGGCCAGCAGCGCGGTAAGCCGGGCTTCTTCATGGCTAAGATTGGCGGGTTGTTTGAGGCGGTTTGTCGGTCGCATGATCTCGCACCGGGGTTGGGTTATGACGATCCGGTCGGGCCTGAACCATAACGTTCGTGTCACGAGTTAGGTTAACTTCGTCCCGGCCATGTGTTGACTTATTCGACCGTCGGCAGTCCCCTGTAAAGCCCCGGTTTCAGACTGGTTCAGATGCGGGAAGCCCGTAGGCGGTCCGAAGCTACACTGAAACCACAACTTCGAAGCAGAGGGACCGGCGCCGCCGCCTGGCCGCGGTCCGGAGGGAACATGCCGCGACAGCAGCGGAAGCAGCATCAGAACCAGAGGCCGAACAGGCGCAAGCAGTACCAGGTCGGTGGTGCCGGGGGCGAAAAGTACAAGCCTGGCTTCCCGATGAATATCTTCCAGAAGACCAACTGGTTCTGGGGCGTTGGCCTGGTGGCGATGATCGGCGGACTCATCGTTGGCGCCTTTGCCTTCGCTGCAACGCAGGATGTCAATCCTGTCTTCGATGACCAGACACCTACATCGACGATCGCGGCGACCGGCACGGTAAGCGGCACGGCGACCCCCGCACGGCAGCAGTTCCCCGCAGCGGAACAGGTGCTGGTGCCGACGAGCACCTATACCGGCACCATCTCCACTTCGAAGGGCGACATCGAGATCGAATTCTTCGCGGATGTCGCCCCCAATACCGTCAATAGCTTTCTCTTCCTTGCCCGCGAGGGTTTCTTCAACGGGCAGGTAGTCCACCGGGTCGACGATGGATTTGTCATCCAGTCCGGCGACCCCGACGGGATCAACGGCAACGGCTTCGACGGCCCCGGCTATTCGACCAACGACGAGCCGAACCAGATCCGGAACGAGCGCGGGACGCTCTCGATGGCCAAGGTTGGCGGCCAGACATCGTTCGGCAGCCAGTGGTTCATCAACCTCGATGACAACCCCACCCTGGACTACGACAACGGCGCCGGTGACTCCTTCTACCCGTTCGCCCGGGTGACGAGCGGCATGGACGTTGTCGACAGCATCGAAGTTGGCGACATCATCGAGGCCGTCACATTTGTTGAGAAGCCCGATCCCAACGCACCGACGCCGACAGCCACCGATGCGCCTGAGACGGAGACGCCCGCATCATCTGAGGAAACGGCTACACCAACGCCATAAGTCGCACGGCGATGGCGCCGGGTGCATACTGCGGGCCATGATCGAAATTCGCCCTGCTACGCCCGATGAGATGCCCGCCCTTCGCAGAGTCGTCGCCACCTCGCTGATGCTCGATGCGGCCTCGCTTGATGCCCTGTCGCCCGAGATGACGCTCTGTGCCTTCGACGACGACCGGGTCGCCAGCGTCCATGGTTCGTGGCCCCTGACCATGCGCTTCAACGGCAAGGCGGTCCCAATCAGCGGCGTAACCACCGTCTCCACCGACCCGCTCGATCGTGGCCGCGGCCACCTGCGGTCGCTGATCACCCACCATTTCAACGAGCTCCACGAACTGGGAGAACGCCCCTGGGCGGCCCTCTACGCATCGCAGGCGACCATCTATCAGCGCTTTGGCTACGGGATCGTCAGCACCCACTACAACTACAAGATTGAACCGCAATACCTCATCTGGGCCGAGCCTCTGACCGTGCCTGGCACGCTGCGCGAGATAGACCCGGTCGCCGACTTTTCGCTGATGGTGGACCTCTACCGCAAATACCGTGAGGACCGGACGGGGCTGCTGCATCGCGGCAGGCCGATGTGGGATGCCGGAGTGCTGCAAAAGCCGAAGGGTGACGACCGGCAGACTGTGGTCGTCTACGAGGAGGATGGCGAACCACTCGGCTACATGGTGTTCGACACCGGCCACTACCCCGATTCACCGCCGCTCGTCAGCCAGAAGATCACCGTGAAGGACATGACGCCGCTGACCCCCCTTGCCTACCGGGCTTTCTGGAATCACCTGGCGAAGATGCCGCTGGCACGCTTCATCGAAGTGCCGCATGCGCCCGCTGACGACCCCATCCAGCACCTGATCCTCGAACCACGCTTTCTGCGCCGGACCAGCCGCGAAGGGATCCTCGCACGCATCATCGACCTTGCCGCCGGACTCGATGCAAGGCGCTACGACGGTGGAACGGTCGTGAGTTTCGAGTTGATCGACGACCTTTGCCCCTGGAACGCTGGGCGCTGGCGGGCATCGCTGACGCGGGAGGGAGCCGAAGTCGAAAAGCTCACGAGCGGTGAGCCCGAACTTTCGATGACAGCGAACACGCTGGCGATGCTGGCCTTCGGACAGATCACGGCAACCCAGGCAGCAGATTTCGGGCGCCTCGGCGTCCACGACGGGGCTTCCCTGCCACGCTGGGATGCCGCCTTCAAAACGCGGTACGCGCCCTACTGCGCCGATAACTTCTAAGTGGCCGAGACCAGGGAGACGCTGGTCCAACACTATCGCGAAATGCGGGCTCGCTTCCTGCTTGCCATCGATGGGCTGGACGATGCCCGCCTCACCGAGCCGTCGATAGACGGCTGGTCGGTCAAGGATCACATGCTGCACATTGCCTTCTGGGATGGCCTCCGGGCCGGCGACATTCGCCGCATATCCGCCGGCCACGAAACCGCCTGGAAGCTCGATGGTCGGGATGGCGAGTTGAACGCCATCGCCTTCGACATGCGCAAGGACATGACCCTGGGTCAGGCGCGCTGGGAACTCGCCGTCACCCACGAGGCCGTCCTCGATGCCATTGAGGGGATGGCTGAGCGCGCCCTGGACCCATCGCTCTACGGTGAAATGGGGCTACGCGGCCAACATGAAGCCGTACACACCACCTGGATCGCGCGCTGGTGCTCCCAAAGGGTGTGACTCGCGCCGCGTCCTCTGTCACTCGTTCCTCGCCTTGGTATCATCCCGCTCTATCGCAGGAGGGGCGCAATGGCTTCTGGACCACTCGACGGTGTCCGCGTTCTCGACTTCACCCAGATCATCGCCGGGCCGCTCGGTTGCATGTTGCTCAGCGACCTTGGCGCCGAAGTCGTCAAGATCGAGCCGGTCGGTGGCGAGCCCTGGCGGCTCACAGCACAGTTCTTTCCCCATGAATCGAAGGCCTACCAGAGCCTCAACCGCGGCAAGCAATCGGTCGCCATCGACCTCTATGACGATCGCGCGAAGACTATCGTTTCGAAGCTCATCGCCGGCGCCGATGTCATGGTCATCAACTACCGGCCCGATGTCTCGGCCCGCCTCGGTATCGACTACGACTCCGTGACGAAGATCAAGCCGGATATCGTCTACGTCGACAGCACAGCCTTCGGCCGCAAGGGGCCATGGGCGCACCGCCCCGGCTACGACATCGTCGCCCAGGCGGCCTCCGGTTTGATGATGGTGCGCGGCGGTACCCTGGACGACCGCGGCCACCCGTTGCTCACCGGCCAGGGCGCTCCCGCCGACTTCACCACCGGCTATGCAATTGCCTGGGCCGCCTGTGCCGGGCTCTTCAGTCGCGAGCGCACGGGGAAAGGCCAGAAGGTCGAGACATCGCTGCTCGTCAATGCCCTGGTGCTGCAGGGGTCAACCTTCATGTCGAACCCAGCAGCCGATGCCGAGGCGCGGGCCAGCTTCCTCGCCGATCTCGAACAGTCCCGCGAATCCGGCGAGCCCTTCCCTCAGTTCGTTGAGCGGCGAAAGAAAGCTGCACCGGTAGTGTCGGGGGCGGGCGTCTACTACCGCGGCTACCTGACCAGGAACGGCGCCCTGGCTGTCGGCTGCCTCTCCCCGGCTGTGCGGCAGCGCTTTCGCGCTGCGGTGGGCTTCGAAGACCCCAACGAGAGTGCCGACGGCGTCCCCCAACGGACGGTGAACACCGCGCTGCAACTGGAAGTTGAGGGGATTCTCCAGGGGAAGACGACCGAGGAATGGATGGTCCTCTTCGATAAGCACAGCGTGCCGGCCGGTCCTGTGAGGTACGTGGAAGAGCTGGCCGAAGATGAGCAGGTGCTGGCGAACTCCTACGCCGTCGACCTCGACCACGACCTCACCGGTCCCCAGCGGATGACGGCGCCACCCCTCCAAATGAGCGGTACCCCAACCGCACCCCAGGGCGCCGCTCCGCCCTTGGGCCGCGACACCCGCAAGTGGCTCCGCGAAGTAGGCATGACCGACGAACAAATCGAGGCGATGGTGGCCGATGGCGCTGCTTACATGGGCCTGGCCGCGGAGTAGAGCTTCTCAGGCCAGGTGCCAGTCAGTCCCGTACATCTCAAAGCCAAGCCTGGCCGCGATCGCCTGGGAAGCCTCGTTCTCCCACGTCGTGCTCCAGAGTGGGATGAGGTCCCGTTCGCGCATCTCGCGGACCCAGGCGCGGGTGCAGTCCTTCGCGAAACCCGCCCCGCGGTAGGCCTCAACCACCTCGATGCCGGCTTCCACCACCCGCTTTGTCCGGCGGCTGCACGAGCACTGGGCGACAACCGCCCCGTCGCGGATGACACCGAACACCGGTTGCCCGGCCTGGATATCCGCGAGCGCCCAGGCAAAGTGCGGGGCCAGCAGTTCGCCGTCTGCTTCGGTGAGCAACCGTGCCTCTTCGGGCGGTGAGACCACCACGCTGGGTGGGAGCCAGTAGGCCGGGCCAAAGTAGTTGCGTTCGATAGGCCCGTCTTCGGCAAGCGATTCGTAGTAGTTGCCGGCAAAGCGTGGGGGTGTTCGCGGCGAGGTGTGAGGAGGTTCGCTGCTCGCAAGTTCCAGCATGTCCGCCGCCATCAGCGCCGGGACATCCTGGCGGACGAGCGCGACCACCTCACCCTCGGCACGGCCGATATAGAAGCGAGGGGCGGATTCGAAGCTAAGGGTGTTGCTTGCCACCGTGCGCCCAAATTCATCGAGATTGAACAGCGCCTGCACGTGCAGGTCGAGGATCTCGAGCGGCGGCCTCATGCAAGCAGCCCGGGGAGTTCGGTGATGCTCGTCATCGATGCATCGGGTGCCGCACGGAGCACCTCCTCGCCGTGGAAGCCGTAGAGCGCGGCCACGGTAAAAGCTCCGAGGGCTTTGCCTGCCTCGATATCGACGGGCGTATCGCCAACCATCGCCACGTCCTCTTCCCCGGCCCCCAGGGCAGTGAGGGCCGCCCGGAGGTGAGCGGGATCCGGCTTCAGGGCCGGCGCATCTTCGGCCGAGATGACGGCCTCCAGGTGGGTGAGCAGACCCGCAAGTTCCAGCGTCCGCCTCGAGGTCATCCCGGAGCGGCTCGTCACCGCCGCCAGTCGCAGGCCGCGGCCATGCAATTCGCGCAGGACATCAGCGGCGCCTTCGTAGGCGACCGAGAGGTCAAGGTGCTCCTTCTGGAACGCCCGGTGGGCAGCCGTAAGGCGGTCGGCCTCCCCGGGAGCCGCCAGGCGCGCGTAGAGCGATTCGAGAGGTGGGCCCACCAGCTTCGCAAGCTCGATGCGCGAGGGGACTGGCAGGCCGTTGGTCGAGAGCGTGTGCTCGAAGGCGGCGAGGACGAACTCGCGCGTGTCGAGGAGCGTCCCATCGACATCGAAGAGGACCGTACGAAAGGGCATGACACCATCCTGAACGGCCTTCCCGGATGTGCAAGATGGAACGTGCGAACGTGCCCGGTGGCTGAAGGGCAGCACGGCTCCCGGGGGAGCAGCGAGGCAGGAGAAGGGAGTACGCTTCGGGCTATGAAAGCTCTTCGATTCTACGAGCCCGGGCGGGTAGCCCTGGATACGGTGGATGACCCGGTCGCCGGTCCCGGCGAAGTGATCCTCAAGTTGCATGCGACCGGGCTCTGCAATAGCGATGTCCGGGTCTATCTGGGCGAGAAGAAGGCAGCCGCGGGAGTGATCCCCGGGCACGAGATGTCGGGTGAGGTCGTGGAAGTCGGCCCCGGTGCCAGGGCAACCGTCGGCGAGGTGGTGTCCGTCTGTCCAATCCTTGCCTGTGGAGCCTGCAGCTTTTGCCGGGACGGCTATCGGAACCGTTGCCCGAGCCGGAAGACGCTGGGCTACGACCTCGACGGCGGTATTGCCGAGTACGTACGCATCCCGCTGCCACTTGTCGCAACCGGGCAGTTGCTGCCCGTGGACCGGGCGACGCCGCCCCAGGTTCGCGCATTGGTGGAACCGCTGGCCTGCGTGCTGAACAGCATCGAATCGATCGAGACGAGGGCCGGGGCGCCGCTGGCGATCGTCGGTGGCGGGCCGATGGGGCTGGTGCATCTGTTGGCCGGCCTGGCCTACGGCGCCGCCCCCATTCTCGTCGTCGAACCGGTGGCCGAACGCCGGGCTGTGGCCATGAAGCTGGGGGCGACGATGGCCGTTTCGCCCGAGGATGCGGCAGCCGCCAGGGACTCTCTGACGGAGGGCGAAGGGTTTCCGGCCGTGGCCATGGCTGTGGGGTTCAGCGATGCCCTGCCAACGGCCCTCGACCTGGTCCGGCGATTGGGGAGCATCAACCTCTTCGCCGGCTTTCCGCCGGGCTCCACTCACACGCTCGACCTCAACCGGGTGCATTACGACGAGGTGCGCATCCTCGGGACGCAAAACGCGCCGTTCCACCTCTACGGGAAGTCGGCCCGGCTGGTATCGCGAATGCCCGCGCTGAGCCAGGTGGTCACCAACACCTACTCGTTGGATGACGCCGCCGAGGCCTACTCCGCCCGGCTGGGCAAGAGCGGCCTGAAGAGTGCGGTGGTGATGTAGGCAAGGGAGAGGCCTGGCGCTTACAGCCGCCTGCTACTTCCTCACCCGGGACTGCGGTAGCCTCTCGGCGTGGCTTCGTACCTCAGCCGGCAGGCATTGGCGGGGCTCCGCGTGGTTGAGATTCGCGGAGGGCTGGCCGCGTCGGTCGCGGGCCGGGCATTGACTGCACTCGGCGCTGCCGTTTCAGTCGTACGGCTGAGAGAACAAGCCGAGCGTGGCGAAGTCGAGGTAGGACTCGCGCCCGGGAAGCAAGTTGTCGACGCCAGCGAACTCGATCCCCGCCTCGCCGAAGCTGATGCTGTCCTCCTCGCGGGCGATTACCTCGACCTCCGCGATGCCGCACTCCTCCCTGCCGAGCTTCGATCACGCGCGCCCCGGGCAGTGCTTGGCTACGCGACGCCCTTCGGACTGACCGGTCCCCTGCGCGAATGGCGCGGCGGAGAACTGGTAGAGCTGCACGCCAGCGGGATTGCGCGACTGCTGCTCGGGCCCGTGCCCGATCTCGACGAGTTTCCGCCCGTGAAGACCTACGGCGACCAGGGTGCATTCGTGGGCGGGTTGACGCTGGCCGCGGGCGTGGCGACAGCGCTGCATGGTGGCGGCAGCCACGTCGTCGACGTAAGCATCCAGGAAGCCCTCGCCAGCATCGCCGTGCACGAACTGGCCCGGCCGGCACTGGGCGAAACCCTCACCTCCCGGTCAGGCGATGCGACCATCGGCAACGCGACCGTGATGATTCTGCCGACCACGGACGGGCTGGTGGCCGTTTCGCCCCGTGAGACCCACCAGTGGGACGTATGGGCCGAGTACATGGGCAGTCCCGCCTGGGCCCTGGAGCCGGGGATGCGCGAAGTGGAAAAGCGCCAGCAGCGCTACACCGAGGTCTACCCATACCTCCTGGCCTGGAGTCGCCAACGGACGACTGACGAGATCTACCGGGAGTCCCAGGCACTGCACATACCGGCCTTTCCGCTGCAGCCGCCCGGCAATCTATTGGGCAACGAAGGCCTGGCCGAACGCGGGTTCTTCATCGGCGCCGAAGCCGAGGGAAAGCCGGTCACCATCCCCGCCCACCCCTTCGGGCTGCTCGACGAGACACCCGTGCCGTTGGCATCGCGTGAGAAGGTCGACCCTGCGGGGCTTCCGCTTGAAGGGCTGCGGGTACTCGACTTCAGCTGGGTGATCGCGGGGCCGACATGTACACGGTTTCTTGCCGCCATGGGCGCCGACGTTATCAAGGTTGAAGCCCCGAAGCGGCCGGACCCGGCCCGGGTGGGAGCCCTGCACCCGGTGCTGGGGCAGGGCAAACGGTCGCTTGCGCTTGACCTGAAAGCACCGGAGGGCAGGCAGATCGCGCTGGACCTCGTGCGGCGCTCCGATGTGCTGGTGGAGAACTTCGCAGCCGGCGTGATGGATCGTCTCGGGCTGGGCTGGGAAGAACTCGCCGAGGTGAACCCGAAGCTCATCTACATCTCGCTCTCCGGTATGGGACGCAAGGGCCCGGATGCCGGGATGGTGGCCTACGGGACGCTGGTGCAGGCCTTCTCCGGCTTCTCCGCAGTGAATGGCTTTCCCAATCGCCAGCCGACAATCGGCTGGGCCTGGACCGACCCCGTCTGTGCGCTGGTGATGACGACGGCAGTGGCAGCCGCACTCCGCCAGAGGGACCGCACGGGCAATGGATGCCGGGTCGACACGAGCATGGTGGAGACGATGCTCTGGACACTGTCGGCACCCAT
>JAGQGZ010000005.1 GCA_020432105.1 Dehalococcoidia bacterium | reverse complement strand
GGAGAACCCGTTGATCGCCCCGATACTGACCAGTGGCTGCGACTGGGCCGTGTTCGTGTTCTCCAGCGCCTTCCACTGCTGATCCGTCAATACACGCTCCGGGCGGCGGGACGCGTTGAACGCCAACGTGCCCGGATGCAGAACGCCGCCGGTGTCGTAGACGTTCACTGGCGGGACGGGGAGCGGCGCGGTCGCTGTTCCTCCCAGTGGCGGGGGTGGGGCGGCTGGCGCGCCGACAGCCCCAACGGTTCCGCCGAACGGATCCTGGCCAGACGGCGGCACATCAGGAGCCGCGCCAGGCACCTGCGACGGATCCGTTGGCGCCTGCTGATTCTGTCTGGCGAAGTGATCCTGAATGGCCGCCCCGCCAAGCTTCTCAATGGACGTGGTGCCCGCCTCCATGAGGCCACTCACCGAAGGTGCAAACTGGGTGTAGTCGTAGCCGAGCCAGCGAGGCGCACCGAACGGCATCAGCTGCGCGATAAGGGAATCCGCGCCAATCGACGCCATCTGGAATCCGTAGGACGACAGACGCTTACCAACCTGCGCGGCCACCTGGATCCCATATGACGCGGCAGCCCCAGCAGCCGGGCCGGCAGCAGCACCGGCGCCCATCGTCCCACCGGCGGCACCAGCGGAAGCGGCCGCGGATATGGCTGTCTGCGCGAGACTGGCGCCGGTGTCGATCAGCCCGCCGACAACCTCGTTGCCGAGGTTGAGAAGCCCAGCGACGGAGGATGTTCCGGCCACGCCGGTGTTCCCTGCCGCGGTAGGTACGAAGCCGCCGAACCGGGACGCGTCCAACGGATCACCGGCCCCGACGACAGGGGCCTCGTCGGGGCCGGGTTTCGCGGCCTGGCCGGTGCCGTGCAGGATCGTGTTCGGATCGACCCCGGAGTCTGCCAACGCCTGCTGCTGGTCGGGATTGAGGATGAGTTCCGGCTTACCGGTGTCGTTGTTGACCAGGGTGTCACCGGGCGGCAGCCATCCGCCCGTGTCGTAGCGGTAATAGCGTTGCGTGAGCGCCGGATCGTAGGCACCAGACCCGCCGATCCCACGGTTGGCCGCCGATGCGTCCGATCCCCAGTTGAAGTTCGTGCCACCCGGCAGCGTCGCCTGCATGTGCCCGGAGTTAAATCCCACGTTGAACGCACCAGGCGCCGTGCCAGGCCGGAACCCCCTGGCCGCCAACCATGACGCCGCATTGTGGGTGGACATCGACCTACCGGCCGTCGGCCGTCCGTCGAGAATGTTGATCAGATCCTCGATGGAGCTTGAGCAGTCTGCCAATCCCTGGGTGAGGTCGGCGCCCGCGGTTTGGGTGTAGCGGCCAGCCGGGACGTTAGACAGGAGCGCCGCGTCGGTGCGCTGGTCGAGCCAGTCCGATGCCCGCCGCGAGTTGAAGAATCCACGCCCCGCCGTACCCGGAACACCCATACCGGCGGTGACGTTCCCCCCCGACGCGCCGAACATCCCCCCGAGAATGTCCGCCGCCGCGTTGATCGGCGGCAACCCACGACGCTCCCGCGAAGCATTAGGGCCGCCCCCGCCGGGAATGTTGTACGAGCCGATGGACTGCTCGCCAGTGATCGGATCAACCGTGAACGTTTGATTGAAAATATCGTTCATCGCGTCCAGGTCACCGCGGGCCATCGCGTCGTCGTAGGCGCGGCGGGTGTTGTCGTCCATCGAGTCCCGCACATCCCTCGTGTTCGGGACGGCAGCAGGACCGATCAACGCCAACTTCCCCAACAGCGCCAGCAGCGGGCCGTAACTGGCGGTCATCGACGCCGCCCCCGTCGCCGCCGACGCCGGCAACGTCACACCCAGCAAAGTGCTGATCGTCTTCAGCGCGGTCGTCAGCGCTGCGACACCCTCAATGGCCTTCCACGCCACAAACGCGGCAACCACGGCCTGAATGAGACCGGGGTGCTCTTTGAGGAAACCCGCGATCTCACCTATCGCGCCGCCCAGCTGGAGCGCGATGTCCTTCGCGGTCAGGAAGTACTCGCGAATCTGATCCTTGTTCGCGATGATCCAGTCGTTGAGTTTGTTGAGCTGTTCGGTGATCCGCTGAACAGCGGTTTTCACGCCCTCGGTTTCGTCGCCCGTCTCGCCGCCGAAGATCGCCGCCAACAGGTTCGCGCCGGTGCGGGCAAACGCGGCCTTCATTTTGTCGATGGAGCCCTGCAACGTGTTCCCGAGGGCTTTCGCCATCCCCGGCGCATGATCCTCAATCGACCGCTGGAGCATGTCGAGAGTGATCTCGCCCTGCTCCTGCATCTTGTCGAACTGCTCGGAAGTCAGGTTGTAGGACTTCTGGATCCACGACCGCGCCGGAAGCCCCGCCTCCATCAGCTGCATGGTTTCCTCGCCGGTCAGCTTCCCCTTGGCGAGAACCTGATTGAAAACCAGACCCATGCGTTCGAGGTCGACACCGGCGAACCCGGCCGCGTCGGCCACGTTCTTCATGAACCGTTCGATGTCCTCCGACCCGGCGCCGATGGCCTGCACAGCGGTACCGAACGCCTGATCCAGGCTGAACGGCGTCCCCTCGACGCTCGACTGGATCGACCGGAAGATCTTGTCGAACTCCTTTTCGTCCTTCCCGGACGACTTCAGGATCTGCCTGAGCTTGTACTGGGCGGTGTCCAGGGCGACAAGCCGATCAAAACCGGACTTCAACGCATAACCGACACCAGCGACACCGACCCCGACAGCCGCCGTCAAACCCGCCGAAAGCGCCTTACCCGCAACGTAACCCAGCTTGTTCGACTGTCCAGCCAGGTCGCTGCGCCACCCGGAGATCACCGACCCCAAACCGATGGACCCCGCACCCGAGGCGAAGCTGTTCCCGAACTCCCGACCCAGCTGCTGGGCCTTTAGCCCGCCGGCGACACCTTTGCCGATGAGCTGCCCAATGCGGGCGCCCACACGATCCAAGCGGGTGTTGGGGATGCCGGACATGATGTCTTGGTCGGGGCGCCACCCATCCTTCAGCGCCTTCGACGCCGTGCGGGCCAGCCGGCCACCCATGTCCTTGCCCGCCGCATCAGCGGACTTCCCCGCGGTCTTCAGTGCGTCGGAGACAGACTTCTCTAGCTTGGAGGTTTCACCGACTAGTGACACATATGCTGTCGCCAACTCGATGGCCACTCAGTCACCTCCTGCTCTGCGTCGAACCCTGCTTCGGCGGCCCGCCAGTTCTTCGGCTGTTTTCGGCCCCGCTTTGGGTGCTTCTTTGGGGCGTTTCACCGGGCGCGGCTTGTCGCCCTTGCCGCCGCCGCGCTGCCAGTTCGCCCATTGGGCGGCATTCAGAATGGCCGCCAAAAACTCGATTTTCGGCGTCCACCACCACGACTTCGGGTGCTGCGCCCGGAACAGGCCGGAATCCTCGGTCGGCGGCAGGTGGGCGACGAAATCCCGAAGGTCGCACCAAGTGAACTGCTCACCGATACCAGCGAGCGTGATCCCCGCCTTACAGATCAGGTCGTAGTTGACGGCCCCGCCATGCTCGTCTAGGAGCTGGTCGAGGCCAGCAATTCCCCCAACGTGATCTTGGATGCGTCCTGAATGCGTTCGGCGATCTGCTCCAACTCGAACAGATACAGGCCCTCGACCACAGCGAGGGTTTCCGAGTCCACGAACGGTCGCACCATCGCGACCACAGTGGCGATCCCACGCTCCTGCGGGCTCAGCGGCTCCCCATCGTCATCGACCCGCGAGTCGATGTCGGCGAGCTCCTTGTTCAACTGCTTGAACTGGTCCCGGCTCATGCAGTCGAAACGGGGCACGGTGAACGACAAGGGGGTTCGCCCTCTGATTGGCTTCCCGGCCTCATCGAACGCGTACTCGCCGGAAGCATCAACCGGCAGAACGATTTCCATGCGGGCAGCGCGATGATTAGCGCCGATGATGGGTTTCATTGGGATGGCCTTTCAATTATTGGGACGGACATTGACGAGAGCCCCGGTGGGTGGCAGGCCGTCCCAGGCACCACCCACCGGGGAGATTGGGGTTAGCTGCCCGGCGAGTAGTCGAAGTAGGTGACGACCGCGTTGTCCTCGGACTCGGGCTTGAACACGTCGATGGTGATCTCGTACCGGGTCAGCTCTTTGTGGACGTAGGTGACATCGCCGAGTTCGGTTACCTGGCCCTCGCGGATCACGATCCGCCCGGCCCGCTCACCGTCAACGAAGTCGATGACGAACGACTGCCGCTCCAGCATCAGCCGGGAATGCTCCACCGCGAGGGTGTCACCCGCCTCGGTGACGTTGTCCGCGCCGTACACCACGGCCAGCACGTCAGCGGAGGACTCCAGCAGGGTCAGGGTGACGGTTTCGGTGTAGTTGTCCTGGGTGACCTTGACGACCTCGCCACCCCACGCGCGGTGCTTGGTGATGTCACGGGAAATCGAGTTGACGACCCCATCCTCGGACACCCATCCCAGGTCGACGAAGGCGTTGTCGAGGGTTGCGGTAGCGGAGGTGGGGAGGGCGGTGCCGAGCGGTGCCGCGTACACGGCTGCCCCATCGGCAGGAATAGTTGCGGCCCAGATGTTTCCGGAATCGGCCATGATCGAATGCCCCTTTCAGGCACAAACTGGGACGGCCTGGAAGGTTGTTATGAAGTTTTCGTATTCGGTTGTCTCAGTTAGCTTTTATTGTCAAGTCGCCGGTCAGTTGGCCGCGCTCGAAATCGACGATGTCGGGGTGCGGGAAGTCGTTCACGATGTTCTCGTTCCCCCAACCCCTGATCGAGGCACTTTCCTCATCGCCGATGCTGATGGTGGTGCCGCCGGCGTTCCGCAGCGCGGTGCGGGCGGTGTTGAGCATCGACTCCACCTGGGCGACATCACGAGCGAAACACTCGACCAGAATCCGTGCAGTGTCCGACGCGACGTTGGCCAGCCCGCCGCCAACCCGGGAGACCCGAACGAACGCGGCGGGCCGCTTGATCGGGAGCTTCGCCGACACCGACGCGTACTCCCCGAACGCCTCAGCGAGAACGGTGATGGCGACCAGCACGGCAGGTTTCGGAGTCGGGTACACGAACACTTACTGACTTCCCAGGACGCGGAGCAGGGTGTTGCGCTTGGCGTTGGAGCGTTTCGCGTGGTTGCTCGATGTGTAGACGCGGACAGCCCAGCGGCCCTGAGGCTTCCGGCGGCCCTGCGACGACGACATCCGATAGCCGCGACCCTCCTTCAGGGTGGCGTTAGCGTCCGTCATCAGTTGCTGCCCGGCGGCCTCGAGGAACGCGACAACCTTCTCCGCCCGCCGCACCTCATAGAACCCGTTGCGGCGGAACTTCACCCGCACGCTAACCGCCATCAGCGAACTCCGCTAACACCCACATGCCGTCGGCGAACACCGCCAACAACTCGGCGGCGCCAGCCCAAATGCACAGGTTGTTGTACTCCTCCTCGGTGGAGAACCGCGTCCCGGCCGGGAAGTCATGCACCGCCTTCGTGGTGTGAACACGGATCACGACCCCTCCTCAACCTCAGGTGCGAGATCAATGGAGAACGCCGTCCGACCGCCACGCCGGAACGGACGCAACCGCATCCGCAACGCCGCAGTCAGCCACGGCCCCGTCGAGGTTTGCGACTCCACCCCAACCCGAACATTCGCGAACTCACGGGACACGTTGTAACCCGACGCCTGATAATCCGCGGTCGTCGTAGAGGGCTTCACCATGACCGCAGCAACCATGTCCGCGACCACCCGCGCCACCGGATCAGGCACCGGATCAGGCGTGTAGCCGAGATAGCCGCACACAAGATCCGATGCCGTCTCCAGCAACGTCGAAACATCCTCAGCCTCAGTCAAAACCCGCCCGAGAGCAGCCTCAACATCAGCATCAGAAGCCAGCGCCATCGTCAGGAGCCAGAGCTCGCAGCAGCGTTGACGATCTTGCCGTGCTTGCGCTCGTTGCCGTAACGCAAACCGATCTCCCCGTACACCTGCACCTTCTCCGAAGCACCCGTCTTGGCGAGCGGCTCAGCGAAGAAATGCCCCTTGCCGGGGATCTCCAGGAACGCCGGGGCGCAATCCTCCAGCGAGGCGACGATGATCGTGTCAGCCGGAACGTACCGGTTGAGCATGATGTTCGTCCGACCGAAATCGGTTTCGATCACCTGGAGGTTCACGCCGCCGACGTTTCGGGTCTGCTCCTGGTAGGACTTGCCGGTGATGAACAGGGCCGTCAGCTTCCGCTTCAGGGTGGCGTTCACCAGCAGGGTGCGGGTCTCCGACTCCTGAATGCCGCCGTTCTCCCACACCTCCTGCATCAGATCGAGAACATCCTCCGCGGTCAGCACCTCATCGGAGAGGTCGACCTCGTTGGTCTCGATGGCCTCCAGCAGGCCGCGGGTCGACCGTGCGGTGGAATTGTCCGCCGGCAGTGCGTAGGTGCCGGTGATGAACGACTTCTCCACGTCGCGGGCGATCTGCTTGAACTCCTGCTGCAACTGCCAGCCGAGCTCGTCGGTGACCGCGTTCCCGCCGCCGATGAACGGGTCGCCGTCCACGTTGGAGAACTGATTTGTGGCGGCCTGCTTGGTGTAGGACACCGCGACCTGCTCCTGGTGGATTTCCAGCACATTCGACCCCGCCGCACGGACACGGCCCTCAGCGGTCGGCGCATCCGCGCCCTCCAGCCGCTGACGGTCATCCTCGGCGTCCCGCAGGTCATAGCTCGACCAGGTGAACACCGTCGAGTTGACGGCCACACCACCGGTCAGGCCGCCGATGGCGGACAGGAACGGGGTGTCCTCCGGGGAAACATTGAACAGCTCCCCAACAAAGTTGGGCAGATTGAAAGTCGTGCCCATACCGGTGATACCGGCCATGATCTTCTACCTTTCGGCTAGTGGTTGTTGCGCGCCAGCTCGGCGAGCCGCTGCGCTTTCAGTCGGATCGCCAACGCCTGATCGCCAGACTGCTCAGCAGCCGCGATTTGATCGGCGATGGAAGCCGGGGCGCTCGGCTTGTTACCGATGCCCGGCACATGAGTGCCCTTCTGCGGCTTCACCGCAAGCTCCCGGAACCTTTCGGCCTGCCGGGACAGGGTCTCCTCATCGGAACCAGTGAGGAACAACTCAGCGTCCTCATCGGAGATGCCATGCCTGGCGGCGATACGCCACCGCAGGGCCTCGGCCTCGGCGCGGGCGGCGCGTTGCGCGGCCTCCCCCAACTCCGCGGCGAGCTTCTCCTCGTTGGATAGTTGGGCCTTCTTGAGTTCGTCGAGCTCCAGTCGGGCTGCGACGTTCTCCTTGGCCTTCTTCTCCTGTTCGCGGGCCTTCTGCTTCCAAAACTCCACCGTTTCAGTGGGTTTCGGTGCTTCAGGTGTCTCGGCGGTCTCCGTTGCGGTTTCCGCTGTCGTGTCCTCATCAGGCATGTTTGATCCCTTACTTTCCCGTTGCGGGTTCGCGTCTGGTGCCGTTTCGGCTAGACGCCCAGCTGCCGCCAGGCAGCCAAGATTTCTTTGGTGTCACCGGAGCCCGCTGCGGTACGGGCTGCGATGTACTCGTCCTGCCACTTGGCGACATAGTCAGGTGGCTCATAGCTGTTGTCGCGATCCTCGACCGGGATACACGAACAATGGTCGTGAACCTTCGTCGCAGCGGTGTCCCGGCTCCGATACGCCGAACCCCTGGTCGCCAGCATCCGACAGAACTCGCACGCAGTCGCCGACGCATACCTAGCCCAACCAGACCCCGTCGCCTGAACATTCAGCAACGTCGTATCCCTGGCGCCGTCGAACACGGCCCGCTGCAACGTGCCCTGCAACCGCGCCAACCCCTGCTCGCCATCACCGCCGAGCGCCCACCGGGCCGACGACGCCAACTTTTCGACCGGCAACGGGTCAATCACCCTCGCGACGTAAGTCGACGCAGGCAAAGACTCCTCGAACCAGTTCGCCGCGAGCATCGCAGCCGCCTGGTGGTAGGGGTCCACCAAATCCGGGAACCCATCCACGACGAACGCGAAAAAGTCCACATCGGACAACTCGGCAGCCCTCCATAGCCGCAACAAATCCGAATCAGCCAGCCGGCCAACCTGGCTCAGCAGGTACTGACGCTCAGGAGCCGAGATCGCCATTCAGCTCCGGCTGCTGTATCCGCTGCAACAGCCCAGTCACATTCGCGCGCCGCCTGTCGGCGAAAGCCCGCTCGATGGTGTCCGCGCTCCACCCCAACTGCTCCAACGGAATCCGCGACTCAGCCAACCAAGGCAAAGCCTGAATCAGCTTGATCAGGAAGTCGCCGGACGACGACTG
Organism: Dehalococcoidia bacterium; assembly: GCA_020432105.1. Lineage (GTDB taxonomy): Bacteria > Chloroflexota > Dehalococcoidia > Tepidiformales > Tepidiformaceae > JAGQGZ01. The sequence goes on along the minus strand of JAGQGZ010000005.1, from coordinate 34,757 downwards.
TGGAATCTCCTCCGGGTCGCGCCACTGGGTCGTCAACCTCAACAGCTCTGGTGACGGCTCATCTAAGCCGTCACGGATCTGCACCGCCGTCACCATCGCGCGCGCTATCCGCGGCCCGAAGTTATCGTGAGTGTCCCGCGCTATCTGCACCAAAGGACGCTCAGCCGCCTCAATCGCCTCGGCCGACGTCGGGTTCGCATCATGCACAATCCCCAACTCCGACAAAGGAATCGAAGACTCCGCACAAAACGCAGCCGACAACGTCCGCAACTGATCCGTATGCGGCTGCGGCGACGTGGCAGCGAACTGCCCCAACTGCGGAACATCCCCTGTGTCCGGGTCACGACCAGCAGCCCACACACGCCCAATGATCGCCTGCCACTGCGAGATTGGATTGCCGTCGGCATCCTGGAACATCGACTCATCGGCGCCCATCGCATACCGCTGCGGCGACGAGAAGAACTCCGCATGAATCTCCATGCGGAACAGAGTCCGAAGCGCCGAATCTGACAACCCCATCACAGCGCGCGAGATACGCGAACACCCAAACGGACGGTCCAGGTCCGGGGCGAACGGAATCACCTCAACAGGCAGCCGATCCAACGTGTGCTCGAACCGGTCGATCATCCATCCGTTGTCGAACACCGCGCGGATCGTCACACCAGGCAGGAACATCACCCACCCGGTCGCCCGTCCGGCCGAATCCATGTCGGTGACCGTCAAAGCCGTTGCCAGTCTGCGGCGCGCCGCATCCCACGTCGCCGCCGCATACAACGCTGAGTGTGACGTGATCATCACCTCTGGCTCCCCTAGTGAAGCCATACCCCGCGTCACCGACAGAAACGCACACGAGTACTTCAACGCAGACCGGATCGTCTGCGGCATCTCGATATGCAAATCGTTACGCAGCCAGGCATCCTGCACCCCGAACGGGTCATCATCGCCGGACATCCCAGGCGACACAAACCCATCCACACGGCACCGCCGCGCCAACACATCAACAGCCTTCGCCGGCCAGCCCAACACCAACTCCAGGTCGGTTAGATGCGGCGGGATAGCGATGCCCAAGTCCTTGAGGACGTTTCGCTGCTCGTAATACTGCTTCCGCAGCATGTTGCGGCGCAGCTTCGAAGTCCACACGGACCACAGCTCGGAGAACGCCGCCTTCTCATCATCGCTCAGCCCGGCAATAGGGCCGGTGGTGGCGATCAGGTTCGCGATGCTCACCGCAACACCACCACCTTCCCTAAACCCTTTGAACGCTGATTAGATGTAGCCCCAAATAGGGCCAGCGCGGCCGCAACAATCGGATAGATCGCGCTCGTCGGATCCGAGCGGTCCAACGCCCAACCTCCCGCGTCCCTGATCGGTCGCCGCCTGGCGCCGAGGATCGCGTCAGTGACCGGTTTCTGCGCACCGTGCGTCAACGTGTCGGTCGTGATCCGGTTCTCCAGTAACCCGCATGCCTGCGCCATGTTCGCCGCCGAGGTCGACACTACCGAGCACTTACGGGCCTTCAGTTCCGGCAGGAAGGAGGCAGCAGGGGATGCCTGATCCACCACCACCGGCACCCGGCGGCCCGCCCGCCCAGCCAGCCACTCGAGGCATGCCGCTGGGTCTGAGCCAGCCCATACCTGCTCAATATGAGCGTTCTCGCCCTCAATCCAACAACCCGCCACACTAATGTCCCGGCCATGGGACATGTCCACACCGAGCGCGTCCGGGCGAACATCATCGGCGGGTCCGACATCGGCCATCTGCTTCCACTGCTGCGGAGTCACCAACGGCTTATGCGCGCTGACCTCATCCCAGACACCCAACGCCTCACGACGGAAGTCGTCCTCGTCAAGGATCTTCCTTAGTAGCAGGATTGCCCGCTCGGGAGTCCGCTTCGGGAACGACGGATTCGCCTTAGCCCACTGCCTACGATCATTCGGGTCGGCGTGCTCATCCGCCGAAAACTCGACATAGAGCGAATCGTTAGAGATTTCCTCTAGCGCCGCCGTCCTACGCATAGTGAACGCCTCTCCGCTCACCTCCGGCCCTGGCGGCGTTCCAGCGCACAGAATCAGCGGGTTCTCTGCCGTGTTCGTCGTCGGCGCAAGGTTCGCCAACGCACGCCCCGTGATGTGCTGAAACTCATCAAGAACAAGAACGCCAACCTTCGCCTTGCCGCGACCAAAACCCTGCGACCTGGCACCAAAATCAACGCGAGAACCATTCTTGAACTGAATACGCCAGCGCGAACCTTGCAGGGCAACACACTTGACTACATGCGGAGCAACCTTCTTATGAAAGGTCAACTCCTTCATGGACTCATACATCTCTTCGGTCGTCGCGGTGTGGTGCGAAGTCCAGATGATGCGTAGGCCAGGCTCAAGAAGTGCCAACGCGAATATGACGCAGCCAAGCAGATACGACTTCCCCACCTGTCGAGGTATCGAAAGGATCGACAGGTCAGAAGCCCACTTGCCGCCATCCTTCTTCGCAAGGATTAGCCGGCCTATCGCGTCCTGCCACGGATCGAACCCCCACCCGATGTTGCGGCAAGTGCCCTTCACTCTCGGCCACGCCGATGAGACGATTCCGTCAGGGATGACTACATGGCGAGCGCCGGGGACAAGGCCATCAGCCTTGGGCATCCCATGCCTCGTCCTCGGAATCGTCCAGTATGTTGGCTGGGTCAGATCCGTTGTCGAGCTGTTTGATCTGCTCGTAAACCTCTTGCTTACGCTTCGACAGCGCCGAAATCGCGTGCGCCGCAGTATCCGCAGACTTGATCCGCCGGTCCAAGTTCTTCAGGTCGTCGATGAGCATGTCCCGCTCAGATTCAAACCCGAGCTCTTTCCACGGCGGGGCCTTCGGATCCTTCCCGTGAATGGAGATGACGCGAGCGGCCATTAGCGGTCAGCTCCTTTCTTGGTCGTTTTTCGGGGCTCCCCCTCGGCGCGCCTAAGCCCCGAGTAGCGGAGGCAACCCCGGGGGCGGGGGGTGCCGCCCCCGTTTCCGCAGGTCAGGGCCTCGGCATCGTCGCTGGTCAGTGGCTTGGCGTTTCCGCAGGTCAGGGGCCTACCAGGTGCGGTCGGTGATGAAGTCGACGCCGGCGGCGACTTTGTCGGATTTGGTTCGGTTGCAACCCCGGTGCGCGGCGGCGAGGTTGTCGAGGGTGTCGGTGCCGCCTCTGTTGATTGGCGTGATGTGGTCGATGGTGAAGCTGGCTGGGTCGAGGTAGTGGGCTTGGTAGTTGATGGGTTGGCCGCAGATGTGGCAGTCCGGCTCGTCCTTGGCGACCAGTTTGCGATGGCGGTCGCGGCGGGTCGTGCTCCTCATGTCATCACCACTGCTCGACTGCTCCATGATTCCCGGCTGCCCACAGTCCATGCCCTGCGTCCGGGCCTGCGTGGCTGGCCATCGCGGTGCTTGACGATGGTGGGCAGGTCGGCGTGGTTGACCAGCGACGGCACGGTGTAGGCCACCGTGTGTCCGTGGCGTCTGGCCCAGTCGCCGATGTGCTCATCTATCGGATGGGCGGATTCGTGAGCTAGAAGGCCGGGTAGCAGGCTTGTGCGGATGGCGTAGGCGACCGCATGGAGCAGGTGGGTGGAGACGATCCACGGGGAGTCGGTGTTGGCGGCTTCGCCAATGGCCGCGAGGATTCGGTTCTGCCACTGCGGTGGGCGGCGGCGCCCGAGGTAGAAGCTGACAATGGGTGATGGACTCATAGGTAGCGCTTGGTGTAGCTGCTCGATGAATCCGGGTATCGGTTCGGCGTCGTCTTCGAGCACCACCGACCATGTTGTAGGCAGGTCCGCGAGGCTGGCTTGTATGTCGTGGTGGTTGGCCTCACAGCCGAGGGTGCCGTCGTCGACCGATAGGCAGTCGGCGTTGACGATGTCGCTCAGTGTCCGGGCCTGCTGGTTCCTGCTGGTGTGGGCGACGACGCCGATTGCAAACAGCGGAGTTCCTGTTCTGTCCGGGACTGCTGGTAGCGGTGCCACAGCTGGAGGTTGCGCCGGTATTCGGGGCCGCGGAACTTCTGCCGTGACGGCGGGTGCCATAGGTGGTAGGCGTTGCCGTTGATGCGGCCCGGTTCACCTCCGAGGAGGGTCGCCGCATGCCAGAACGCCTGATCTTCGGCACCCCAGCCGCAGAATCGTTCGTCGAAACCGCCGATGCAGTCCCACAGTTGGCGGGTGACGGCGAGCATGCAGGACTGCGTTTCTGTGTCGCGCAACCTGATCCGCTCACAGGTGTGCGAATCGGTGAGCGTGTGCCGTCCGGTGAGGATGGCGGTGGTGGCCGGTTTGTCCAGCTCCACAACGGCGTTGAACGCGGCCACCAGCTTCCCGGTGACCCGCGCGGTGTACACGGCCTGGTCGAACTGGCGGGCCGGAACCCAGGTGTCGGCGTCGGCGATGACCGCCACATCCCAGTCGCAGTCGGCGGCCTCGTTGAGCGCTTTGGCCCGGTTGAACGGGCCGTCACGATGCTCGCCGACCAGGACGGTTTTGCCCTGCCAGACATGCTGTTTCAGGTAGGCCCAGATGCGGTCGCGGGGACCGCCGTCGGGCCTGTAGGGGACGAGGACGACGGTTCTCACGGCACCAGGTGTCCGAGTGTGGCGAGATACTGTCGGGCGCCGTTGCGGTCCCGCGCCAGCCGGTAGCGGGTGAGTTGCTTCCACACGCCCTTGTTCGTTTCCGTGCGCGCGTCCCGATCTGCGGGCGGGTGCCACAAGTGCAAGGTGATGTGGCCGGGCACCCAGGTGTTGCCATCGCCGAAAACGCCGCACTGTTGAAGGAATACGAGATCCTCGTAGCCCCAACCGTTGAGCTGCTCGACGTATCCACCTACCGCGTCCCACAGTTTGCGGGATACGGCGAACACCCCGGAGCACGGGTTCTCGTAGATGCCGTGCAGGCCGAAGCTGTCCGGCCGGGCGAACCCCGCATCACCGGTGGTTCGGATGCGTTCCGACGATGTCGGGCAGCAATACATGTGGCTGTCGGCGGCCACCACCATCTTCATCGAGGTGGCGGCCATGTCGACGGCCTGGGCGACAGCGTCTGGATGGGCGATCGTGTCAGCGTCGTGGAACACGGCGACATCCCAATTGCCGGCGGCTTTGGCGGCGTTGTTGCGGGCCGCCGCCGGGGAGAATGCGCCGGCGTTGTCGGACACGTAGTGGTCGTGCTGGTAGTGCTCAGCGATCCACTGCTGCACGAACTTCCAGTTCGCCTCACGGCCCTCGGTGGGCCGGAAGGGTGTCAGGATGACTGTACGAGCCATAGCGTTCTCTGGAACCTGGGGTCGTAACCCGCCGTGGAAGCGATAGGTTCACCGATAGCCTGCACCGCGGTGATCATGTCCGCGGTGTGCCTGTGCGCCTTCGCGTTCGGCAGATCTTCGTCGGGGTGCGCCGTTTCGATGAACAGGGTGGGCGCGGAGTTCCGCAGCACGTTCAGATAGTTCCGCCACTGCACGCAGTGATGCAGGACCGACAACGCCAATGTGACATCGAATGGCCCGAGCTTGCCGATCTGCGATGGTGTGAGCCGTTTCGGGATGGCCGTGATTCGCGTGCTGGACAGGCTGTCTATCTCGTCACCGACCACCACGGCCGAACATCCCGGCCATCTAGCGATCAGCTTTACAGCGGTGTCGGTGTTGATCGCACCGAAGTCGAGGATCCGGGCTGGGTTGTCGAGTCGGGATGCCATCGCGTCAAACCGCGAGTCGGTGGCGTACCAATCGGCGGTGTATCTCATGTCCCCATCAGATCGTTGATGTCGACGCCCCATCTGTTGCGGATCGAGTTCTCGTCGTCGGAGTTCCACCACTGCGCCCCACACTCGGCATGAACGTCGGGCATCGGAATCCCGGATGCGTCCGGGCCGAGCAGGTCGTAAGACGGGCCGGGGTCGACGATGGCGGTTTCCCAGTCGATCAGCTTCGGTCCGTCCTCGGTGAGCACGATGTTCGCCGGGTGCACATCACGGTGGTGAACATGCTTCGCGGTGAGTCGTTGCAGCAACTGGAACAGCTCATGAGCGGGCTGCTGGTCGGGGTTGTTCCCGGCTACCGGGTTGGTTTCGGTGACGATCACGCCGGGCGCTGTGTAGATCAGCGGCGGGCAGGCCCACGGGAATCGGCGGTAGAACGACAGTTCACGGTCGCCGTCCTCGGCTCGGCGGAAGCTTTTGATTGTGATGTTCGGGTGGATCACGGTGCACGCCCGCTGCCGGGACAGGACGGTGACGCCGGTCATGTCAGTGGTGCCAGGACGCCGCGTACCGGTGCAGGCAGTACGCCCACGGGTTGTCTTTGGCGGCTTGAGCCCAGTCGACCACCCGGCGGTGCGCGTCACGCCAATGCACCGGGTAGAACGATCCCGGTGGCAGTAGCAGCATGTCGTGCCGTTTGAACACCTCGGTTGTCACACCGACACCGGCTAGCCAAGTTCCCCTGCCGCGGCGCTCTACCGCCAGCTCGATGACCTCGAGGAGCGCGGGATGGCCTGGTGTGAACCCGAGGACGGCGTTCGGGATGTGCAGGTGGTCTTCCCAACCCGCGAACCCGTCATGGATGCACAGTTCGTCGAACGGCTTGAGCACCTCGACATCAGAGTCGATGTACACCCCGCCGCGGTGGTACAGGTCCTCAGCGCGAATCAGATCCGCCAGTTGAGCGCCGGATTCGCACTCGTCCCAATAGGGCGCGGTGAGCGGGAACTGGTTGCGCGGAACGGGATCCCGCCACGTCACATGCTCCCAGTCAGGGTGCATCAGGCAGGCCGTGTCCCACAGTTCCTCAGTGAACGGGGTGGTGGTGGCGGGAACGGTGCGGACAAGCCTCCGAGGGATCATTCAACGACCAGGTTGTGGCGCTGCTCGAGGAGGGTGTCGAGTTGGCGTTCCCGTTCGGCGATCACGGATGGGTGGCCTTTGGCGCGGGCCTCTTTGAGGCGTTGGTGGGCGCGTGCGATCCGCGCGTCAAGTGTGGCTATCAACAATTTTTGTGTGTTTTCTGGGCACAAAAATAGACCCACCCGAGTCGGGGGGCCTGTGGGCAGAATTGTGCTACTGCCCACAAGATAACACCACAGTGGGTGAGCGGCAACACTATTCGGTCTAGCTGCCTGTCAACGCGGTATGTGGTTCATACCCCAGCAGTCGGGCTAACCATTCGAACTGCTGCGGCGGCCACACGGTGTGGCAGCGGATGCAGGTGCAGCCGGATGCGCCGATTTGCAATGCGGGGCATCGGACTTCCTCCCCGGCGACCGTGCGGTACACGGTTCGCACGCCGCAAGCCGGGCACGGGTTGGGCAGAGTCCAGTGCCGTTCCGGGCGCAGAAGGGCTTCGATGGACACGGCCCACGATTCCATCGTGGCTGCGATGGTGTGGATCCGTTCGCAGTCCTGCGGTCGCCATCCGCGGGTTTCGATGAGGTCGACTTTGTTGATGGTGGCGACGCGGGTGGGTTCCCAGTCTGCGAGTTGGGTGATGATGGCGTTCTTGAGGTCCAGCACATCCACCCACAGGGGCATGCCGGCTTTCGAACCGGATCGTTCCCCGGTTTGCCCTGCCACAGATTCGCAGAGTTGTGTCCACAGTGATGGTGCTGCGTGGTGGGTTCCGTCACGGGATTGGATGATGGGTGCGAACACCGCCGATATGGCGTTGGTGAGCCGTGTTTTCGCTTCGGGGAGGTGCCCGTCAGCGCTCACGCGTTCCGGTCTGGTCACTTGCTGCCTCCTGTGATGTGTGCGCCCGGGTTCTCGTTGAGGTAGGCGTGGCGCGCTTCGGTGAGTAGTTCGATGAGGTCGTCGAATCCGTTCGCGCAGAGGGTCGCGTTGGCGATGATCCTGGCGTTGCCGTATACCGGCTGGCCGAAGGACACCGACGCGGAACTGCGCTCACGGCGGAAGGTCTGGCGCTTCACCGGGTTCTCGGGTCGCTCATCTGGTGGGTTCGCCATCGGGGTCATCGTCGCCGAGCTGGCTGATGTCGTCGGGGATTTCGAGCCCCAACTGACTGCGAATCTCTCGCTCCTTGTCTCGGGCCAGCCGCAGCAACTCGCCGAAAACGGCCGCCTGCTCGCCGCGCCCGGATCCCAGCATCAACATCTCGATCGCATTGGCTGCCTCTTCCGCGCCAGCTGCGATCCCGGCGCCCAAGGCTCCGCTCAGCAGCCTGTCGGCTTTCGCGATCTCCTCGCGGCAAATCTCCCTCACGCGAGCTTCGTCCATTTCCGGTGATCCTTTCTGGTTGCTGTTCATGTTGGATTCCCAAGTGGGTTGTGGGCTTTGGCGTCGTCAGCTTGTGATGTGTGCGGATGCCATGCGCATGGCGGTGGTGATCTTGTTGGACCATTCGGCGATGACGGCGGCGTTGTAGGCGGTTTCGGCCTGTTGGGCGAGTGCGGTGGTGTGCTCGATGAGGGCGATGCAGGAGCCGATGGCGAGCAGGCGGGTGTCGGTGGCCTGGGTTGCGATGGCGGGTTCGATGACGGCCATCACCTCGTCGGCGACGTGCGTCGGGTAGGGGTCGCCGCTGTTCCCGCATGAGCACTGCGCGTCGTCGGTGATGTGCCATTCGTTGTAGGTGTGGCAGTCGATGACGGTGGCGATCCGGTCACGCAGGGTGTCGCTCATGTGCCCTCCTGGCGTTTGCATTCGCCGTCGTGCGGAATGCCGCATCGGCGGCAGTACAGCGTCTTGGTTCTGGCGATGCAGGGGTGGTGCCGCCGCCGTGTGACGGTTCTGCCGGTCTCGTCGCGCGTCTGGAAGGTGCATTCCTGCCCCCTGGCTGCCCCGCAGAGCGGACAAACCCGGTCGATGGCACCCTCGTACGCCCCGGAGGGGCTGAGGGCATCTGAGGGCGTTTCTCCGTAGCGGTCAGGCATGAGCGGCCTCCTGGTGGTCGCAGCGCATCGCAGGGTCGCAGGGAAGGCCGTCGGCGCCGAGGAGCCATCCGGCGTCGTCGCAGAGCCCGCATGCGGCGACAACCGCTTTCGCCGCCTCCCGTTCGAGGCGCTTGGCCTCCAGCTCGTCGGCGGCCAACTCGGCGGCGTGCTGCTCGTCCCAGATCCGCGTGGCCCGGCACCCGTGGCACTTCACGTCGCCGGGGTCGCCCTGTGGATGAATCGGGCAGGAGGGTCGCCCCTCCCTACTTGAGTAATTACCAAGGTGACTGTTCCTAGTACCCGTTCCTAGTACCCGTGGGTTAGCTAACGGTTCCGTAACCGTTAGCGAACCGTTGATTTCGGAACCGTTAGCTAACGGTTCGCTAACCGTTGCCGAAGGGTTGATTTCCTCAGCGGTACGCGCAAAATCGTCCCGCCCGGCAGCCCTCAACTCGGCCGCCAACACCTCCCGAAGCCGCTCAGAAGCCGCCAGTTTCGCCGCCCTCATCGCCGACGCCCGAGAGTTCGGGATCTTAATGACGTTCGAGTTGCGGATATGCGTCCTGATTAACAACTCGTCGGTGTCCACGTCGAAGAACACAAACCTGGCCGTCTGCAACTCCTCCAGCTGCTCCCACACCTCCTCGACGGTGAGCCCGTTACATCCCTTGGCCCACTTCACCGGTTGCAGCGGCAGCAGTCCGGCGCAGTCGAGTTCCTTCTGGGACAGCAGCTGCATGTAGAGCGCCTGGGCGCCGCGCGACAGCTTGCGCCAGTCCTCGTCCCGCCATATCGACTCGCGGATCATTCCGGCGGCATTAGGCATCGGATTTCCTCGACCTCCGTCGTCGTGTGCGTTCCGCGTTGTATTCGGTGTTGGCGGTTTTGCAGGCTTGGCAGGCTTCTTCGTCGTTACGTCTATGCCTGGCGTAGCCGGCTGTTGTTCCGCAGCGGTGCGTGAGGGCGGCTTTGATCCACGGGTCGGAGCGGTAGCTGCCGCGGTGTCCGCGTTTGGTGTCGCGGTCGCCCTGTGTGAGTCCGGCCCAGACGCCGTAGGGCGGGTCGTGTCGGTCGACCCAGTCGCGGCACTGGTCGAGGACGGGGCATGCTCGGCAGATCGACTGCGCCAGTTCGACGCGTTCGTTTTGGCCGGCGCGCGGGAACCACAGGTCGGGGTCGTGGTCGCGGCAGGCGGCCTGGTGGTGCCAGTCGGGTCTCACGCGTCTCCTTGGCAGTGGGGGTGATGGCCTTGGGTGGGCGGATGCCACCCGCAGTCCGGGCACCGTCGCATCGCGATGAGTTGGGCGCGGGTGAACAGCAGCCGGATGCGCGGGTCGGTCAATCGGGCCACCTGCCGATGCAGATGGGTGGCCCGAGGTTGTCGGTGAAGTAGGCAGGGAACAGTTCCCATGTCCATCGCTGGCCGTGGTAGTCGTGGTGGGCGAATACGCGGCGCCCGTCGACGGTGACGCTGTGTGTGCCGTGTGGCCATTCCCGTGACCCCTTAAGCAACTCGCGCAGATATCTGGCGGGAATGAGCATCAGGTGTCCAATCTCGCCGCGGTCGGGGCGCGGGTTGCCGTGCTTAACGGCGCCCCACTTGCACCACACCAGGCCGCCGTCATCGAATCGGAGTGCCACGGGCTTCGTCACTGGTTGCTCGGTTCGGTCGCCGGGACAGAACGCGACTCGCCGTGGAATGAGGACGGCATCATGGTCGCGTCTTTGCGGTGAGAAACAGGTGCCGCGTTGATCCGCGACCGAACCGAGCAAGTCATGGGTTCGCCAACTCCGGCACCATGCCGAGGGGCGCTGAATACACGTCGTGATGTCACGACAGCCCTCCGCGAATGACGGACAGTCGCGGTTTCGGCGGGGTTGCAGGCTTACCTGTAGACGAGGGCTCCGTGTGCGGGTCGGCCCACGCGTACATCTTCGCCCAGTTAGTGCTGAAGTACCTGGCTAGGACGCCGCCCGTGTTCGCCGGTGGCATTGGCTTTCCATTCAGCTCCCAATGGCGGTGCCGGTCCTGGCGCGACTGATGCGCACCTGCTGGCATGTGTCGGGGGCAGTAGCTCAGCCAACGCGCCTCCCCTGTGCTTGGGTCGCGGTCCAACCATGTGGACCCGCCCTTACCGCAGGGCTTTCCGGCGTTGGGGCCGCGGGATTTCAGAGCGATGCAGCCGCGGGTCTTCAGGATTGGTGGTTCGTAGCGGGGGATGTCTTTTGCTATGACCCGACGGCAACTCCATGCCCCGTGATCGGCGTCCGGTGACATCATCTCGCCGACTGCTTCAATCCAGTTGTTATTCCGGCCCGTCAGCCGTTTCTCGGTCAAGTGGGCCAGCAGGCAGAAGGCGAACAGTTCGGCATCTCCAGTCAGATCGGGATCGGCGGCCATTGCGAGCAGCTTGTCCCGGGCCAGCAGTGCGCCAGGTAAGTCCTGCGTCATGCGGGGCGTTCCTCGCTCACAGTTCGTCCTCTCGGTAGATGAGTCTGGCTGTCGGACAAGGCCAATCGATGGGCCCAAGGCAGTGGTTGCACACGACGGTGTGTGGATCGTTGGGGATCGGATAGATCGACGCTCGGCGGTCGAACGGTCGGTGCAGTTCCCGCAACGGAGCCAACGCCTCGCGGGCAGCGGCAATGAGACCGGAGTCTCTTGGATACCCGGGGAATCCTGCATCCCACGCTCGTTGCGCTGCTTCGACGGCAGGATCAGTCACTGTTTTCCACCCCTCTTTGCCCAACTCACCTGTCTCCGTCCGCACTTCGTGCAATCACGCTGCTGCAAGAAGGTGATCCTCTTGGTGTCCTCGTACGAGACTTCCCTGATCACTTTCCATAGCCCCCAGCGGTGCCAGCACATCATCGGTCGCCGTCCCGTCGTGGTCGGATTTGGCTTGCTCGCCTCAGCTCCATCGCGGCGACCCTGATTCGGTCCGCGTGCGGCTGCGCCCACAGTTGAGGCTTTTTGCGGTTGCGGCAGTGTTCTCCGATTTGAGCGCCGCAATATGAGCAAGGAACGACGCGAAACTGTGCGTAGAAATAAGTGGTCATCGGTCTCCGTCCAGTTCGCCGTCGGGGCAGTGGCAGTAGAGGACTCCGTGCGTGTCTGCACTTGGGCGCCAGTTGCACGTCCCCGCGTGGAAGGGGTGCCCGCACAGGCAGACTGGCGACGGGGACTGGGCGAGGGTCACTGCTCACGCCTTGGTTCGAGTAGGTCTTGGTTGTCCGCGCGGAGTTGGTCGCCGTGCTTGGCGATCCACTCATCGACGCGTTGCGCCCTGCTGCCCCAACCGTCCTGGCCCGCGAACCTGTTGACGAGGGTTCCGTCCTTCAGTAGCCAGCAGGCAGTCCCGTCGTACACGCCGGGGATCTCGATACCGAGAGCAATGTCGTCGGTGGTGAACGCGGTCACTGCTCACGCTCCGCTTCGTGCCACTCGTCGTGCCTGGCCCTGTCCACGACCAGCGCGCCGCAATCGCGGCACCACTGAACGCACTTGTCCTCACCGGAATTGGTCCGAATCCACATATTCATGCGCGTGTAGTTCACTGGTCACGCTCCGCGCCGATGCACGGCCACTGGCACGGCTCCCCAACAGGAGCGGCGTTGTACCCATACGGGAGGCCGCTCTCATCAGGATCGCAGCGGCTCTTACTCGCACCGCCCCAATCACCCCGATGGACATAGCCGCGATCAGGCGATCCAGTGTGAATCGCACGGCCACAGTGCTTGCACTCGCTCACTGCTCACGCTCCGCGTAGTCGGCGGCAGCCAGGAGAGCGGCAGCGGCGGCGCGAACCCTAGATGGGTCGTGGATATGCCAGCGCTCCCACATGATCGTCCCGTCATCAGTGACGGCGATGCTCCCGTGCGGGTAGTGCCACTCGACATAGCCGTTCACATCGTCGGCGGCAGGCTCATGGTGATCCGGTTCCGGTAGTTCGACCACGGCGATACCGGGCAGGGCGAGGATCGCGTCGGCGGCAGCCAGCGCGGTGTCCCATGCGCCAGGTAGGTCCTCGTGGGCCACGATGTCCGCGATCCGGTCGCGCAGGGTGTCAGTCACTGGTCACGCTCCGCGTACTCGGCTGCAGCCAGGAGAGCGGCGGCGAGGTCACGGGCCTCGTGAGGTTCCATCTGGAAGTCCTGATCCCAAACTGACCAGTAGCCGTCCTCGTCGGGTGTTGCCGTGACCGTTGAAATGGCGGTATCCCAACCGAACTGACCGCCGCCATCTGGCCCGTAGACCGGTTCAGGCAGTTCGACCACGGCGATACCGGGCATGGCGAGGATCGCGTCGGCCATGTGGTCAAACCAGTTGGTGATGTAGTCGTGGCACTGGCAGTCGCTGTTAACGTCGTGCGCTTCCATAACCGCCGCGATCCGGGCGCTCAGTTCGGTATTCGTCGTTTGGCTCCCAGCGTGAGACAGGCCCAGTTCACGGAGCGCCGCGTCGGCGATAGGCCCGAAGTCGCACTCCCCCTGCCACGGTGGGACGCCGGTGCGGTCCCACGATTCGCACATGGCTTGCGCTGTATCGGCCATGACATTCGCGATCCGGTCGAGCAGTTCCTCACTCATCGCTTGCTCCTTTGTTGCTGGTATGCCCGTTGGACGTATTCGTCTCTCGCGCGGATGTCGTCGGCGGTCAGCCGAGTCGTGGCGGACCGCAGCCAATGCCCGCATGCCGCGCACATCTCCCCCGCCTCGGTGGCGGGGTTGCGGCAGCCGGGGAGAGCGCAGGTCATGAGGCGATCCGCTTCCGGTGTTCGCGCTCAAGGTTGCGAAGCCCTGCCGATACCGCGATTCCGTACCGGTCGAGCTGCCGCACAAGCGACTCCGGCGCGACACCCATTCGGGCTACGCACTCAACCTGTGTGAGCCCCATGTCGACCAGTTCCTCGTACCTGTCCAGGAAGCCGCCCTTGAGGTCCGCTCCGAGGTTCGGTGTCGCAGCCGGGTCGTCGATGCTGTCCTCGTCCCACGCCAGCGGCGGCGCCCAGCCTTTGGAGGCGGCGCGATGGCGGGACCGGGCGGAATCGCCTGGGGTCAGCTGCAACTCATCGAACAGGGCGGCCACCCGTCGCGCGGTGGCGGCGGTGACTGGCCGGCTTCCCGCGAACAGGTGGGTGCCGTTCGGGGCGGTGACGCCGATCCGTGAGCACAGATAGGACTGGGTGTGCCCGATGGCCACCAGCGCCTGAAGTCGGCGCGCTGTGCCGACCGCGGGTATGACGCGGCGGTCGGCCGCGAACCGGTGCGGGGCGTCGGGGATGGCGACCGCGAGGAGTTTCGCGGCAATGTTGCGGCTCACCCGGCGGGATGGTCCGGTTCCGCGTTCCCGCCTCCCATTGAGCAGGGTGTGCAGCTGGGAGCGGTTCACCGATGCGAGTTCGGCGATGCGCCGCAGCCCGAGTCCGGCCGACTGCAACTGGCGAACATGGGCGCGCACGGGTTCGGCGTCGACGTAGACGACCTCCCATCGGCCGTAGGCGATCATCCGTTCGCGTTGCTGGTTGTAGTGCGATGAGCACCAGCCGCGCCTGACCGCTCGGCGGCCACATCCCTTGCTGCACAGCGAAGCGCTCACGCCGCACCCCACACGGGTGCGAACCTGGCGATGCAGGTCGGGCAGATCCGGGCGATCACGTCGAAACGCTCAGCGGGCCAGCAGGTGTGCACCCACCAGTTCGCGCACCGTCGGCACCGCGACGGCCAGAGTTGATCCCCCTTCATGAGGTGACCCGATGCTGGCGGCGGCGGCGTGATTCGGCGGCCCGGCACATGTCGCACGTCTCCCCTGCGCGGTTGTGGCGACGGTAAGCCCCCGATGTTCCGCACGGCGAGGGCTGGCGTGGTGTGCGGGTGCGCATGGCCTGGCGTTGCTCGTCGGTGAGCCCGCCCCAGATGCCGACCTCGGCGTGCTCCAGTGCGTGCTGGAGGCAGTGGGTTTTGACCGGGCAGGTGCGGCACAGCAGGATGGCGTCCAGGTTGCGTGCCGACAGTTTCCCGCTGGAGGGGAACCACTGGCTGGTGGCGGAGCCCTTGCAGGCGGCGGCGTCCATCCAGTCGAGGCCGGTCACTCGTCGGCCTCGTGCTTGGCCTTGCCGAGCGCGCCGAGCCAGCCGAGAAGCACGTCCTTGAACTCCTCGCCAGTCTGGGCGGCGTCCAACTGCTCGGGGATGGTTTTCGGTTCGTTCATCATTCAGCCCTCCACGGTGATGTGTATGTGGTCGAAGTGGCTGACGACCCGCCACATGGTGTAGCGCACCCCGAAACGTGCGGTCTGCGTGTGGATGTCGGCGCAGATCCGATCCCCCAGCGCCATGTCGTTGCCGATCATCACGTCCAGGGCGACACCGCGGCAGTGATCGCCGACCGAGTCGCACGCGCGCACCCCGCCGATGGACTGCACGCCGGGGTAGGTGGCGGTGATGTAGTCGGCCAGTGCGCGCGCGTTCGGGGTCAGCCCCTGCGCTCCGACGATGGGCGCCGCGTCGGCAGTCTGCGCCCCGACGAACGCGACAGCCCCGGCCGTCAGCCCGGCGGCGAGCTTGTCCACACCGAACCAGCGCGCAACCTCAGCCTCATGTTTGGCGTCGCGTTCAGCTTCCAGCTCGGCGTCCGACGGGCCGGGCGGCAGCTGGATGATGGGCAGGTCATCGTAGGTCATGGCCCCTCCGTGACGGTGATCTGCACACCCGGCGACTCGTCCGGCAGGGCGTAGCGTTTCGATGCGCGCATCCCGACCACCTGGGAGTCGTCGGTGAAGCACACGTCGGTCATGGCGTCGAAACAGGCCCGAACGAGTTTGTCGATATCGGGTCGCTTGGTCGCCTCAACGGTTCTCGTCTTCGGCAGCGACTTCGGGCGCGGCATAAGGAACGCGAGTGCGACGGTCACCGCGCCGACGTGCGGCGGCCACCCCATCGCCCGCATGGCTTGGTGCGCCGCCAGGGCGACCCGTTCCCGCCACGGCCCGACCGCCTTCGAGGACTCGACCATCACGCCGTTGCCGACGTGCCGCTTGCTGCCCTGCGGCGCAGGGGCACCCGGCACGAAGAACGTCACACTGCCTGTCATGCGGGCTGCCCGTCGCCCTGGAACATGCCGATAACCTGCGCGGCCTGGGCGGCGGTGAGGTCGGCGAGCTTGTCGACGGCCACCCCGGCGGTGTCACGCAGGAACGCCATCCACTCGTCGGCGTCGTACTTCTCCATCTGCCGGATGGACTCCAGTTGCGCGAGTTGCTCTTTCGATGCCGGTTCAGCCTCAATGGCCGGGGTGTCATCCAGCTCCCCGTCGATGAATGTGGGCACGTCAGGCAGGGCGCCGATGTCGGTGCGCACCGACCCGTCGAGCGTTGCGGCGGCGGCCACCTCGGCCGACAGCGGCAACCACTTCATCAGCTGCTTGACGACGGTCTTCTTTGCCATCGCTGCCCAGTCGGTGACCCACGGACCGTTCTTCCCGGCTTTCGAGCGGGCGCGGATGGCCTCCACCTCGTCGACGGTCATCACGACGAACGGGGTTCCGCCATCGACCAGCTGCGCTGCTGCGTACACGGCGACGGGCTTGCCGCGGTCCCCGGATGCCGGCTCATGCACGAGGTCGCGGTGCAGGCCCAGCGAGTAGCGGAAGGTGTCGTTGGCGAACACGACCTCGGCCCAGATGTCGCGGAGTTGGCCGGAGTTGCGGGCGAGCTTGATCAGCCCGCGATAACCGGGCACGAAGGTGCAGACCTGGCCGTAGGGGACGAGGTACGCCTCGCCGATGGGGCCGGGTTCCAATCCCAGCTGTGATGCGGTGAGCAGCGCGCCGAGGAACGACTCGGGGGTGCAGCGCGCCAGGGCCGGGGTCTGCCGAATGACGGTGGTGGCGATGCGGGCCATGCGGTCGGGGTTCATCTGGTTCGGCAGGGCGCGGGCGATCTCCGGGCGCATCTGTTGGATGAGTTGCGCGAGCGTGGGCTTCTCATTCTTCACGACGGGGGCGTTGGCGGTGGTCATGCGGTGAGTCCTTCCAGTTGGTTGATGAGGTCTGCTGCTGCGGTGTCGATGCCGGGTTTGGCCGCCCATGCGGGGAGGCTGATGGTGATGGTTTCGCTGGTGTAGCTAGGCCATTCGCCGCGCTGCATGAGTTCGGCGTAGAGGCGGATGGCTTCGCGGTTGCGTTCCCGCCCAACGGCTATCGCGTCCTGGTCGTATTCCACGACGGTCACCTCGTAGGGTGGGACTTTCTCCTGCGCCACGAAGCAGAGGAGCGAGTTACTGGATAGCCCGAGTGCGTCCACCAAATCGACGTACCAGGCGTTCTGCATGTGGTAGCTGAACTTGTGGAACGCCCGCTCGATCTCGCGCGGTTCAGCCGACTGGCACGTCTTGTAGTCGATGATGGTGCCGTCGTTGCGTAGCCAGTCGAGCCGGCCCCGCAGTCGGACACCGGTTTCGGGGTCGCGGTGGTAGAGGGCGAGTTCGGGCTGGCCGTCGGTGAACAGTTCCCGCGCTTGTGGGTGGGCGCGGACTTTCTCGGCCATCTGTTCGGCGGTGCGCCATTCCTCGACTGATACGGGGATGCGGCCTGCGCGGCGGGCTTCGGATTCGGCGTTCTTCCACGTCGAGGTTGCGCGCGGATTGTCCGCTACCTGCCCGTCCTTCTTGAGGCCGTGGATGGCGGGGTCGAGGACGGTGAACTCACTACCGGCGCCCAACACCATGCGGTGCGCCAGGTGCCCGAAATCGAACGCCCGCCGGGGTGGCTGCGGGTTGTCGCGTGCGTGCCGGAACTTGGCCGGACATGACGGTGGGAGCAGGAGTTTCGCCCCGGACACCGACAGACTTGTCGGGTCGGAGTGGTAGGACTCCTCGTCCACACCATCGTAGGCGCCGTCCTGGTCGGGGATGGTTACGGAGCGGCTCACAGTTCCTCCCTGTCCACACTCTCGCCGCAGTGGATGCAGGTGCCGCCGCCGAGGAGGTTGGGTTGCATGTCGTGGCTCAGGCACGGCTGGTTACTGCTGTGCCGCAGTGCGTCTCGCCATTCCTCGCGGTCGTGCTCGTAGGCCATCAGAGGGTGGACTTCCTGTGGTCGCCTGCGTGACCGAGGGGCAGCAGGCACATGTGGTCGTGGTGGCAGACCATTCCCTTGGCGACTTCGGCGACCTGGTAGCGGGCCTCGTCCAGGGCGCGGCAGGCGGCGTCGAGTCGGTACTCCTCGTCGCTGTCGATTTCGGTTTCGGCTTCGATCTCCCGTGCGAGGCGCAGTTGGGTGTCGATGCCGTTGATGAGATGGATGAGTCTGGTGTCGTTCACTTCTTCCCCCTTCGGTGCCACCAGCGGCGGCGCGGTTTCGGTTGCGGCGGTGTGGGTTTGACGGCGAACACGACGGCGTAGTGCCACATCACCTGTCCACCCATTCCACGAGCCCGTACCCGCCCAACGCGATGGCGGTGATGGTGAGTCCGGTGAGCATGGTGGTGTCGAGGCCGGCGGTGACAAGTCCGGCGGCGGCGTAGATGATGCCGCCGATCATGGCCAGCCACAACATGATTCGGATGGTCACGCGTAGCTCCCCGCAGCTGATGCGGCGAAGGACTTGACCAGGGCGAGGTGTTGTGGGCAGATCTCGGCGACGCTGATGGCGATGACCTGACCGGCCTGGTGGTAGGTGAGCCCGTCCTCGGCGATGGCGTCACCGATCCCGTAAATCCCGGCAAAGGAGGGGTATTCGTCCAAGGTTTCACACACCGCCCCGCCGAACGTGGCGGTGTAGGCGTACACCATCGAATCCGGGTCAGCCTTCGCCGAGGGCGACAGCATCACCACGACACACCCGAACAGGGCCATGAGGATCATGAGCAGCGCGACGGCCAGCGCGTCGAGCCGGCGGGCGGTGCGCTCACGGGACACCGAGAACAGCCGCGATTTGTGTTCCGGCACACCACGTTCGGCGTTGTGCAGCTCCAGGTGGAACGCCTGCGCGGTGTCGATGGAGTCCTGCGGCGTCCAGATCGGGCGGATGTTGTTCATGCGCTGGCCTTGCGGTAGCGGTAGTCGGAGACCATCCCGGCGATGAGACCCAATGCGCGGACCGCGCCGCTGTAGCGGCCGGTGGCGAACGTGTCCGCGTCCGCGTCGTAGTTGGCTTCGCCGACGGTCGCCATGCCGAGTGCCTGCGCCTCAGCGAGATACGTGTCGGACAGGGCGTCGAGGGCGTGCATGGCTGCGATCAGCCCCGCCTCGTAGGTGTCGGTAGGGTGTTTGGTGCTCACTTCGTTTCTCCTTTTCTTAGTGGGTTGCCCGTCGCGGACTGCACTCCGCGGCGGGCTTTAACTTGGGGCCGTTGGGGATGCGCGGCCCGCACCAGCGCTGGGGGGGTCGGTGCGGGCCGCGCCCTGGCCCGCGGAGTCCCCGAAACTCAACGCGGGCAGGCTTCCGGTGGTGAGATAGTCGGCGAGGTCGGCGTCCATGCGGATGTCCAGGTGCGCGGCGTGCCAGCCCAACCAGATGCCCAGCACGAACACCCCGGCCAGAAACAGCAGGCCCACAACAGGATTCACAGCGCCGCCACCCCACCACACGGCATCGACTGCACCGACCCGTCATCCAGGCGGATGCGGATGAACCGGCGATCCGGCAGATGCTCCACCACCGTGCCGCGCCGGAACTGGAAACCCTGCCGCCAACACACCCGGGCGCCGTCACGGTGATGCGGCAGGCCACACGCCGGATGCGGCGGGGCGGGCGGGCGAGTGAAGGGAGTCACGCGCCGACGCCCGTGATCGCGTCGGCGATGTCCACCAGCGCGGCCGCCAACTGACGGGCCTCGCCCGCCGTCAGCAGGCAAACCCACCCGGCCCCGAACACCGCGGCCATCTCCGAGCCGTCCACATCGCCGCCGCCGACGTACAGGTCGCCGATAGCCTGCGGGTCGGACCAGAACGCCATCTCGCCGCTCACGCGGAGGCCTCCGCTCCGTGGTCGGTCAGCAGCCGCTGCAACCCTTTGGGCGTGACCCGCGGCTGGGGTGGGTCGAGGACGAGGACGCCGGTCTTGGGGTGGTAGTGCGATTGGGGCAGCACGGACATCCATCCGGCTTCGATGGCGGACTGCATGACACGCCAGCGGCCGTCGCCCTTGGCGCGGTAGATCCATCGGCGCATCTCAAGGGCCTTGAACAGGCGGCCGCCACCGGTCTTGACCCCAGCGCGGGTGAGCGCCTGCGCGGCATCGCCCACGGACAGGTCACCCTCGGATTCCAAGAGCCTGTCGGCCACCTCGGCCTTCGGCTCCAGCTCGGCGACCTTCGCGGTGAGTTCTTCTACGCGGCGGGCGGTGATCGCCAGCGCCTGGTGGACGATTTCGTCCTCGGAGAGCGCGGCCTGTCCGGTGAGCGCCTTCCGCATGGCGTAGAACCCGGCGACCAACCGCTTCTTGAAGTCCTTCACGACGGGGCTGTTGCGGAGGTAGGTCATCAACAGCGCGGAGGCCGGCTCGTCCAGCTCGGCTACCTCGCGGCGCTGCGTCCCACCGGCGGTCTCAAAGGGTCGGATTTCAAATCGCACCCTTCCGACTTCGTTCAGGTCTTCGGCGTTATCGCGCACGAGCCTGATAACGGAGGCGTGCTCGTTGCCGGTCTCGGTGGCGATCACCAGCGACGTGGTGAACAGCTCACCGTCCTGGCCCTCGAACACCAGCCCGTTGCCCTCGGTGCGGGCCAGCCCGGCGGTCATGCGGCCACCTCGTCAAGCGAAAGGTCGAGGACGCGGGCGATCTTTAGGAGGTTGCCGGTGGTCGGGAGTTTGTCGGACAGCTCCAAGCGCGCGATGGTCGAGACCGAAACGCCGGCGGCGCGGCCGAGCTGTTCGCGTGTGATCCCGAGCGCTTCGCGGCGCTGGCGCACTCGTGTGCCAGAACTCAGTTTTGCCATATCGCAAAGCTGTCACAGCCACCATTGACATGTCAAGTCTGCCGCGCGTACCGTTTTTGACATGTCGCAAGACGTGATTGCGGCCCCGTCAGTTAGGAGAGAGTTATGACCACTCGTCTTGTCACATGGGGGCAGGCACTCTGGGTTGCAACCGCAGAAGCACCCGGCGGTCTCAAAGCTGCCCACGCCGATATCGCCAGCGTCATGGGCGCATCAATCGGAGTCCGCAACACCTTCGCGAAACTCACGCAGGTAGACGGCCCGGAATCGCTACGGTCCACGGACCTGTTCCGCGCCTGGCTGCTACTCACCACACTTGGCGAGGCCCCCGACGAGTGGGGCATCCCGGACAGCGCTGTGCCTGCCTACATCAACATCCCCGACCTAACGGAACGGCTCCGTGAGGCCCGGGAATCACGCCTGTCTGGTCGCGCCAAATCCACCGGTTGGTATCGACGTGACCGCCATGACGCCGCCTGACCGATCCGGCGAAAACGCCTGCATGACCGCCGTAAGGGCGGCTATGGTCTGCGGTCATGCGACTGGGGAGGCGCCGGTGATGCCGGACGGGTGGGAAATGCTGATCGCCGATTTCGTGGCCTATCTGGCGGCCATTGGCCGTCCGGCCACGACGATAGCGTTGCGGCGCGCTCAGCTTGAGCAGCTCGCCCGGGCGGTGGGTGTCGCCCCGGCGCTGGTCACGCTGGAGGTGTTGACGGGGTGGTTCGCGGCGCAGTCGTGGAAGCCGGAGACGCGGCGGTCGATGCGGGCGGCGGCGCGCGGGTTCTTCGGGTGGGCGCACGAGAACGGGCACATCGAGGTCGACCCGGCGGCGAGGATTCCTCAGGTTCGGGTGCCGCGGGCGTCGGCGCGGCCGTGCCCGGAGCAGTCCTACCGGGAGTCGTTGATGAAGGCCAGCCCGCGGGAGCGGCTGATGCTGCGGCTGGCCGCCGAAGCGGGGCTGCGCAGGGCGGAGATCGCGAAGGTTCACGTCGATGACCTGACCGGGTCGCCGGGCCGCTACTCGCTGCTGGTTCACGGCAAGGGGGCCAATGAGCGGGTGATCCCGATCAACGACGGCCTGGCCGCCGACATCGCCAAGGCCGACGGGTGGCTGTTCCCGTCCCAGCGTGGTGAGCACCTGATGCCGCAGGCGGTCGGGATGATGTGCTCCGAGTTGCTCGGCGAGCATGTCACGTTGCACATGCTGCGGCATCGGTTCGCCACCCGCGCCTATCGGGCCACCCGCAACCTGCGCGCGGTGCAGCGGATGCTCGGGCATTCCTCGCTGGCGATCACCGAACGGTATCTGGAGTGCGACGACGACGAGATGCGGCTCGCGATGCTGGGGGCCGCATGATGACATCACCTGGCTGGTATCCCGACCCTGCCGGTAGCGGCGGTCAACGCTATTGGGATGGGCGGCAATGGGCGCCGCCGCCGCCGTTACACCGGTCGAAGCCGGGGAACTGGAAGACCCTCGCCGTTGTCGTTGCCGTTGGGGTCGGACCAGTTGACGCTTGCGGGCGGGCAGATCCGTGAGGTGACCGCGATGCTGCGCGAATTGTTGCTGAGGTAACTTCTCAGCCGCTCTCAGGTGAGCATCGTTTCCGCAGGTCGCAGGCTGACGTAATCAAACATTATCGGCTGAGTTTGCGTCGTTCGATGACCCGCGCGATTGCTTCTTTGGCGCGCTCGGATGGTTCGGTGCGGAGTTGGGCGATGACCGCTAGCTGGCCGCGCCCGACATAGGTCACGTCCACGCGCACGCCTCCCACGCTAACGCAAAAAAGCCCCCACCCGATGAAGGGTGGGGGGTGGTTGGGCGTGCAGTGAGCAGGGTCAGTCCTCCCGCGACCATTCCCGTATGTCTAGCGCGGCTTCGATCAAGCCGGCGGTCATCCAGTCGGGTTGGCCGGGTGGCGTCCAGAACCATGAGGTCGATTCGATGTCGCCGTCGACGACCCGTTCCAGGCCCATGCAGATGACCATTTGTGTGACCTGGTAGCCGTCGCCTGCCGCGTCGAGGATGTTCTGGACGGCGGCGCGGACCTGGGCGGCGAGGTCGCTCATCGGAACAGGTTTGCTAGTGCGGCGAGGGGGTCGATGCGTGGTGGCCAGCGTCGCAGGAGGTGTAGGGCGACGAACCCGATGCAGCAGTCGGTGGCTATCGGGTGCTGGCGGCGGTAGCGGTCGACGGCCTCGCTGAGTAACTCCCAGCGGAGTTTCACGGCGGTGATTTCGTAGGCGGTGACGGTGATCGCGGCGGCGATCCACGCCCGGTCAGCGGGTTTCATCGCGCATCCGGTGGATGTCGTCGCGGAGGTGGTCGTCTCCCGCCCGGCGTTCGACGCGTTCGACTTCCTCGCGGAGCTGCACGTCGCCGTCGCGGCGCGCTGAGCGTTCCTCGGCGAGGTCGGCGCGCAGGCTGGAGAATCCGCCCCGTACTTCGTCGCGGAGGCTGGACAGGGCGGTGCGCATCTCGTCCACGTCAGACCGCAGCGGGCTTGCTGTGGCCGTTGAAACCACCTGCTCCTTGACCACGGCGACGGTCTGATGCACCTCGCGGATCTTCTGCTGGGTGCGTGCGGCGATCCACGTCGGCCCCGCCACGATGAGGGTCACGATGACGATGGTGATGACATCGGCCCAGCTGTCGGGGTTGGGGATGGTGTTCACCGGGTCGCGGCCCGGATCACCTGCTCCACCACATCCCCGGCGGCCGCGACGACAGGCCCGGCAGGGGTGCCGGACACGGCGCTGGTGACCGCCTCGGCGACCCGCTGCACGTCGGCCTGGGCGGTGATGGCCTGCTCGATGGTGGCCTGAATCGCGGTGATGGCCTGCTCGGCCACCGGCACACTGTCGAACACGCCGCCCTTGGCCTGCTCCTTGACGGTGCGGGCCGCGACGGCCGGCGCCCCACCGGACAGCAGCGCCACCAAACCGGCCAGCACGGTGTTGATGTGGTCGGCGGTGCCCTGCGAGATGCCGCCCCAGATCAGGGCGATGCCGAGCACACCAGAGGCGACGGTGCCCAACTGGTATATGGTGCGGCGGATCTGCGGTGTCATCGCTGCGCTCCTAGATAGCTGGTGAGGAACTGCTCGGGAATCTCGGCCAGGACGGCTTTGGCATGGGCGATAACCCACTGGTCGCGAACCGCGCCCTGGCCGGCGGCGACCCTGGCGATGCGGCCGATGGCGTCAGGGTCGCCCAGCTTGGCGAGCCGTTCGATGAAGTCGGCGTGCGTCATGGCGTCGAGGTTGAGCACCATGCCGCCGACTGTGTCGACTGGGCCTTCGCCGGGGGTGCGGTAGATGGAGCGCGACGGGAGCCGCTGGGTGAGTTCCCGATACACGCGGTCCCACTGGTCTTGCGGCACTGCGGCCATGTCGTCTCCTGTCGTCGGTGTTGCGTCCAGCAGGGCGAGTAGCCGGGAGCCCAGTTGGATGGCGCGGTTGTAGCGCGCGGTGCGGTCGTCGAGGCCGTTGGTGCCGCCGTTGACTGCGCGGGTGGCGCCGACGATGTCGCGGCTGTCGGCGTAGGTGTTCATGTTGCGGGCGGCGGTCCAGTACCAGGTGACGCCGGTGAATCCGTAGCGGTCGGATGCCAACTGCTCGGGTTGGTCGATGAAGAACGTCGGCGTCGGAACCAGGCCCTTGCCGTGCGCCCACTGCGACAGTCGGGCGTAGTTCGAGCGGCCTGTGACCTGGATGGGGCCGCGGCCCTTGAACCGTCTACCGTCGCCCGGTTGGGTGTTACCCAGATCGGCGCGGCCCTCATAGGCGGAGCCGTCGGCGATCTCCTCCATCCACCGCAGCCCGCCGGACTCGTGCCCGATCTGGGCGCACCACATGGCGATTCGCGCTTCGGTGGTGGCGTTGCACTGCCGCAGGCACTCGGCGACCGCCGGCGCTAGGGCGCGGTAGCGGTCCATCGGCACCGCCGCACCCATGACGGTGGACAGCAGTGTCACGTCCTGGCTGGTGACGGGTGCGTCCTCCAGTTTGGCGTCGAGGTACCAGAAGTCGTGGAACAGTGGGTCGTTCCAGGCGCGCGCGCCGTCATAGAGGAAGACGCCGTTGCCCTGAGATTCCCAGTCCACGCCCCGCTTGGACACGGTGACCGGGCCGCCTGGGATGTCCATCGTCATCAGCGTGCACGCGGTGTGGCTGTAGACGCCGCCGCCGCCGTGTTGCAGCCCGACGAGCATGACGGGGGTGAATCCGAGCTCGGTGATGCCGCCCTTGGGCAGCCGTTTGAATCCGAGGTCGAACACGATGCGGTGGTTGAGCCTGAAGGATTCGGTTGAGCCGTAACGGTTCCCGGGCCAATCCGAGCGCCCCATGTACCAGGCGGCGGTTTGCAGCACCAGCCCTGAGCAGTCGGTCGACACGCGGGGGTCGCGGGTGAACGCACCGCCGTAGCTGTAGGGCAGGCCAGCGCGGGCGCGGGCCAGGTCGTGGACTTCTTGCGCGCGTTGGCGGGTGATGACAGCAGTCATTTCGGCCACCGAAGGACGTACCAGGCAGCAGCCCCGAGCGCCCCGGCGCAGCCCCAGTACATGAGCAGCGCGGTCAGTGCGTCGTTCACCAGTCGAGTCCGATCTCCTCGGAGAAGGCGTGGATCATGCCGATGGCGAGGCCTCCGACGAGGACGGCGGCGATGATCCCGACGGCGAGCAGTGCTCTCACCATGAAGCCGCCGCCGCCCGTACCCAGGTATGGGTGGAGCCGTCCCCGGTGTAGGTGTAGATGTAGCTGGCGTCAGCCGCCCAGTAGCCGGGCTTACCTGCCGTCGCTGATGTCGACGGCACGGACACGCGGACACTGACCGGGTTGCCTTCCACCGCCAAAACGCCTGCAGCGGAACGGGAGAGGGTGGTATCGGAGGCGTGCCCGACCTCGATTGTGGAACCGCCCTGGCACACCACAGTGCCCGAACTGGATGGGAACGTGAAACTGGTGAAGTCGGTGCCGGTGAAGAACAGTGACGCGCCGATGATGGGGTTCTTGCCCGCAGAGCCGGAGATGGCCGACCAGTCGGTGGCCGCGGTCGGCGTGTCAACAAGTGCGGTGAAGGTGCCCGTCCTGTTGGTCCCGAATGTCCATAGGTTGCCCCCACTGGACGATTGGATCGTCAGCACCCCGGATGACTGGTTCGTGATGAACCACTGCATCCCGGCTTTCACCCCGGTAGTGGGCAGCTGCACTGTGTGGGTTGTCGACCCGGTAAATATCTGCACGCCGGGCGAGTCGATGGTCAACGACTTCGTTCCGGCCGAGGTGGCGGTTGACTCCGCGCCGCGCATGAAGTTGTCGGCGTGCAGATTCGCGTTCGCGTCCCGAACTGCGAGCGTGGAGGCGGTGGCCGTGTCGGCGTAGTCGTCGGAATCCAACGACGCCAGCGGGATGTTGGTGAGCGTGTTGTCCGCGCCGGAGATCGTTTTCCCGGTGATTGTCGCTGTTGCGGTTTCGGTGAGGACGGTGTCGCCGTTGGCGGTGACTGTGCCGTCGCCTTTCGATGTCAGGTCCAGGTCTACGTCGTCGGCGGTGCCGTTCGCGGCTAGCGTGGCAACAGATTGCCCGGCGTTCTCGTAGATCTGGACGGCCCCGTTGCCTTTAGGGGTGAAGGAGTAGCCGATGTCACTGTCCGAGCCGCCGACGCCGATGGTGGGGTAGCCGCCCGCAGCGGCGTTCGACACATACAGGTAGTTGACCGCACTGGCAGTGGTGTAGAAGGTCAGTGCGCTGACACCGTTCGCGTCGGCGATGTAGCCGCCGTCGACGATTTTCGGGGCGGTGAGTGTTTTGTCGGCGACGGTTTGCTGCCCGGTTGCGAGGACAACGTCCACGCCTTCGACGGCGAGTTTCCCGGCTGCGCTTCTCGACAACGTCGTGTCGGAGGCGTGGCCGAGTTCCACCGAGCCGACCCCGAGTGCCGTCGATGTCGAGGCAGCAATGCCCGATACGGGAATCGTGCAGTTGGTGAGCGTGCCCGACGCCGGGGTGCCGAGCGCACCGCCATTGAGGAGCACGTCCACCCCCTCGACGGCCAACTTCCCAGCGGCCGACCTGGTCAACGTCGTGTCCGAGGCATGCCCCAACTCAACCGACCCCACCCCGACAGCCGTGGAGGTCGACGCGGCCAAACCCGATATGGGCAGGCCCGTGCAGTTCGTCAAGGTCCCCGATGCTGGGGTGCCGAGAACCGGCGCAGTCAACGTCGGCGCCGTCAATGTCTTGTTGACCAGTGTCGCCACGGTGGTGTCGGTGACCGCCCGGAAGTCACCGTTCGACTCGGCGTCGGTGTTCGACGTGATCCTGATCTGATTCATCGCCGCGGTTGTCGAATGCGCCAGATTGGTGGTGATACCCCACTCCCCGGCGGTGATCGACGCGCCGGAAACATCACCGGTCAACGTGTACGGGGAACCCGACTCGATGGACAGCTTTGATTTCGTCGCCGCCGAAGTGAGAGTCAAAACCCCACCACCGGAGAACTGGATGACCGTGCCAATCGGCATCTTCCGCATATGGTCAATGACGGTCACAGACTTGCCCGACCCAGTGGTCACCGTTGAGGCACCGGAGGGAACCTCCACCACCAGAGCCGGCCCCACCTCGAACGGGAACGTGCAGCCTGCGGCGAAGTTGCCCACCACAGTGCACGGCTCGGCGATGTAGTTGTTCTCACCGACCACCATCGGGCGCACACAGTTCGCCATCGTGTTACCGGAAATGTTCAACCGCCCCGACGGAACCGCAACCACACCGATGTAGCAGTCCGACAGCAGATTCCCGCCGACCACCCCCCGGTTCGCGAGGCCCTGCTTACCGACCCAAGAGCCCGCGTCGTCGTTGTGGATGTCGATGAACGGCGCCGAAATGCCGTACCGGAAGCCCGACACATTGTTCGCGTCGATCACACACGAGCCGCCCGAGATCTTCATCCCGAACCCGTCGTTGCCCGAATACGCCCCGCCCGTGACCGAACCGTCACCGACAATGGTGTTACCGCGGACCACCCCATCCTCAAGCTTGGTGATCCACATGCCTTGATAGTCCGACCCGCACTGGATGATGTTGTCGCTGATCGTCACGCGGAACGGCGGAATGTCGGATCTACCCCCGGGGGTCGTCGCCGCTGGCAACTCCTTGACGACGATCCCGTGCAGCGAGTTCGTATTGGCGCTGTGGTCGAGGGTGTTACCCGACACCACCACATCCGAGCAGCCCGAGGTGATCACGATCCCGCCACGATCCCGGTCGGTGTAAGTGGCGGTACTCGGATCGGTGCCGCACGTCACGATCCGATTCCCCGACACCACCACATTGGCGCACCAATCCTCCAGGTGGATGGCCTCGTTGTAGTAGTTCTCGAAATAGCAGTCGCGCACTACCGCATTGACGACGTGCGCTAACCCGACCCCATAGCCGGCTGGTGTTGCGGCCGCCATGTTGTTGACGAACCGGCAGTTACTCACCGTTACATTGGTCATGTCCGACTCGGGCGCATTGAACCCTAGGTCGTCGGCATAGTTCGCGGTGAACGTGCAATCGTCGATCAGGATGTTGTCATAGTCTGCGGTGATCGAATTGGCCTGCAACAGGCCCCACTTCACCCCTGTCACGGTGCATCCCCGCATCGTGAAATTCGACTTCGCGCCGCTGTTGTTGTTGAACGACACCCCATGCACGTCGTATGTCGGCAACGTCGAACGCTGACCATCCAGAATGCAGTTGCGGATATGGAAACCGCTATGCGGACCCGGCTCGAAGAACATCAGCGTGCAGTCGGTGTTGCGCACCAACCGCAACCCCTCAAAGGTGACGTTGTTGCCCGCCGAACCGCCGAACGCCACATACGCCGCGTTGTTGCTGCTCGACAGCAGCAGCGTCGTCGCCCCCGGGGTGCCCACAATTCGGGTGTTCGCCGGCACGTTGAATGTCGGTAGCGCATTCAGGGTGATGGCGATGTCGGTCGGCGGCAGTAGCAGTGTCCCGCCACCGGCTGAAGACAGCACCGAAAGTGCGGTGCTGAACGCCGCCCGATCATTGGTCACCCCGTCGCAAGCCCCGTAGTCGGCGAAGTTGACGACCAGTTCACCCTTGCCAACCGCGCTGATGGCGTCACGGGCCGCCGTAGCGCTGGCTGCGGTGACCACCGCGCGACCAGTCGCCGTCGAATCGGTGATACCCGACGCAGTGACCCGATCCGAGATCCGCACATAAGCCGACCCCGACCAGCGGTAGGCGTCCCCGGTGTCGACGGCGACATAAATCTTCCCCGCGGAACCGGACTCGGGGAACGCCGCCAGATCCGCATACGAAAGCACATCATCGACATAAGACGGCAGGTAGGCGGCGTCGATAAGTCCGGTCTCGTCGAGAGGTGCGTAACCACCCGACGCGCCCTTCATCGCAGCCGACTCCGCCCCGATGGCGGTACGCGCGGCAGCCTCGTCAACGGCGGTGACCACGGCCCGACCCACCGACGTCGAATCGGTGATCTCCGTAGACAGGAACGTCGGCTCCAATGCCACCGGATCGGGAATGTCAACGCCACCGAAAGAGAAGATCAATTCGCCGCCGTCGAGGCGCACAGCCCCGGGCGCGATCCTGTTCACGCCCGACGCGCGGAACCCTGGGCCTGGAGCGACCGTGATCAGGTTGACCGCAGTGTCACTTGTGGGGGCCTGAAAGTTAAACCCGTTGATCGTGACGAACTTGCCCCCATAGGACATGTTCGAGAAGCTCACCGCGTACCACAGATCGCCGTCGAGCTCCAGCAGCGCCGTGTCCGCCAAAAGTCGCACCGGCGTATACCCGTAGTCACCGAAAGCGGTTGACCGCATCTTCAAGACGCCGTCAGTGTCGATGTATCCAGAGATAGGAGTGCCCAAGAATCCAACGGGCCGCGGCGAAGCCTGCGTAGCCAGAATCAGATCACCCGCATTGATCAACGGGGTGAACGTCACCGTCCCCAGCAGCGGTAGATGATCGGGGTCGGCGCCGGCGTCCTCACTGTCAGCGATGATCGCCTTGAAATCACCGACAACGGTGAAATAGGTTGGGCTACTCACCGGCGGCCTCCTGCCGTTTCTGCTCAGCGATTTTCGCGGTCTGCGCGTGACGGGCCTTGGCCAACATGTCGCCCAAACCCGACACCGCCGACCCGGCCGATGATTGCTGGCGGCGCTGCTTACCGACCACCTGCACCTGGACCTCGTTCTTGCTCAACTGGATGTCGGCGACATCACCGCAATACCAGGCCACACCGTCGATCAGGATTTCCAAACGATTCACCAAAAACTCCTAGGCTGCGGGTGGGACAAGGGTGGTCGACCAGCCCACCGACTGCGTGGGCGGCAACACAATCGGGGCGGTCTGGAACGGCTTCGCCAGGCCGTCCAGGAACTCAATCGCCAACTGGTAACACGTCTTTCCGTCCGGGGCGTAGTAATTGAATCCGTCGCCGCCGTCCACTTCGATGACCGGGACGACACCGTCGGCGTCGCACGGTGGCCACATCGGGTAGGTGGTGTGGCCGCCGCCAGGGAAGGGGAAACACATCCCGTTGCCGTCGACGAAATAGTTGTTTCCGACCGCCTCGAACGGGTCCAGTCCGACTTTGTCGGCGAACAACATTCGCGCCGCGACCTCAACGGTCGGGACCAGCGAGTTGTTCAAAACGGCAGTGGCGAACTCGACGGCATCGAAACTGCCCAGTGCGAAGTCGATGGCCTGGGTCCAGTTCTGCTCGGTCGTCGAGTTGCCGTGCGATGAGAACACGTCGCCCGGGTTGGTGAACTCCACCCACTCATCGGGGCAGTCGGTGAGTCTGCGGTGCGGCCCGGTCGCGGGGAACGCCCCGCCGCAGCCAGTGTGAATGTCGGTGTCGAACCAACTGCCCGACCAGGTGCCGAAATCTCCGTCCACGCCGCGGTGGTTGATCTGCCGGGCCGGGTTCCCGAACCCAACAAAGCCCAGCCACCGGTCGCGGTAGTCGGCCAGCGGCCCGGACGTGCCGGGTTTCAGCCCGTAGTTGTTCCACAGCGCTGAACACACCGCTGCGCCCTGGCTATAGCCGCCGCAGGCCCAGTGTTGCCCCGGCTTTAGGGATTGCACCTTCTCGATCATCCGGGCGCAGCCATAGTCGATGCACGCCCCGATGTGCAGGAACGCCGCCGGGTAGGAGATGATCTCCCGCCGGTCCCACAGCTCCGGGTCGAGCATCGACGGGAACGGGTCGCCCGACGGTTCCAGCGTCCACGATGCGTTGCGGCCATTCACGCCGAGGACGGTGCCCGTTTTGGCCGGCGGTGGGCTTACTAGCACCACGCCGCCGACGCGGAACTGCCCGTCCAAGCTGAGCGAGAACACATTGAGCCCCTCAAGAACGGGGATCATCATGTTCGCCAAATACGCGGTCCCAGCCGCATAGAAGAACGCGGGTTTCACGAACCGGACTCCTCAGGTTCGGGGATGAACAGATCCGCCCAGTCCGGATCGGCCTGAATCTCGCTGTCGGTGAGCACTTTCGCCCCGATGTTCACCGTCGCCACCTGCCACGCCCGCTTACCGAGGATCGGGTCGTCGGCGGGATGCTGGGTGCGTACCGCCACCGCCCCGGTGGCCGTGTTGCGTTTGACGTGACCTTTGTCTGGCACTGGGACTCCTACTCGAATGATCTGTTCAGCAACGAAATCGAGAAGTACGTTTCGACACCTGATGTGCCGGAGGATGATTCGCCGCCGAGCGCGGCGGAGCTTGAGTCCAGGCCCGCGTAGGCGGTGTCAGCGCCGGCGCGGACTATGTCATCCTCGGCGAGGTAGACGATCCAGGTGTTCTGCACGAACCTGTGCTGCACGCTGGTCGCACCCAGCCAGTTGTATTGAACGTCGGTGCCGACCTTGTAGGCGGTGCACCCGGCCAAGCTGGTGCCCTTGTACAGCACCGGGCAGCAGGAGAACGCGCCCGTGCCGAACCCGACGTTGAGGCGGATCGACAGCTCCACCATGTACCAGCCGTCCATGCCCACCCGGAACGCGCCCGCATAGTCCCCGCGGGTGCCGGTTCCGGGAGTGCCGTCGGTCTTGAGGCAGTCGATATCCGACGATCCGACGCTCAGGCTGGTGAAGAACCCGTTTGGGGTGACGTTTCGGCCCCAGTTCGGCGCCACCGGATCCGACGCGGAACGGATCAGCAGCGCACCGGAACCTGCCCCCGGGTTGATCGTCGCCCCGATCTCCTGGGTGGGTAGCGCACCCAGAACCACTTCGGTGCCGCCGTCCGGGTCTCCGAACAGGATGGTGTTCGCCGCGCCGATGGCGTCCTCGGCGTCGTTCGCTGTGCCGGTGAGGAAGCCGATGGCATCCCCGACCGCGTCCCAGAATATGTCCGCTGACACGCCGGTGATGTTCTGCACGATGGAACGCCACGTCTGAATCAGGTTGTCCACCAGGGTTTGCCCCAGCGCACCGGTCTTGCGCAGATAGATGTCGTCGAACCGGACCACGCACCCTGAGTTGACATCAGACCGCAGCGACACCTGCACCGACGTGACCCCGGCCGGTATCGTCCACGAGCCAGACAGTGTCGCCCACGCCCCCGACGACGCAGTCGTCCTGGTCGCCATCGTCTTGCGGTAGGCGCTCGACGGACCCGAATCGGTCCAGCGCGAGGTGCCCGACCAGGGGATCAGCGTCAACACCATCGACCCCGACGTGAAACCGGTCGTCCGCACCTGCGCCGACAGCGTCAGCTTGTCGCCCTCGGCCACCCGGATGGACTGCTTGGAGAACAGCTCCCCCAGCGTGCCGGTGGAGGTGTGCATGGCACACCCGCCCGACCCCGTGGCCGTGATGGAGGAATCCCACTCCCACCCGTCAGCCCCGTCTACCGTCTCCAGTGACCGGAAGTCGCCCTGCGACAACAGGTTCGGTTCGGAGAAGTTGATCTGCGACACCGGGAACAGGCCGCCCAGGAGTTTGCGGCCCATCTCCTCCAAAATCTGGGAGGTGTCCCGCATCCCCTTCTCGACGCCGCGCGCCCACTCCCGCAACGTCCCCAACCCGAGCGCCTCACCATCGGCCGGGGTTTTCCCGGTGATCACCGCGACGATGGTGGAGATGAGCGGCAGCTGCCCGATCAGGTCATCAAGATTGAACTTCGACACGTCCGGCACCAGGGTGGCGAAGAACTGAAACGCCTTCTCCACCATGTCGAAAAAGTCACTCGCCGAGAACACCCGACCCAGGGCGGACACAACCCGGTCAAGGTTCTCCTGCAACACATCAATGTCGATGAGGTCGGCCAGCCAACGAGTGATGGAGCCAATCGCCTTGATGACGGGGACGCCGATGTTCTCCCACACCCACCCGATGCCCTGCGCGATGGCATCCAGCACGTCCTCGACGACCCCGCCCGTCGCGTCGGAAATCCAATCCCACGCCCGCTTAACCCATTCCATCACCGGCATCAGCACGGTGGCGATAGCGTCCCCGAACAGGTCGAACAGCCAGTAAAGGAACTCGAAGATCGGCTTCAGCAGCGACTCGATGGCATCACCGAACAGGCCCCACAGCCAGCCCATGAAATCCATGACCGCCTCGAACAGCACCATGAACCCGGACATGTCGATCAGGTTGTAGAAGAACCCGAGGATGTCGGAGAACGTCTGCACCGCTTTGGGCAGGTCGATGAAGTTGGAGAAAACCTCCACAATGCTGCCGACGACATCGAGGAATGTTTCGGTGACCAACGCGAACAGTTGAGCTAACGGATCCAGCTTCGCCGTCGTGGAGAAGAACAGATCCTCTTCCCAGTCGGCTGTGGTGCGTGCGGCCAGATCAGCCAAGCCGGTCTGCGACAACGCCACATAGCCTGTCGAGCCGTCAGCGTAAACGAACTCCTGGGATATGACCGCCCCGTCCGGGCCGCCGAACACCGGCGGGTTCGGCGGGTAGACGGTCGGCTCCCACCCCGACGCCCCCGACGCGCCTTCAGGCATCGTCGCCCTGCAACTCGGCGAGCAACTCGGCGCGCTGCTGCATCGTCAACCCCTTCAGCGCCTGCCGAACCGGATTCGGCTGCGGGTCCGGCACATTCACATCCACCCACCTGCCCGGGGCGGTCATCCAGTTAGGCTCCGAACCGGTCGGCGGCCGATACTTGACGGTCGGCTCCGCGGTCGGGCGGGCACCGCAGTCCCACAAGCGTTTTGAGATGAGTTGCAGGTAGTCGACGGGCATCACCAGCTGCGCACCGGTCTGGTAGGGGAACGCGACCAGCATCCACAGAAAAGCCTGATACGGGTTGTTGGGGTCGCAGTTCTCCCTGGTTGGGAATCCTTTGAACTTCGGTGGCGTGTCCACCTAGTACACCCCCAAATCCCTTAGCCCCGAGATGAGTTGCTCGATCTTGCCCCAGGCGCGCTGCGCGGGGTCTTGGAAGATCCGGTCGTCGCCGATGGTGAGCTGCCACTCCGGCGGGTTGTCGGCGTCCCACGCCAGATCAATTTTTCGGCAACGATCCATGTGAATCTCCGGGGAACCTTTGAGCCGCAACCCGACCCGGTCGTCGAGGAAGAAGTGCCCGACGCCGCGGTCTCCGACCATGAACGGCCTGCCGGAGTCGACCTGAATCTTCCAGCTGATCTGTGTTTTCGTCGCCCAGAAGCCGGCCCGCAGCACCATCAGCGCGGCGAGCGTGTATGCCCTGTCGGAGCCTTGCTGGAAGTATTCGAAGAGGCGCGACCATCCCGAGTTCTGCGCCCGCTGAGGTGATTTCACGCTCCACCACGCCAGGATGGTGTCCTCATAGAGGGGTTTCAGCAGTGTGTCGACGGTGCCGCCGAGAGAGCCGATCTGGATCAGCGACCCTGCGATATCAAAGATCGCCTGGAT
>JAGQGZ010000059.1 GCA_020432105.1 Dehalococcoidia bacterium | reverse complement strand
GGTCAATGTTGCCGCAGCGATCGCCGTGGAGGTTGCCTGAGCAATGGCTGTCGCGGTCGCGGGCGGCACCGGGGTCAATGTTGCCGCAGCGATCGCCGTGGAGGTTGCCTGGGCAATAGCCGTCGCGGTCGCAGGCGGCACCGGGGTCAATGTTGCCGCAGCGATCGCCGTGGAGGTTGCCTGGGCAATAGCCGTCGCGGTCGCAGGCGGCACCGGGGTCAGTGTTGCAGCGGCGACCGCTGTTGATGTGGCTGCTGCCGCAGCCGTGGCCGTCGCTGCCGGCGGCGTGGACGGCGGGATGACGTTGTTTACTACCGTGGCCTGACAAGTGACGACAGCACCGCCGCCGTTGCCGGAGCCGTTGCACTGGTCGACATTGGTGGAGAGCGTGGGGGTTGTCGTAGATCCTGCGGTGACGATGCAGGAGAACGCCACGATCGTCCCGCCGTTGCCAGATCCATTGCATTGGCCGACCGTTGCCTCGGCAACTGTAGTGATGCCGTCGGTATTCTCCGGCAGGCAGATGCCCGGCGCGCCCGGGCCACTAATTGTGGAGCCAACACACTGGTAGACACTGGCCGCCGTTAACGGAGCCGGCGCACCAATAAAGTTGTTCGTGACCGTGGTGGTACAGACCACCGCGCCTCCGCCACCGTTTCCAGAACCATTGCATTGCTGCACGGTTGCGACGGGTTCAGTCAACGTATCAACTGTGGTCGTGCAGGTGAGGGTATTCAGCGGGCCGGTTGCGCCGACACACCGTGTCATTGTGAGAGTGGAAGGAGGAGTCGCCGCGAGTGACCCATTGGCGTTGAGGTAGTTAACGACCGTCGTGGTGCAGGCGACTTCCGTGCCACCACCATTCATTTCCCCGTTGCATTGCGCGGCGACCTGGGCTGCACTTGCAGGTGTCGCCTGCTGACCAAGGAGCCCGACTACTATCCCGGTCAGGGCTACCGCAATGGCGAAAGCAAGTGTCTTGCGAGCAAGCGCAGCCCGACGCGGCGAAGGGGCACCCTCCTGATCATGCGAGGGCCCTTCGGTGCTTGGTAGGTGCTTCTGCATTTCAGATCTCCAAATCTCATCCGCCTTGTTCGAGCATGTGGCTAATGCCTGGCGGTCGGCTTATCACCGTGATTCGCGGCGGCTGGTAGCTTCCGGACACAGCCTCTTTTTCGGACAATCCCCATGGAACCTGCTCCTGTCCGACCGAGAGATCGTCAACGCCATCACGGGCACCTGACAACCACTGTACATCCGGCATCGGCCTCTGCCAGCTTCGCTGCTGGGGATTGACTGGCGGATCGAGCTCGTAGAACTCGATGTTCGGAGCCACCCAGAATGCGACTTTGGCGTTATTCGGCCATTCGATTTTGGGGCGCGTATTCCACGCCGTGTATTCGTAAAGTCCGGGATCTTTCTTCATGAGCCTTCCTTGCTACGGCTTCCGAGCCCCGATCCTTGTGACGGTGCCCCGGCGAGCGGAACCATGTCGGCTCTTTCGAATCGGGAGTCGATGGTTCGGAGCGGAAACGAGACTAGCCGAGACGCCTGCACCTAGGATCGCCCAAACGGGCCATTTCCGGTGGTGGGCTAGTTGTAGTTTTCAGGGACATTTGACGGGAACTGACCAAGAAGGTGATTAGACAGCTGATGAAGAGAAGGGCCTGCCGTTGGGTATGAGTGTCTGTACCCAACCTCCGAGGAAGGTTGCTGGACTCGCAGCCCGTTCCAGCAAGCCTCATCGCTCGCCGCAGAGCGTCATTCCAGTCAGGCGCTGTAAACAGGATCTGGGGAAATGGAGCGGGAGACGAGGTTCGAACTCGCGACATCCTGCTTGGAAGGCAGGCGCTCTACCACTGAGCTACTCCCGCGGGCAGCCACATATCGCAGCCCGATTGTACCAGAGCTCGTTCTCCAGACTCGCGCTCCCAGGCAACCGCGTGGCCGGGAAAACCTGTCCCTGCCGGAGCCGGCCGCCACTCTCCAATCCGGCCGCATCAAGCCGTCAGCACGTCACCAAAGACCACTGCTTGCACCCGTCGACAAATCGGGTGGCCCGAGTAGACTGCGCACGACCGGGAGGCAGGCATTATGGAAGTGTCTGGTGACCACAAGTTCGAAGCTCCTCGAACCGCCGTCTGGGCGGCGTTGCTCGACCCTGCCGCACTCAAGGCATCCATGCCCGGTTGCGAGAAGTTCGAAGAAGTCGGCACGAACTCCTACGACCTGACCATCCGAATTGGCATTGCCGCGATCAAAGGCACCTACACCGGCAACGTACAGGTCGTGGAACCGGTCGAGAACGAGTCCTACCGGCTCGTGGTCAGCGGAACTGGCAAACCGGGCCGGGTACAGGGCGATGCCAAGCTGATGCTTTCGGACGAGGGCGAAGGTACGAGGGTGACGTACACCGGCGAAGTGAAGGCCCAGGGCGCAATTTCCCGGCTCGGTAGCCGCCTCCTAGGCGGTGCCGCTCGGCTGATGATCGGACAGTTCATGAAGGCCATGGAAGAACAGGTGGCCAGGCGAGAAGAAGCACAGGACGCCAAGGAGAAGGGAGCCTAACGTGGCGAACGAAACACCAGTCAGCATCAAGGTCAACGGCAAGGAGGAACAACGGGATGTCGAACCCCGCTTGTTGCTCGCCCACTTCCTGCGGGAGGACCTGGGCCTAACCGGGACGCACATCGGCTGCGATACCACCCAGTGTGGCGCCTGCACCGTCCTCATCGACGGCAAGAGCGTGAAAGCCTGCACGGTCTTCGCCGTGCAGGCCGACGGGTCCGAGGTAACCACGATCGAGGGGGTCGGCGCTGAGGGCGAACTACACCCCGTCCAGGAAGGCTTCTGGGAAGAACACGGCCTCCAGTGCGGCTACTGCACGCCGGGAATGATCATGTCGGGCATCCATCTGCTGAACGAAAACAAGAACCCGAGTGAGCAGGAAATCCGCGAGGGAATCAGCGGCAACTTCTGCCGGTGTACCGGCTACCAGCACATCGTCAACGCGATCCAGTATGCGGCGAAGAAAGGCTAGAGCACCGTGGCTGTCGTAACCCCAAAGATGATCGGCGAGCGCATCAAGCGGCGCGAAGACCCACGTCTGATCCAGGGCCTCGGGACCTACGTCGATGACATCAAGCTCCCGGGCATGCTCCATCTCGCCTTCAAGCGAAGCGACATCGCCCACGGGATCATCAAGAGCATCGACGTCTCCGAAGCACAGTCCATGCCGGGTGTCGAACTCGTTATCACCGGTGCAGAGCTCAAGGAGTTCCTGCCACCGATGCCAATCGGAACGCCGTTCCCTTCGCCCGACCACTACTCCGTTGCCGTCGACCGCGTGCGCTACCAGGGCGAGCCCGTCGCTGTCGTGGTTGCCGCCGATCGCTACCTGGCACGCGACGCCGCCGATGCCATCGTGGTCGATTACGAGGTGCTGCCGGCAGTCATCGACCCCGAAGTTGCCATGCAGGGACAGCCCGCGCTGGTCCACGAAGCATTCGAAAACAACCTCGCCGTCCCCTACGTTCCCGGTGGTACCGGGTTCGATGCAGAGGCAGGAACGGTCGACAACTCTGCCGTAGACAAAGCCTTTGCCGAGGCCGACTTCACACTCTCGCAGCGCATGATGAACCAACGCCTCGCCCCTACGGCGATGGAGGCTCGCGGCGTCGTTGCTCACTACGAACCCGGAAAAGACACGCTGACAATCTGGAGTTCAACGCAGAACCCCCACATCCTCAAGACCTTTGTGGCCGCGCTCACCGGGATACCGGACAACCAGGTCCGGGCCATCGCTCCGGAAGTTGGCGGCGGCTTCGGTTGCAAGATCAATATCTACGGCGAGGACTACGTCGCTGCCGCACTCTCGAAGCAGCTGGGCAAACCACTCAAGTGGATCGAGGACCGCTCCGAGGCGTTCCAGGCGACCATCCACGGGCGCGGCATCCTTGCCTACGTCGACATCTGCGGCAAGAACGACGGGAAAGTCACCGGCCTGAAGATCAAGCTCATCGCCGACATCGGCGCCTACAACATGATCCTGACCGCGGCGATCCCCACGCTGACCATGCTCATGCTGAACGGCACCTACGATATCCCCGCCATTCGCGCCGAGCTCACCGAAGTGTTCACCAACAAGATGCCGACCGATGCCTACCGGGGCGCCGGCCGTCCTGAAGGCACCTACTTCGTCGAGCGCGCTATGGACATGGTCGCCCGCCACCTGGGCATGGATCCTGCCGAGGTGAAGCGCAAGAACTTCATCAAGGCAGACCAGTTCCCCTTCGCCACCCAGATGGGGGCCGTCTACGACTCAGGTGACTACGAAAAGACCCTCGATCTGGCGCTCAAAAATGCCAACTGGGAAGGGCTCAAAGCCGAACGCGACAGGGCGAAGAGCGAGGGCCGGCTTGTAGGGCTGGGCGTTTCCTTCTACGTCGAGGTCTGCGGCCTCGGGCCCTCCGCATCGCTGCCTACCGGCGGCTGGGAATACTCGAGCGTTACCGTCGAGCGCAGTGGGAAAGTGACCGCAACCACCGGCTCTTCACCGCATGGGCAGGGGAATGAGACCACGTTCTCCCAGATGCTGGCGGATCAGTTCGGTATCCCCATGAGCGACGTCACGATTCTCCATGGCGATACCGGCGTGGTGAAGCAGGGCATCGGCACCTTCGGCAGCCGCTCCCAGGCGGTCGGCGGCACCGTGCTCATGAAGGCCGGCGACAAGGTCAAGGACAAGATGGCCAGGTTCGCCGCCGCCATGTTGAACCCGAATGAGGAAACGGACGCCAGCGAGATGGTGTTCCAGGACGGGACAATCTACTTCCGCGACGCACCCGGCAACTCCGTGACCTTCGCGGACGTGGCAGCCTATGCCTACGTGCCCGTCCCGTTGCCGGAGGGTCTCGATCCTGGCCTCTCGGAGCAGGCCTTCTGGGAACCTTCGAACAATACCTACCCCTACGGCTGCCATATCTCGATGATCGAGATCGACCGCGACACGGGTGAACCGAAGCTCCTCAAGCTCATCGCCGTCGATGACTGTGGAACGGTCGTCAACCCGCTCATCGTCGAGGGGCAGATACACGGCGGCCTCGCCCAGGGAATCGGCCAGGCGATGATCGAGGAGGTCGTTTACGACGACGACGGCCAACTGATCACCGGATCATTCATGGACTACGCCATGCCGCGGGCGACTGACTTCCCGCGATTCGAGCTGGACAAGACGGTCACGCCGACTCCGGTCAATCCGCTCGGGGCCAAAGGCGTGGGGGAAGCGGGGACGCTCGGTTCCACACCGTGCATCGTCAACGCAGCCGTCGACGCATTAAGCGAGTTCGGGGTGACGCACATCGACATGATGCTCAGGCCCGAAAAGCTCTGGCGCATCATCAACCAGGGGGGCAAGTCATGATTCCGCAGGAGTTCCAGTACCGGCGTGCCACCTCGATCGACGAGGCCATCTCCCTGCTGAAGGAATCCGGCGACGAGGGCAAGTTCCTCGCCGGCGGTCACAGCCTCGTCCCACTCATGAAGCTGCGGCTCAGCGAACCGGGTGTGCTGATCGACATCTCCCGAATCCCGCAGCTGTCGGGAATCACCGAGAAAGATGGGACCATCCAGATTGGTGCCGGAGTAACGCACGCAGAGGTCGCCAGTTCGGACCTGGTCCGCAGGCTCTGTCCGGTGGTCAGCGAATGTGCGGCTGAAATCGGAGACCCGCAGGTACGAAACCGTGGCACGCTTGGCGGCTCGCTCGCCCACGCCGACCCCGCTGCGGACTACCCGGCGGTAATGGTGGCCCTCAATGCTGAGGTGCATATCAAAGGCCCTGGTGGCTGGCGCGCCGTGAAATCCGGCGACTTCTTCCAGGATCTCTTCACCGTGGACCTTGCCGAAGACGAGATCATCGCCGCGGTGCAGTTCAGGCCGGCCAGGAACGCTGCGTACGCCAAGCTGCACCAGCGCGCCTCGCACTACGCCCTCGTCGGTGTGGCCGCGGTGCTGGAAATGGAAGGAAGGACGTGCCGCTCGGCGAGCATCGGCATCACGGGGGCAACCGGCCACGCCCAGCACCTTGCCAATGTCGAATCCGCCCTGTCCGGCAAGGAACTCACGCCCGAGACCATTGCTGCCGCCGCCAGGATCGCCGCTGACGACCTGGAGGAGGTCAATGTCGACCTGCACGCCTCCGAAGAGTACCGGCGGGACATGGTCAGGGTGTTCACCAAACGAGCCGTCGAACAGGCGGCCAGCCGCTAGTCTCGACGCCACAGGAACGACACCACAACAACAAGGGAGGGCCACCCGGGATCCGGGGGCCCTTCTTTGTGACGGGTCATCCACGACTCACGCCGTATTGGACGTCTGCGGCGGGATGGCAGGGATGCGGAGTCCGCCCGGCACTTCGGCGTTTACTGCACCCACACGCGCCGGGCGACGCCGGTACCGATGACGACCGATCGCCCATCGATGCCAATCGTGACGGTGCCCCGGTATGGCTCGATCGATTCAATCGAGATCTGGACGCCGGGCTTGATGCCCTCTTCCTGGAAGAACTTGAGGAGTTGTTCGTCCTCTTCGAAGACCCGGTCAACCACCTGGGACGAGCCCTCGGCCGCATCGGCAATAGTCTTGGTACTGAGCTTCCCCGGGGTTGCGCTGCCGGGAATCGGGTACCCGAACGGGCTCTTGGTGGGGCGCCCCAGCGTCTCGAAGAGGTGAGGTTCGGTGATGTCCGAGATCCCGTGTTCCAGCAGGTGGGCCTCCTCGTACGCACGCCACCAATCAACCTTGAGCACATCAGTGAGCAGGCACTCCGCCAGGCGATGCCTTCGGACCATCTCCTCGGCACGGCGTAGACCGTCCGGGGTGAGCTGAATGACTTTGCGCCGGTCCTGGACTACCAGTTTGTCGCGCAAGAGTCGCTTGAGCATGCCCGCCACGGACGGCGGCGTGATGCCGAGCCGGTCGGCAAGGCGGACTGCAATGACTTCCTCTCCTTCGTCGTGGCTGAGCCGGTAGATACTCGTGAGGTAGTCATCGACAACGGTATTGGCGACCTGCTTTGGCATCACGGTAGTGTACCGCGAACGTCCTAAGCCACGAGAACGGCGACGCCCGGCCGGCCCATGTGCCAGCCGCGGAATCGGCGACTGAACGTCTTCCCAATTTGCCGGGATTTGGGTATCCTAATTACTGAGATACGGCCCGGCGGCCAGATCAAGTACGTGCCAGCAGGGAATGCAAGATGGATGCAACTGACGTCGTGATGCTCAGTGGAATGCTCCTCGCCTGGCTCGGCGTGCTCAGCGCCGTAGTGGTGCCGGCCCTTGTCCTCGACGCCCGGAACTCCGCCGCCGCAATCAAGGTAGAGCGCGAAAGCCGGGCATACCTCTCGGCGCGATAACTCTTTCCAGCACTCCCACCGGTCCATTCCGGAGGCTTGACATGCCCGAAGCGAATGGGACAAATTAGCACTCATGCACTGAGAGTGCTAACTACTCTGGGTTTGGAGGTATGTTCTTGTGACCCTTCGAATTCTTGCTGCCCAATCTGAGGGGATTCCCAACCGGTTTTTGGTCGCCCCCTTCGCCACGCGGCAGCCGGTTGGAACACACCCGGCATTGCGCTAGCGAGGCGACGATGACCGGCAAACAGCACGAAACACCTACGGACGCACAGCAACAGGCGATCTCGCAGACGGGCACATCCCACCGCTCGCTGGTAACTGCACAAAACAGCCTCTTCCGGGCATTGGGTCGCGCGGCACCGCTCCGCGAACGAGAATGGGCCGCCCGAGTGGCAGAAGCCCTCGACGAAGCTCGCCGGTGCATTGCCAGCCACAGGGCGAGTGTTGAGGGGCCCGGCGGTCTCTACGACGAATTGCGATTCGAAGCCCCGTGGCTGCTCTCGCGAGTGCAGCAACTCGTCAATCAGCTCCGGCGCCTGGAAGCGGAGGCGGAAGACCTCTCGATCGAAATCGAGCGTGTCCGCCAGGGTGACCTTGAGCCACTGCCACGCATCCGGGCCGAAGCGGAGCTGGTGCTCCGTTCGTTGCGGGAAGTCATGGCGAAAGAGACCGACATCATCTGGGAGCGCTTCAACGAACCGGTCGCGCTCGACT
This sequence comes from Dehalococcoidia bacterium, assembly GCA_020432105.1. Lineage (GTDB taxonomy): Bacteria > Chloroflexota > Dehalococcoidia > Tepidiformales > Tepidiformaceae > JAGQGZ01. Next base: position 7,657 of record JAGQGZ010000059.1, on the reverse strand, counting down.
GACGCGGCCTGCGGGCAATCGTTGTCCGCAGGCTCTAAGCTATGGGCCACCTCATTCCAGCGATGGAGGGCCCAATCGTGGCGATGACACCAACCGGCACCGACGAACTCTTGATGGAGCAGGACGGCCATGTCGTTACCCTGACGCTGAACCGTCCGGAACGATTGAACGCGATTAGCGGACCGATGATGGCAGCACTTGCCGATAAGCTGCGCGAAGCCAACCGCGATCCCGAAGTCCGTGCCGTGATCCTCACCGGCTCCGGGCGAGGATTCTGCTCTGGCCTCGACCTGCAGGTGCAGGCGGCACAACGCATGGGCAACGGCGACGCCAACGCCGCGGACGAATCACCCGCTCGCCCTGCCATCTGGAGCATCCAGGACGCCCCGCCGGTCATTCTCTGGAACATGGACAAGCCGGTCATCGCGGCGGTCAACGGCCCGGCGGCGGGCTACGGTATGGACCTCGCGCTCGCCTCGGACATGAGGATCGGCGGCCAGAACGGCAAGATGGCTGCCGTCGTCGTCCGTCGCAACCTCCTCCCCGAAAGCGGCGGTACGTGGCTGCTGCCGCGTCTTATTGGCTGGGGCAAAGCAGCCGAGATATTCATGCGGGGCCAAACGCTCAACGCCGAACAATGCCTGGATGTGGGGATCTTCAACGCCGTCGTTCCAGACGACCAGCTTCTCGACGAGGCCCGAAAGTGGGCGCACGAGATTGCGGCAAACGCTCCAATGGCTGTGCAGACGGTCAAGCGCATGATGCGTATGGGCCTGGATGAATCGTATGAGACGGCTTTCGATCACCTCATGTCGCACCTGATGCGACTAATGAATGCCGAGGACTTCCGCGAGGGCCTGTCTGCCTTCGTCGACCGCCGCGACCCTGCGTTTAAGGGTCGCTGACCCCGGCTCCTGCGGTCCCAACCGTGGTCGTGAGTTCCACCCTCGCCGTCAATACAACGGGAAGTCCGGTCGCGTCTTCGAGGGCAAGACGGATACGATCGAGTTCCTCACGCCCTAACTGCCTTTCCGATCGAAGCACCGCCGAGGCCACCAGTTCGCCGTCGACCGTCGACGCTGAGACTTCGACGACGCTGGCGCCAAGGGCATCGGCACCTGCTCCCACGATGGATGCGACCTCCACCTGGCCGGAGGACGGATCATGGTCGACGGCACTCCAGGCCAATGGCAGCGTGACGGCCACGAGCATCGCCCCTAACCCTGCCACTCCCTTGCCGAAGGTCCGGCGCCTCCCTATCTGGTCGACTTCCGGCGAGAACCCCATCCACACGAACATGACCCCGGAAGCAGCCGCCACGGCAGCAAGGTTCACCACGAACAGGAGCAGGCTCCCGGACGCGATCGCGCCTTCGCGCATCGAGAGTGCCACACCGACCGTCGCGAGCGGGGGGACCAGCGACACCGCAATCGCCACGCCCGGGAGCGACGATGAGACACCCTTGCGACTAAGCGCATAAGCACCGGCACAGCCAGAGGCGATTGCAACGGCCAGGTCGAGCAGCGAGGGATTGGCGCGCTTCAACATCTCACCCGTCACTTCACCCCCCGGCAAGAGCAATCCGAGCGTGAACGATGCCCCGATCGCGAAGAGACTCCCCCGGGCGACGGACCTTGCCGAGAGTGCCAGCAGGCGGGCATCGCCCTGGGCCACTGCAAGGCCAACACCAACGATCGGGGACATGAGCGGCGCCACCAGCATGGCGCCGATGATGACCACCGCGCTGTCGAGGCGCAGCCCCAGAGCGGCAAGTGCAGTGGAGGCGATAATCATGAAGAGGAAATCGACGTCTCCGCGGGCTGCCCGGCGCACCTGTGAATAGATGACAGCCCGTTGTCCCGTCGAGAGTGTTGGCAGGACGCGGAACAGGCGTGATGCCGCAGCCGTTACCCGCTGGAGGGCGGGACGTACGGGGACATTCACGAGCACCATCGGAACCTCGGCCCGGTTCATGAGCCGGCGTGGAATGCGGGCCGAGGCAAACTCACCGACAAGGCCACCCCGGGGGAGCCCGGCAACCAGCAAGTCGGGCTGCTGGTCGCGACAGGCGGTGATCAGTGCTGTTTCTCGTGACCGGCCCTGGACTACCCGCTCGTACGCCCTGACATCGAATACCGAGCGCGCAACGGAAAGGGCCTGGTCAAGGTGCCGCCAGGCACCAAGAGGCTTGTCCCGCGGGGATGCCGAGGCAATCGCGACAATCGTTGCATCGAGCGCGGCCGCACTTCGGCTTGCAATTCCTGCCGCCGCGACAGACGTGGGCCCGGGGTCGACCGAGAGGAGAATGTCCTCGGCATGCTCCGGCCAGTGACCGTGGAGCAGGATCGTCTCTACCGGTGATTCAACCAGGAGGCGTGACGCGAGCAGCGAAGCCCCAGCGTTCCCGGGGTCGCTGGCGAGGAAGACAAGCCCGTTCACTTCCAGCTCGAATTCCGTCCGCAGGTCTTCGATCGAACGGCTCGCCCCCCGGATTCGAACATCGGCGCCGGTGGCGTGGCGAATGGCGGAGGAGACTTCATCCAGCCACGGCGCCAGCACGGCAGCGGGCGAATGGCCACCTGGCAGGAGATAGAGCAGTTGTATCTCCGTGGAGAGTCGGGGCCCAAGTGCAGAGACCATAGCCGCAAGCGCGCGTGCCTGATCTTCAGTTTCGAAGCACACCGTTACACGGCCGCGAATGCGAAGGTCACTCGGCTGTTGGTCCTGTTGCATCCACGCCTCCCACCGTCCGGGGCTCCAACTGTGTAAGGCGGCTGCGTAAACTCCCGACAGCGCGGTGGCAAAAAGCCTGCAAATCTCCGATCTGGGTCCGGACCGCCGAAAACCCGCGACCCTGTAGAGTGCGTCGTCATGGGCCCCCTCGACGGCGTCACCGTGGTGGACTTCACATCCCACCTGGCCGGCCCCTACGCCACCAAGCTGATGGCCGATCTCGGCGCCCGGGTGGTAAAGGTCGAGCGCCCCGGCGGCGACAGGACCCGATGGGCCAAACCATTTCTTGATGACAGGCCGGGAATCGAGCGCAGCGGCACATTCCAGTACCTCAACACAAACAAGGAGTCGCTCGTCCTCGACCTCCGCCGTGAGGGCGCCGGGGACGTGCTCCTAGCGCTGCTACAAGGCGCCGACCTCGTGGTTTCATCGTTCACGCCCCGGCAGGCGGAACACCTGGGGATGACCTACGAAGCAATCAGGGCTATCGCCGACCGGTCGATGCTCTGGATTACGAATTTTGGGCTTGCGGGTCCGTATCGCGACTATTCAATGTCGGATACCACGCTCTTCGCGATGGGCGGCGAGATGTTCAGCACCGGCCTGGCAGACCGTGAGCCCCTCAAATACGGGGGTACCGCAGCGCTGCTCCAGTGTGGAGCGATAGCCTCCGTCGCCGGACTCGGTGCGATCCACGCCTGGGAGCTTCACGACGCCGCCCAACTCGTCGAGGCTCCCCTCTTCAACGGCCAGCTCAACAACGTCGACCGGCGGTCCGCCGCTATCCTCGCGTTTCGCTTCTCCGGGCGGATACAGGAACGGCCGCCCGGCCCCGGAAGCGGCCTCGCGGGTGGCGTGTACGAGGTCGCCGATGGTTACGTCGAGGTCACTGCTGCCGGCGGCAACTACTGGCAGCGCTTCGTCGCGATGATCGATGACGACGCACTCCGCGACCCGATCTTCGCCAGCCCGGCGGCGGTCGCCATCCCCGAGGCGAAGGAGCGCTGCGACGCCGTCGTTTACCCGTGGATGCTTACCCATACCCGGGCCGACATCTGGAAGAAGGCACGGAAAGTCCATGCGATGGTTGCACCGCTGTACGACGCGGTCGATCTCTTCAACGACCAGAACCTTCGCGACCGCGGTTTCTGGACCGAGATCGAACATGGCGAGTCCGGCACCCTGCCGATGATTGGCCGACCGTACATCCTCAGCGAGACGCCCTGGGAGATACGACGGCCGGCTCCCCGCCTCGGCGAGCACACGGATGCGATCCTTTCAGAGCTTGGCTTCGAGAACCAGGCCATTGCCAGCCTGCGGGCCGACGGTGTAGTCGCATGAGGGCGCAGAATCTCCCCCTATCGGACATCACGATCTGTGACTTCACGGCGGTGTGGGCAGGACAAACTGTCACGATGTATCTCGCCGACCTCGGAGCCAACTGCATCAAGGTCGAAAACCCCTACATCTGGAATCCGATGACCCGGGCGGCATCACCGCGGCTGGACGAGAAATCCGCAAACCTGATTGCGCCCTGGATGGGCGGACACCCTGGCTCGGACCCCGGGCCCCGGCCATGGAACAACTCACCGGCGTTCATCCATGTCCAGCGCAATAAGAAGTCTTTCACCGTTGACAGCCGCCGTCCTGAAGGCCTGGAAGTGGTCAAGAACCTGATCAGGAAAAGCAACCTTATCGCCGACAACCTTGCGCTGGGTACCCTCGCCAGGCTGGGGCTGTCCGACGACGCAATTCGCGCAATCCGGCCCGATATCGTCATCCTCCACCTCCCCGCATTCGGACTGAGTGGCCAGTACATCGAGGGACGCGGTTACGGCGCCCACATCGATGCCGTTGCAGGTTCGACCATCCTCCGCGGCTACGCAGATTCATCGCCGGTTACGAACACCCAGATATTCGCCGGTGACTACTTTGCCGGACTCCACGGTGCGGTCGCAGCCCTGGCCGCCCTGAGGCACCAGCGCAAGACCGGCCAGGGGCAGGTGATCGAGCTGGCGCAGCTCGAAGCGTCTGCACAGATGTTCCCGCAGGCGGCCCTGGACGGCGCCTGGAATGGCCGGGCCGCCAGCAGCATCGGCAATCGCAGCATCGAAGGGTTCGTCCCCAACGGCGTCTTTCCCTGCTCCGGTACGGACAGGTGGATTGCTATCTCCTGCCGCGATGACGCCGAATGGGCAGCACTCCGGGAGTTCATGGACAATCCCCGATGGGCCACGGACCCAGAGCTGGTCACAGCCGGCGGCCGGGCAGCCGCAGAAGACGAGATCGAGGCCCGCCTCCGCGAGTTCACTGCGAACCGCGACCGGGACCAGTTGTTCCGATCGCTGCAGGAAGTGGGGGTCACTGCCGGGCCGGTGCTCAACAATGCCGATGTCTGCAACGATCCGCACCTGGCCGCAACCGGGGCGTTCAGGCCACTTCCGGCCACCGAGGACTATCCCGCAGTTGAATGGCTCAATCCGGCCTACAGGTTCTCAGAATCCGACGTGGGAATCCGCAGCGAACCGGCCCTCTTCGGGCAGCACAACGACTACGTGTACCGCGAACTGCTCGGGTATAACGACGCCGAAGTCGAAGAGTACCGCCGGCTTGGGCACATCGCCGACCGCTACGACGACGCAGTGATCAACGCGTAGCTGAGGAGCAACACCAATGTCCGGTTCCTTCGGCGCCCTCGACACCCTTCCCCGGGTCGACCTGGCACACGTCCCCACCCCCATCGAACGGATGCCCAACCTGGCTGCCGCTCTTGATTGCGCGGCCGAACTCTACGTCAAGCGCGATGACTGCACCGGGCTGGCATTTGGTGGCAACAAAACCAGGCAGCTCGAGTACTACTTCGGCGAAGCGGCCAGGCTGGGCGCGGACGTCGCGTTGATCACCGGGGCGGTGCAATCGAATTTCGTCCGCCAGGCTGCAGCCGCAGCCCGGAAGCTTGGCATGGATTGTCATGTACAGCTCGAATCCCGCGTCCCCCGCAACGATGCGACCTACGAGACCTCCGGCAACGTGCTCCTGGACTACCTTCTGGGCGCCACAGTCCACACTTATCCCGAAGGGGAAGATGAAGCGGGAGCAGACCGCCAACTCCAGGTGCTCGCCGAGGAGCTTCGGCGCTCGGGGAGACGACCCTATGTAATTCCGCTGGGGCCGGGACATCCACCCCTGGGAGCACTGGGCTATGTACGGATGGCACGGGAGCTCTTGCAACAGGCTGAAGGCATGGGTATCAGCTTCGACGAGATCGTGGTGGCTTCGGGTAGCGGGGCGACGCACGCAGGACTCCTTTTCGGCCTGCGCGCCGGCGGGAGCACGGCACACGTCACCGGCGTCTGCGTCCGAAGGGAGGCAGCCGCGCAGGCCGACCGAATCGCCCACCATTGCGACGCCATCGCGACCCTTCTTGGCTGCAGAAACCCGGTGACCGCCGACGACATCGTTGTCACCGGCCACTTCCTTGCGCCGGGCTATGGGCGAATGGGAGCCGACGCCGAACACGCGCTTCTGCTGGCGGCCCGGACCGAGGGACTGCTCCTCGACCCCGTGTACACAGCAAAGGCGATGGCGGGATTCGCTGAGCTCGCTCGCAACGAGACCGCGGCGGGACGGTCACTGCTCTTCGTCCACACCGGTGGACAGCCGGCCCTGTTTGCCTACCAGTCCGACCTGGAGCAGCTGCGCTAACCGGCTCCTGTGCCCGTTGCGGGGGAACCGGCACAATCGAAGACACAACCCATGCACCGGTACATCATCCAGCGACTGCTCCTCAGCATCCCCACGTTCATCGGGGCCACCATGGTCGTGTTTCTCATGGTGCGAGCTGTGCCCGGCGACGTGGCCGACCAGCTTCTCGGAGAGTACGGGGCCGCCAACCCCGAAGTTCGCGCCGCAATCCTTAAGAAGTTCAGCCTTGATGACAACATCGCCCAGCAATACCTCACCTGGGCCTGGGAGACCGCGCGGCTCGACTTCGGCACGTCGATCATCAGCGGGCGCTCCGTTAGCTCAGAACTCGGGCAGCGCCTTCCTGTCACCGTCGAGCTCGGCATCCTCGCGATTATCGTGTCACTGGTCATCGCTATTCCCGTAGGGATCCTCTCGGCCATCCGGCAGGACTCTGCGGTCGACTACATCGGCCGTTCGATCTCGATTGGCGCACTCGCTATTCCCGACTTCTGGATCGCCATCGTCATCATCACGGTTGCCAGCCGCTGGGACCCATTCGGCTGGGATCTGAAGTGGGCGGTCCCGGGGAGCTACACACGGCTCACCGATGACCCCATCGCCAACCTGAAGTTCATGGCGATGCCGGCATTCCTCCTCGGCTCGTCACTCTCAGGAAGCGTGAGCAGGTTCACCCGCAGCTCCATGCTTGAGGTGCTGCGGCAAGACTACGTACGCACCGCCTGGGCAAAGGGCCTCCGCGAACGTGTCGTCATCACCAACCACGCACTCAAGAACTCGCTCATCCCCGTGGTTACCGTTGTGGGACTGCAGCTGCCGCTGGTAGTGGGAGGGGCGGTGGTGATCGAGACGGTCTACTCGATACCCGGGATCGGCCGCTACTACATCCTCGGGATCAACACCCTCGACTATCCCGTGATCCAGGCGATCGTGATGATGGCCGCGGTGGTCGTGATATTCGGCAACCTGGCAGTCGACCTCATGTATTCCGCACTCGACCCCCGGATCCGTTTCCGCTAGCGGCCGCGGTACTCCGGCTCGCGCTTCTCCGCGAATGCTCGCGGGCCTTCCTTCGCGTCGTCCGTCTGTCCAATGATCCAGCGCAGCCCGGCGCCATGGCGCATAGCCTGGGGAAGGGGCATGTCCTGCGCATCGTAGAAGAGCTCCTTGAGGGCGCGTACGGCGAGGGGGGCGTGGCCGGCAAACTGAGTCGCCAGCG
>JAGQGZ010000058.1 GCA_020432105.1 Dehalococcoidia bacterium | reverse complement strand
TTCGTTGGCATGACGAACAACCAGGATTCCGGACGCGGGCATCTCGCTTTGACACGTGGCGAGAACGTGGCAGTGCTGGGTGGCTGCAACCTCTTCACCGGACTGCCGTCGAGGGAGCTCGAACGAATAGCTGCCGCTTCGAGCACCAGCATCGTACGAGGGGGCACGGATGTATTCCGTGAGGGAGATCCCAGTACTGGACTCTGGGTCCTGGCGCATGGGCGGACGAAGCTCTATCACAGCTCGGCGGACGGGCGAAGCCAGATTGTGAACTTCGCGATGGACAATTCGCTACTGGAGTTGGGGAGTGCGCTGGATGGACGCGCACACTCCATGACGGCCACTGCCCTCGAAAACTCCGTCCTGCTGCTTATTCCCCGTCGTATCCTCCTGGATTTGAATCGGCGTTATGACACGGTAGTGCAACGGACAATTGATGAACTCTGCTCTGACCTACGACAGCGCGATATTGTAAGCACAATTGCCGCTTTGAAGGATGCCCGTGGGACAGTTGTCTGCGCTATTTTGCAACTGGCGTGGCAATATGGGGAACCAATGGCCGGTGGCGTACGTATCGGATACCAGCTGAGCCGGCAGGATCTGGCAGACCGGGCGGGTATCCGGATAGAGACGGTCATTCGAATCCTTTCCGACCTGAGGCATGAGAATGCCATCATCACGAAGAACCACATGATTGAGATCACCGATCTTGGGGCCTTGCAACGGTCCGTGGCGTGCCATGAGTGTCTACTCGACTGCTCAGTGTTCGCTCGATCTAAGAATCCCATCCGCACGTAGGCGAGGTGCTGGGTCCCCCCAGCCGGCTAGAAGTGGAGGCCTGCGGGAGGGGGACATGATCTGGGTCATACCAGTGGCGCCGGGACGGGAGCGAGAATGCAGGCTGATGTGGCTGACCTTAGGCATGAACTAGCACAGCAGCGCGTGTTGGCCGTCGTGATTCGCAGCGGATCGGGAGCGGGGGCGCTTGCCCAGCGATTTGCTACCGAGTCAGGGGCCGAGGCCGATGTCCTGGTGCCTCGTCGAAGTCCCTTGCCGTCCGGCTCATGGAATCGTGCCTGGTTGATCGATGAACTCGACGCAGCGGCGCTATTCGAGGTGGTCGCCTCGATCCTTACATCCTCCCAGTACTCCGTCGTCATAGTCGACGACGACGAAGTGGGACGTGAGATCGCTGCCCGGCTCGCAATTCGCTGCGGAATGGCCGTGGTTGGAGATGCAGTTGGGGTACGTATTGTGGACGGCTCGTTGAAGCTGACTCGCAATGCGAACGGCGGCACGCGTACGGCTACGCTGGTCCCGTGTGACGGCCGGGCAATCGTAGTAGCCAGTGCCAGCCTCGGGGCGTCTGGGAACACCCCGGGAAGCGCAGTTTCGACGGAATGTATCGACGTGTCCGGCTCGAGCCCTGGGCTCGAACTCCTTGACGAAGTCCACCTGGAGCCCGGCCAGATGAGCCTGATGGAGGCAGATGTTGTGGTTGCCGGGGGTAGGGGAGTAGGCGGTCCCGATGGATTCGAAATGCTCGAAGAGCTTGCGGGGCTTCTCGGTGGCACCGTGGGAGCCACCCGGGTCGCCGTCGACGCTGGCTGGGTGCCCTACGCTCGACAAGTGGGTCTGACGGGTAAGGTCATTGCTCCCAAATTGTACGTCGCTTGCGGCATCTCTGGTGCTTCGCACCATGTGCTGGGAATGCGCAACTCATCGCTCATTGTCGCCATCAACTCCGATGCCCGGGCACCGATCTTCGACGTGGCGCACATATCACTGGTCGGGGACGTCCGCCAGGTGGTGCCGGAACTGATAGCCGGCCTCCGAAAGCGGTCGGGGACCACATTGCCCACGCTGGTTGGAGCAACGACATGATCGCCACGATCCTGCTCAGGGCGGTCCGCGATCCGGAGCTCGCGCGAGCCTATGGCGGCGGAGAGTTCCGCCTTGACGATTCGTCTATCGACGCCCTGGTACTCGCACTCAGTGCCCGCCGATCGGGGTTCGTACGCGAGCTTCAGGGAATGGCAGTTGGCCCCCCCGAATGGGATGTCGCCCTCCGCGAGGCTATTTCGATAGGTCTTGACGATGTTGAACGAGTCTGGACTCAGGAGCTGGCTGAAGGAGACGTTCCGGCTCATGCCCGCGCGTTGGCCGCCCGCGTGACGCCGGATACACGCCTGGTTGTCGCTGGTCGTGCGGCCTCAGACTATGGCTCTGGGCTGCTGGCATTTGCACTTGCGGAGGCTCTAAATCTTCCGGCCATGGAACAGGTAATCGACGTGATGCGAGAGAATGACCGTATGGCTATCCATGTGCAGGCACGCGGTGGACGGCGGCTGACCTACGCTGTCCCCGACCGTGCTGTGCTCATTGCCACTCGAGGGAACACAGCCCCCTACCCAACTGTGGCGCAAAGGTTGGCTGCGCGAAAAGCGGCGGTCCCTGTGGTTAGCCCTTGCCAAACGCCGGCTCTCCGGGCAGGACTCCGATTCGAGGGCTTCGGACCTGCACGGCCTATTACGCGGCATCTACTTCGGCCTTCAACCTCGGCTAACGCCGGTGGGCGCCTCCGTCAGCTCATGTCCGGGGGGGCGACGCAAAGCGGAAGCTCACAAACGTTGGCCGGAGCAGGGCTTGGTGATCAACTTGCAGATATTCTTGCGAAAGAGGGGTTCATATCTTGAATGCAGCGGCAGAAACGACCAAAGGACAATCGGAGGACATACGGCCACTCAGTGCCGGGCAGTTCATCGCCGCTCCCACTCCCGGTGAGCGGGCACGGCTGCGCGGCGCTCGCTGCCGTGCGTGCGGAGAGACGTTCTTCCCGCCGAGGCGATACTGTGCCGCCTGCACGAGTGGCGAAATGGAGGACATTGAGCTGCCATCGAGCGGCAGCGTCGAGAGCTTCACCATCGTTCACCAGCAACTACCCGGATCGGCGATGATTCCGCCCTACGCTATCGTCAATGTGCGCCTGGGAGCTGGTCCGGTCGTCCAGACCGTGCTCCGGGAGGGGCATGAAATGCTCGAACTCGACGACGATGTCGCACTCGTCGTCGAGACGGTCCTTAACGAAGACAGCCACTCCTATGTGGCATTCATAGCTCGCCGGCTCGCCGGCGGCTCTAAGGAGGAAGGGAAATGAGAGACGTTGTTGTACTGGGTGCAGGATTGCATCGCTTTGGGCGCTTTCCAGACAAGTCGCTGCCTGATCTCGGGCGCGAAGCAATCGAGAACGCCCTGGATGACTCGGGAGTCCCCTTCAAGGATATCGAAGTCGCTTACGTCGGGAGGGTGCTCGCCGGCATGGGTGCAGGGTTGAGCGTGGTCTCCGAAATGGGGCGAACGGGCATTCCGGTTATCAACATTGAAATGGCCTGTGGAAGCTCGACCAGCGCATTCCGCGAAGCGTACCTGTCGGTAGCAACCGGTGTGTACGACACAGCTCTCGTCGTGGGCTTCGAGAAGATGCAGCGTGGTTTGATCCAGATCGCTGACCAAAAGAGTTACCAGACGGTGATGGGGCTCGCGGTAATGCCGGCATCCTACGCGCTGCAGGCTCGGCGCTACATGGCCGATCACGGTGCAACCGCCGAGATGTTCGGACAGGTCTCCGTGAAGTCACACCGCAACGGGGCACTGAATCCCTACGCTCAATACCAGACGGCCGTCACGCTCGATGATGTGATGAACTCTCGCTCGATCGCCGACCCGGTAACGCTGCTCCAGTGTTCACCGACCACCGATGGTGCTGCGGCTGTTGTCATATGCGCGGCATCCAAGGCGGCACAGTACAAGTCGGGTCGCCTGGCTCATGTTGCAGGTTGGGCTACCGGTTCAGGGAAGTACGAACCGACCGGAGATAGTGCTGAGGGTGAGGCGGACACCGGTGAAATCGGCCGCCTGGTTGCCATGGCATGGGAACGAGCAGGCTTAGGACCGGAGGATGTGGACGTCACACAGGTGCACGACGCATTTGCCCCCGGCGAGATCTTCTCAATCGAGGGTCTCGGTCTCGTTCCGGTTGGCGAGGGAGCACAAGCCGTATGGGACGGGCGAACCGAAATCGACGGCGATATCCCCGTGAACACCGACGGGGGCCTTCTCTCCCGTGGGCATCCAATCGGAGCAACCGGTTGCGCGATGGTCACCGAGATTGTCCGACAGCTCACTGGCGAAGCTGGGCCTCGCCAGGTGAAAGGTGGCGACGCCCATGTCGGCCTCATCCAAAATGCCGGAATTGGCGGAATGAATATTCTCGTCTTGACGAGCTAACCGTTCGGCTTTCCGATTCGACTCCCAGAAACCGTGACAGAGTACGGTTTCTGGGAGTCTTGTCATACTCGCGCTTGCCCCGGCTCCGGAGAAATCGCCGGTCACCGGGCTTGCCTCGCTTCGATGGTGTGGATGGTGCTGAGCGCGATGCTCGGCTTTCTACCCGGATGTCACCGCACGAACTGGGCTCGTAGGAATTCGGCGACCAAGACACTTGCCCTCTCCCTTGGTGCAGTTCCGGCCAGATCCTCAGGAATGCGGATGATGCTCAGTGGGGGACGTTCATAGAAATGGTCATCGGTGCCGCGAGCGGCGGACTTCCTTAACTACCTCGTTTCAGCTTGAGCGGAGGAACTCGTCCAAGCCAAGTAGCCGTGGGCGAATTCTCCGGTCAAGGGGCCCCTCGTAGAGATAGAGGATGCGGACTCTTCAACATCTGACTTGAGCTCCGGGCAGTCCTTCCATGTCCCCGTATTAAGAAGGCGACTTCCCGGCTCAGCAGCAGCCGTACACACGCGCCAGGTTGGCTGGCGGCGCACCAACTCTTTGAGGCCGTTGCCGGCTCGGGACTCGTCTGCAGTGCCACCTCTATCGTCGGCAAGCCCCCCCACATCCCGGCATGGCATATCGGGGCCCACTGGCACCGGTATATATTCAGCCCCTGGACCCTCGTAGCCTGGGATCAAGTATGTCGCGGAGTCCGTCGCCAAGCAGGTTGATCGAGAACACGGTCACGCCGATGGCGAGCCCGGGAGCAACCGCAAGCCAGGGTGCCTGTTCCATGTAAGTCTGTGCGCCCGTGTTGAGCATCGTGCCCCACGTCGCTGCTGGTGGTCGGACGCTGAGCCCGAGGAACCCCAGCGCAGCCTCAATGATGATCGCGGAACCGACCGCGATCGAAGCGAGGATGATTATCGGAGCCATGGTGTTGGGTAGCACGTGCCGGACCATCACCCGTTTTGGACTGGCACCGATCGATTGCGCCGCAAGCACATAAACCATCTCTTTCTCCGCAAGGACGGCGCCTCTAACCACTCGAGACGCACTGGGCATGACAAAGATAGCGATGGCGAACACAACGTTCTGGAGGCTTGGGCTGAGCACGGTGGCGAGAACCATGAGCAGGATGATTGGCGGCAAAGCCATCAAGGCATCCATCACACGCTGAATGGCAAGGTCGACGAATCCACCGATGTAGCCACCCAGGAGGCCGAACACGACCCCGGCAGCTGTGCCGAGCCCGGCCGCTCCAAGCCCGGCCGCGAGCGAAACCCTGGCGCCGTGCATGATCCGGCTGAGGACATCACGGCCGAACTCGTCGGTGCCCAGCCAATGCTCTGAGCTGGGTGAGAGGAGCCGCGACCCGAGCTGAACTTCGTTTGGGTCAAAAGGGGCCAGCACCGGAGCAAAGAGTGCGACAACACAGACGACAACCAGCACCAGACCGGCACCAGCAGCAAGAGGTTTGCGACGAGCCAGTGAGAGCAGCCTACGATTACGAGGACGAAGTCCCGTATCGATGACTCTTGGTAGGTCGCTGGCGATTGCGCTCATGAATGCTCTCTCCATGGTGATAAGACCATCCAATGGATGATGCGACTATCCATACCGGATACGCGGGTCAATCAGCCCGTACGAAAGATCGACTACCAGGTTCACGAGGACGACGATGGCAGCGACAACGAGAGCGTTCCCCTGGACCTGGGTGTAGTCCCGCTGAATAATCGCCGTATATGTCAGTTGGCCGAGCCCCGGCATAATGAAGAGGATCTCGATGATGAGGGCACCACTCAGTATGAATGCGGCCTGATTTCCTGCCATCGTCACCACCGGGATCAGGGCATTGCGCAGGACATGACGCCAAACAACGACGCGCGCTGCCAACCCTTTTGCCCTGGCAGTTCTTGTGTAGTCCTGGCGTAGCGTTTCCAGAACCGTCGAACGGGTCATGCGCATAATGCTGGCTGCCAATCCGTAGCCGAGAATTAGCACGGGGATCGCCATCTGCTTCAGGTTTCCAATTGGATCTTCTGTCAATCCAATGTATTCCCGGGGCGGACGATATCCGAAGTGGAGAGTTCCGTAGATGATGACTAGAAGTCCGATCAAGAATGATGGAACCGACAGTCCGGTGAGTGCAATCGCCTGGCAAAGGTAGTCGATTGGCCCATCCTGGCGAATCGCTGCGATGACCCCCAGCGGGACACCGATGACCATGGCAGCTGCCATGGCGAGGAGGCCAAGCTCGAGCGTGACAGGTGCTGCGTCCATGATTCGGCCGCTTACTTCGCGCCCATCATAGATGAGCGATTCACCCATCGACCCATCGAAGATGTCACCCACCCACCGGAAGTACTGGACGTAAAGTGGGTCATCAATTCCCATTTTGGCTCGGAGTTCATCCATCTGATCTTCTGGTATCCGGCCCGTTTCACCCAGCTTGGTCAGGAGGGCATCGCCGGGAAGCAGATGCATGAGGATGAAGACAATGATGCTTACCAGGGCGACAACTACTGCCGCCCCGGCAAGCCGACGTATAGCGTATTCACGCACCTGCCAGCCTCCATGCATTGTGAGATGTCACGCGGCTTATGCTTTCCAGGCTTTGTCCAGTCCGGCCGACCCCCAGCCGACCGGGTTCCACGCTGCCTCGGTATCGATCAGGCTGAACATGTTCGGCTTACGGAGGTTGATCTTGTATGGAGCCACAGTCCAGAGGCGCGTCACTTGGTCTAGGTCGTACTCCATTAACTCAGTGAGTGTTGCTAAGCGATCTTCGCGGTTCAACTCAGTTCGCTGGCGCAACGCCAGGTCGTCGATTTTTGAGTCTTTCACTTTGAAATAGTTCTTCGGTGATTTGGAGTAGAGAGCGTGGTAGGCGAAGGTATCAGGATCCCAGCCTGGTCCGATGAATCCTGTTCCGGTGAGGTTCTTGTAGGTTCCGCCATAGAACTGCTGCTGCCATTGGGCGGGATCCTGGGGAGCATTAATCACGCTCTGGACACCTGCAGCATCCCACATTCCCGCGACCGCATTCCAGACTTCGAAGTTGAACCCCGAAGTCTGGGTCATCAAGAAGTCGAGCTCGAGATCGTCGGCGGATGCTGCACTGAGAAGCTTCTTCGCCTCTCCGGGATCGTAGGTACTGTATTGGCCAAGTTGGGTTGAATCGAACGGCCACTCGTTACCGAAGTAGGTCCAGTCCTGACCGTAACCGTATGCAGCCATCCCGCCGGCGATGCTATCAATGATTCCGTCGCGGTCGATCAGCATCGAGAGTGCTCTTCGAACCTTTGGGTCGTTGAGCGGGGGCTGATCCACTCGCATCGCGATGAACGGCTGGAAGCTGGGGGGGGGTGTTGTGATCTGAGTAACGGAGTCGGGATTGGAGTCCATCACATCAAGCCATGCATCAAAGTTTTGTGGCCAGAGGTGGTCTATGTCGCCGGCACGGAACGCGGCAATGGACTGGGCTGGACTCGGATAATAAGTCGTTTCGAGTGCATCGAGATAGGGGAGTTGCATCCCCGTTCGCTCATCGGCGCGGAAGTAGTCCGGGTTGCGTTCGAACTTGTAGCCTGCGAGGTCCTCGGCCGACTTGAAGAGGAACGGGCCTGTGCCGATGGGGAGTTTCGTCAGCCCGTCCGGACCGGAGTGCTGCTCAGGCGAGAAGATCCAGTGAAACGGGATGACGAAGGCACCGAGGAAGTATGCGGCGGGGGAGGACATCTTAAATGTGACGGTGTAATCGTCCGGAGTTTCCACCGTGTCAACGTCGGCAAAAGTCGGAGCCTGGGCAGGAGCTGTACGGTAGGCCTCAACGCAATACTGCACATCCGCGGAGGTGAATTCACGTCCGTCGACTGGAGCCACATCTTGGAATTTCACGCCCTCGCGCAACTTGAAGGTGAAGGTGAGATCGTCAGGTTGCTCAGGTAGGCCCTCCGCAAGGACACCCTCAACTTCCATGAAGTTCGGGTTGTCGACGAAGTCCTGAACGCGGAACTGGATCAGCTGGTTGTGGGAGAACTGGTACGATGCCATTAGCGAGCCGGCAGGGCTCGTGGGGTCCCAGGTGACGGGGGTACGGGATGCCCAGCGCATCGTACCGCCGGTCTTCGGTCCGTCTGATTGGCCGGGCAGGTTTTTTAGTTGCGCCCCGCTGAATACGGTGCGCATTTCCTCAAGGGTGAAGTCCTTCAGGTCTTTGTCCGGTGGAGTGGTGGCATCCGGGCCCCCACCCGACGCGGTTGCGGTCGGATTCTCGTCGTCATCGTCGTCACCGCCGCAGCCAACAAGGGCCACCCCGGCGGCTCCCACAATCGTTGCTCCCGCCATTCCCAGCATTCGGCGCCGACTCTGGTTCTTCGACCAGTACCTTCCCCAATAGCCACTCGTCATTTCTCATTCCCTCCATAGCGGTCCGAGGATTTCACAGCTACCGCTGATCGCAGTGGACTGCGTCCGCTCTATGGAACGGATACGAGCGATCCTCGCAAATGATCTGGATCAGGTTTGAGACTCGGGCGATACAAAGGGGACCCGATTGGAAGGAGTGGCTCGGGGCAGCCCCCGTTCGGCCCCGGGGCGGGGCGGACCGTAGTCGGCCGGTGATCGAGCTCATTGCGAATAGCTGCGACGAAGACTCGGAGAGCATGTGGGTGCGGCAGATCCCCGACCTACCGCACCCACATCCATTGGCACTATGTGTTGCCGTTCGTCCGCGCAACGGATGTTCGCACCCTCGGTTCAATAGGCATCCGCCAACCGCGGCGGACGCCCTGGGGCGTTCGGCGCATTCAAGAGACTGCTAGCTCCGGGTCCGCGGTAACCGCACACCATTCAGTGCCCTTGCCAAACACCAACAAGCTCGGAACCTCACCGGCCGCGCCATTCGGTTCTTGGCCTGCCCCGGACCTTGCCTGGTGCCCCTACCCCGGGCCTATGCCGGTTTACCCTGGCTCAGGGACGGCCGGTATTCCCGCGCGAGTAAGCCCCGCCGCGCGTGGACTGCCCGAGCACCTCGATCAATGGGATTGAATTCGGACGAATGAGCCCCTCACGAACTTGCAGGAGCATCCCAGCCAGAAAGACCACGCCTTCAGTTCACGAGCTCATAGACTCTATATTCTACCCACCCGATACCGGTGCGACCCTCGGCGACTGTCACTATGGAATTGAGCCAGGCATACCGTTCGTCCCCGGTTTCGATTCTAGGGCTCGTCATGAAGTATGCATCACCGAATTCTGTAGGCTCTCCGGCAGCACGTTTCGCACGGGATGTATCTGTTGGGATGTTGATCCCGTGGTACTGAATGTACAGATGAGCACCATCATTGGTTTTCAAAGTCACCCGTACGTCGAGTCTAACTACGCCGTCATCTCCTGCTACCAACCAGTCAGCACCGCTAGGCAGTATTGTCCCCTGTAGCTTTGGACCTTCGAACGTACCACCAAGGACATCTATGATATGCCGAGTGCCCCACGGCCCTTTGCCAACTTGGGTCGCTTCCCGTAAGTCTGCCCTGTACGTCATCAAATACTGCAGATTCATCGACTCCTCTTTTCTGTAAGTATATTGCTACGACTCTTGGGTCTACCTGCCGCCTCTTCGAGACTTGTCCGGCGTCGAGTCGCTCCCACATGCTATAGTGCGCCTCTCGGATTCAGGGAACGGGCTAGGACTGGGTTCCCATGCGTGAACGCGATTTTGGCTTTTGCAGCGGGCACAGCTCGCGGATGCGGCCTCCCATGATTCGTTGTTTTGCCTCGGCGATCTCGCAGACGCTTTGGGCCACTTCGCTCCCCTCCGATGGGTCGTGTTCTCCCAGCAATGGGCGACTTGAGAAGCATATGGCAACTGTCAAGCGTCGACCGGCTTCAGGAAAACCACACGTCCTCCGAGCAGAGCGTCAGTCTGAGTCCGGGGATCGATTCGATAGCCGGGGCGACCTCGCTGAACCCTGTTGAGGTTGGACTGAGCGGACGTGACTTGTTTAGCGCGTGATTGCGGGTTCAGGGGATTCTTGAACGCGAACCCGCATGCTGCATGGATTCCGGTCGCCCGTGCCTGTGCCTATTCGGGACACCCACCATCGCCGCACTCCTTCCGGAGGATCGGTGTCAACAACTCTGTGGAACCTCTAGCAGGTCGCACCCAGCTCACGGCGCACCAAATCACAGATCTCCAGCGACGTGCCCTGGCCGGGGCCCTCGTTGGCCATCTTGTTGTGGATGACAGCGATGCCAAGTCCGTTCACCGGGTCGGCAAAGGCCACTGCGCCACCCGCCCCGGGGTGTCCGAAGGTCGTCTCGCACGGGCCCATCGGGCCGTGGATACCGTCGGTCACGCCACCGAGGAAGTAGCCGCTTGCCTTGCGTATGGGGGCGATGATCACGCGGTCAGGCTCAGCGGTCACCAACTTCTGGGCGTCTGCGATCTGCGCAGATGAGAGCAAGCGCACACCGTCAATCTCCCCACCGTTCGCCAGCGCCGCATACATTCGCGCCACTGCCCGCGCGCTGAAGTGGCCATTGCCGCTCGGTACGCAGGCCTTCCGCACCTCCATCGTGTTGAAGTAGGGCCACATGTCCGGCGGCATTGCATCGAACATCGCATGTTCGGGTGGCACCAGTGCGTTCTGTCCGAGTGCCGTCACATCCAGCGTTGCCAGCCGGTCCTCGACACCATCGGGAATACCAACATAGAACTCGTCGGCAACGCCCAGTGGCTCGGCAATCTCCTCGCGGATGACATCCTTGATGTGCCGACCGGTCGCCCCCTGCACGATCCCACCCACAATCCAGGCCCAGGTGAACGCGTGGTAGCCGGTCGCAGTTCCGGGCTCCCAGGCAGGCACACCATCCTCCATGTACCTGATGCCCGCATCCCAATCGCTGGCATGCTCAGGCTTGAAAGGACGCCGCATCGCGTAAAGCCCCACTTGGTGGCTCATCGCCTGGCGGACGGTCACCCGGTCCTTCCCATGCTGTCCGAACTTCGGCCAGTACCGTGCTACCGGTGCATCGAGGTCGATCTGCCCGCGGTCAACGAGGATGTGTATAGCCGTCGAAGCGACACCTTTGGTGACCGAGAAGGCATTGATCAGCGTATCGGGCTGCATCGGCCGAGGGTCTTCCGGTCCCATTCGCCCGGCGACCGTTTCCACGATCTTTTCGCCGTGCCTGTAGACGCAGACCTGGATGCCGATCTGTCGACCCGACTCCACGAAGGAGTCTGCCAGTGCCTTCACCTGCGAATTCAAGGCCGCATCTACCGTGGTCATGCGATTGCCCCCTTCTCGCGTAGGGCCTGGAGAGTGGAATCGTCGAGGCCAAGGTCTGCGGTCAGCACCTCGCGCGTGTGTTTCCCCAGGGTGGGCGCTGCCCGCACCTCGACCTTTGACTCCGACATCCGCAGCGGGCTCCCCATCACGGTCCGCGGACCAGCGGTCTCGTGGTCAACGGTGTGGATGAGTCCACGCTCCGTCAGGTGCGGATCGGTGAAGAGGTCGAGGGTGTCCATCACGGCGCTGCAGGGCACTCCTGCTTCCCCGAGGATGCGCATCGCTTCATGCTTCGAATACTGCCGCGTCCAGCTGGCGATGATTTCGAACAGCTCTTCAGCGTTCTCAACCCTCGCAACGCCTGTCTCGAACTTTGGGTCCGAAGCGAGTTCCGGCTGCCCGATTGCTGCGCACAGTGTGTCCCACATCCGGCTCGTCACAACCATGATGAACAGGTAGTCGTTCGGTCCGCCGCCGGCACAGGGGTAAACCGCCGTTGGCATACCCCTGCGGTTGCCTGTGCGCGGCTGCGGTGCCGTTCCCCATTCCGCCAGGCCCAGGGTCCGCATGAACATCGTCACCGCTTCTTGCATCGAAATCTCGATGAACTGGCCCTTCCCGGTGCGTAACTTCTGGACGTAGGCAGACGTAATCGCAAGCGCCATCTGGATGCCCGTCCCCGTGTCGCCGATAGTTGGCCCAACAACCGTTGGCGGCCCGTCGACTTCTCCGGTAACGGAGAATGTGCCCGCCGACGCCTGGGCCACCCAGTCGTAGCTCTTGTAGTTCGCATACGGCCCGGTGAGGCCAAATCCCTTGATCCGCGCGTAGATCAGCCCCGGGTTCAACTCCCCCAGCACGTCGTAGCCGATGTTCAGCTTCTCGATCACACCCGGTCCGTAGTTCTCGACGAACACGTCGTAGTGCGGTGCCATTTGAAGGAGCAGTTCGCGGCCTTCGCTCGAAGCCAGGTTCAGCACGACGCTGCGCTTGTTGCTGTTGTAGTTGAGGAAGTACTGCGAGACCGTCTCGCCCCGGACCTGGCGGCCCGGGTCGCCGCTTGGCCCCTCGACCTTGACCACATCCGCCCCCAGCCAGGCGAGATACTGCGTGCACGAAGTCCCGGCTTCGTACTGCGTCATATCCAGGACGCGCATTCCCTCAAGTGCCGCCATGTGGGCTTCCCCCTGTCTTGTCTCGGTGTTGCCGAATCATAGGCACACGTCGCAGCGTTCGCCATGAAGCATCAATCCCTGGCATCGACGAATCCTGTTCCATTTGCCGGGACAGGAGATCAGCCCCGCCCGGGTGAACAGGGGGCTACGGCACCGAAGGGTCGAAGTCCATCGTCACGTGCCCGCCATCGACGTACGCCTGGTATTCCTCATCACTCAGCCCCAGCAGTTCACGGTATACATAATCGTTGTGTTCACCGAATGCCACCGGCGGCTGGCGCACCGTGATCGGCGTTGCCGGCATCCGGTAGAAGGGCGTCGCAAACCTGTAGGTCCCCACGTCGTCATAGAGCGTTTGAGGCTGGAAAAGGTCACGGCGCTGCACGTGCGCATCGTCGTAGACGCGCGAGACCTCCAGCACAGGCGCCGCCGGGACTCCGGCCTGCTGTAGCTGGTGGAACAATTCGTAATCGTCCTTGTCGGCGGTCCATTCACTAATGCAGGCGTCTATCTCGTCGTGCTCTGCCAGCCGTCCCTCACGGGTGGCGTATTCGGGATTCATTGCCCATACCGGGCGCCCCATGACCTCGACGAGGGCCTGCCACTCCTCATCGGTCGTCACATCGATCGAGATCCATCGGTCGCCGCAGTCCTCCGTCGGGCCCACTGCCTTGCAGGGGTAGGTGTTTGTCGGTGCGTGGCCGAAGATCGAGCGGTTGCCGATACGTTCCTGCACCCGGCCGTTGAGTGAGTAATCCATGAAAGACTGGGCGAGCATCGCCGCTGCATTTTCCGCCTGGCACAGTTCCATCAGTTGTCCTTCGCCGGTCTTCTTCCGGTGCCAGGCTGCCATCATTACCGCGAGACAGGCCTGCGCCCCGGCCAGGTAGTCACCCGAGAAGATCGGTGTCGAGGCAGACGGGTCGAGGTCGGCATACCCGCGCAGGATCGTGTGTCCCATCACGCTCTCCAGGTGCACACCGAGTGCCCGCGCCTGGTTGTAGGGACCGGTCGACCCGTACGCCGGAATCCGCAACATGATGATGTCGGGCTTGATCGACCTCATCCAGTCGTAGGTAATCCCCAGCTTCTCCATCGTCTCGGTGGCGTTGTTCTCCACCACCGCATCCGTTTTCTCGATGACTCGCCGCAGCAGTTCGCGCCCCTCGGGGCGGCGGATGTCCACGGTGAAACTCTTCTTGTTGCGATAGAGCTGGACGAACGTCGGGTTGTAGTTCCAGGCCCGGGGGGCCGGGTCGTTGCGAGGATAGGCGCCCGCCATCGGGGCCAGTGCCCCCGGCGGCAGCTTCGGCGGACGCGCAATCGTCCCGCGCGTCATCGGCTGCATCATGAAGGGGTTCTCGATCTTCAGGACCTCAGCCCCCAGGTCACCAAGCAGCAGGGTCGAGAAAGGCCCTGCCCAGACCACGCAGATGTCGAGGACCCGCAGGTTCCCCAGGGGCAGCTCCGGTGTTGAGAGCGCCTTTCCGGTGGCGTCCGGCAGTCGGCGCGGCTTCTCCGCTTCCGCAAGCACTTCGGCGGTGTGTTCGCCGAGATGGGGTGCACCACGCCGGTAGCGCCACGGAGACTTCGGCATCTTGAAGGGGGCGCCGGGAATCTCGAAGCTGCCCATTTCCCGCGTCTCCGCCTCGATCCAGAACCCGCGATCCCGGAAATGAGGGTCGTGAAAAAGCTCGTCGGTGGTGAACAGCGGCCCGCACAGCACCCGCGCCTCGCGTGCCTTCGCCCAGATTTCCGCCTTCGTGTGGTCGTAGAGCCAAGGCAGAAAGTACGCCTCGAACTCGGCTCCAAGATCGGCGTCCGAACGTACCGCCGGCGCATCCCACTTGGGGTCCTGCAGCCATTCGGGGTTTCCCAGCATCTTCCGCAAGCGGTCCATCCGCAGGCTCGCGGCCGTCAGCTCCACGAAGCCGTCCTTGCAGGGATAGACACCCGCCAGCGTCCCGCGCGCATCCCCTGCCCGGCGGGAGCCTCGCTGCCGGGCGAACTCCCACGCGATCGCTACCGCGTGCCGCCGGTCGGCGCCAAGCAGGTGGCTGTCGGCCATCGAAAAGTCGACGTGCTGCCCTTTCCCTTGCTCGCGAGCCGCCACAACTGCCGCCATGATCGCGGTCGATAGGGCCGATCCCGACTGGACCAGTGCTGCCGTGCCATACATCTTCACCGGCTCGCGTTCGGCGATCCCCATCGTGTACATCTCGCCGCCGAATCCGTAGAGCACAAGGTCGGTGCCCTTGTAGCCCTTGTATGGGCTGTCCTGCCCGAAATTGGTAATCGAGACGAGCGGCAGGTCGGTTCGGCGCCTGGCTATCTCCGCCCAGCCGATGCCTAGTCCCTCCATCGTCCCCGGCGGAAAGGACTCGACAATTGCGTCCGCCTGCATCGCAAGTCTCCAGAAGTGCTCGCGTCCAGCTTCGGTCTCCAGGTCGAGCACGACAGAGCGCTTGTTGGTGTTGAAGTAGAAGAAGGTCCCGCTCTGTTCAATCCCGGGAGTGTCTCCGGCAAAGGGGGGGAGCTGGCGAGTCGGATCGCCACCCGGTGGCTCGACCTTGATGACGTTCGCGCCGAAGTCCGCGAGGAGCTTCGTAGCGTAGGGTCCGGCTATCCCTGCCGTCAGGTCGAGAATCGTGATGTCGTCTATGGGGCCGGGGCGTGTCGCAGTGTCTTGCATGGATTCGGCAGCTTACTACCGCTGTACCCCGGACGCAGCAGGCCGGGCCTCCGGTATGCTCGCCGCTAACCGAAACGCTGGAGTCAGTCATGATCAAACGCGACCGTATCGTTGCCTCGTTCCTCGAGCTTGTCGCAATCGATTCGCCCAGTGGGGACGAGGACGCGATCGCTGCCGAGCTCGAACAGCGTCTGCAGGCACTCGGTCTTGATGCCTCCCAGGATGGCCACGGGAACGTCCACGCCCGGCTGGCTGGTCGTGGCGACCCGGTCCTCCTCTCCGCTCATATGGACACGGTCGAACCGGGTCGGGGCATCAAGCCTGTCTTTGATGGCGACGACATCATTCGCACCGACGGCAGCACGATACTCGGCGCGGACAACAAGGCTGGCTGTGCCGTGATCCTCGAGGTCTTGGCCTCGGTCATCGAAGACGCCGGCGAGCACCGGCCCATCGAGGTCGCGATCAGCCGCGGCG
>JAGQGZ010000057.1 GCA_020432105.1 Dehalococcoidia bacterium | reverse complement strand
CCGGAAATACTGAAGAACGGCACGCCCGCCTCACCGGCGACCGCACGGGAAAGCAGCGTCTTGCCGGTGCCGGGAGGCCCGACGAGGAGCACGCCTTTGGGGATGCGGGCCCCAAGGGCTGCGAACTTCTCCGGGTACTTGAGGAACTCGACGACCTCGACGAGTTCCTCTTTGGCTTCGTCGCATCCGGCAACATCGGCGAAGGTCACGGTGACCTTGGTCCCCGTAAACAGCCGGGCCCGGCTCTTGCCGAAGCTCATCGCTTGCGAATTGGACCCCTGGGCCTGCCGCATGATCAGGAGCAGGAAGGCGCCAAAGAGCAGGAAGGGCAGAAGGTTCAGCAGCAGTCCGAGGAGTGGGCCAAGACCGCCACCGTCCTTGTATTCAAGGAGCAGGCTGGCGCCATCGCCGACGCCGTCGATGCTGACATCACGTTCGCGGAGGTCGTCTTCGAGGATGGAGTTAGGGCCGAGTTTGGCCTTCTTGATGATCGTGTCGCCATCGGGTCCGGCGTCGCGGTAGGTGGCCTCAAGCTTGTCGCCATCGACGCTGACCTTTTCGATCTTGCCGGCTTCGGCATCGGCAACAAACTCGCCATAGGCGATGGTGTCTTTGTCGTCACCACCCGAGAAGAATGCGAATCCGATCGCGATGGCCGCGACAAGGATTAGAAGATAGATGAAGCTGTTTCGGAGCCAGCGGGAGTACAATCAAATCTCTCCAAAGGTGCGCCGTCGGCCTCACACCTGGACCGAGTATAGCAGACGGTAAGGGCCCTCCCCGGTGCGTGTGTAAGCGCGCATTCACCCGGCGAACTGGCCCCGGAGAGATCATCGACAGCGGGTTCGAGCTTCATCAGCCGCTTCTTCGAGGGGGCGCCGCTGGTAGACTCGGGCAACCCAACGACCATGTGCGGCGAGGGGCACCCTACTGTCGCCGAGAGGAAACGCGTAATGAAGCTTGCTTTTGTCGGAGGTACAGGCCCGGAGGGCCTTGGTCTGGCGATGCGAATGGCAGTCGCCGGGCACGAAGTGGCGATCGGATCCCGCTCCACTGAACGTGGCGAAGAAGGCGCCCAAACCGTCCGCGAGGCTGTGGCCGGCGCGGTGGCCACCGGCGGTGAAAATGCGGCCGTTGTCGGCGATGCCGATGTCGTGTTGTTGACCTTTCCGTACTCGGGCCAGCAGGCCACGCTGGCCACACTGGCCGCTGCTCTCGAAGGCAAGATCGTGTGCAATGTGGCCGCACCACTGGAGTTCCAGAAAGGCATCGGCGCCGTGGCCCTCGATGTGGCAGGTGGGAGTGCCGCCCAGGAAGCCGCCGACCAGCTCCCCAACTCGCGTGTCGTGTCGGCATTCCAGAACCTTGCCGCCGAGCGATTGAAGCAACTGGATCATCCCGTCGAAGCGGATGTTCTCGTCTGCGGTCGTGACGCCGAGGCGAAGCAGGTGGTGATGGGGCTCGCCGATCAGATCGAGGGTGTGCGAGGCCTTGACGGTGGTGGCCTTTCGCAGAGCCGCTACGTGGAGATGCTGACCTCCCTGCTCATCAACATCAACCGGCGCTACAAAACCGAGACTTCCATCCGCATCGTCGGGATCGATTGACCATGGCTCTCACGATTTTCGGTGTACCCGGCCTGCCTGAGATCGAGGCAGGCTCCGACCTTGCGGAGATGATCGCAACGGCTGCTGCGGCTGATGGCAACCCTCTCGCAGATGGCGACGTTGTCTGCATCACGTCGAAAGTGGTCTCCAAAGCGGAAGGGCGGACGGTGGACCTCAACACGGTCGAGGTCTCGCCATTCGTGCAGCAGTACGCGGAGAAGTGGGAGAAGGACCCCCGCGCTATCGAACTGGTATTCCAGGAGGCGAGGCGGGTCGTGCGCCAGGTCGGCCCTGTCCTTATAACAGAGACAAAGCACGGGTTCGTCTGCGCCAACAGTGGCGTCGACCAGTCGAGTTCGGGTGGGCACGACCGTGCCGTCCTGCTCCCCATCGATCCCGACGGGAGCGCTCGCCGGTTCCGGCAGCGTTTCAAGGAACTCGGCGTCGATGTTGCAGTCATCGTTACCGACACGTTCGGGCGGCCCTGGCGCGAGGCCCAGACCGACATTGCGATTGGGATCGCCGGTATGGACCCGGTGATCAGCTATATCGGACAGGTCGACCCCCACGGGCACGAGTTCCGCGTCCAGGCCATCTGCGTGGCAGACGAACTCGCCGCGGCGGCGGAGTTGGTGAAGGGCAATGTCAGCCGCGTTCCCGTCGGTGTCGTTCGAGGTTTGCAGTGGACCCCCGACGAGCAGGCAACTATGCAGTCGATCATTCGCGACAGCCAGAACGACCTCTTCCGCTGATGCAGGGGGGCGAGGTTACGGTTATCGCCCGGCTGCTCCGGCCCGGTGCCCGATTGCCCTACCGGGCGACGGAACAGGCCAGCGGCTACGACATCTATGCCGCCCTTGAGGGTGGTGAGGTGACCGTTGGCCAACACCCGGTAATAGTGCCGACTGGCATAGCACTCGAAGTACCGCCGGGCTATGACGCCCAGTTCCGCCCACGGAGTGGCCTGGCAGCGAAGGGGGTGCTCGCGACCTTCGGCACCCTCGACGCCGACTATCGTGGCGAAATCAAGATCACCCTCTACACGACGGCGCCGGACATCACCCACACCGTCCGCGACGGCGACAGGATCGCCCAACTGGTGATTAACCGCCTGGTTGTTGCCTGTTTCGAGTTGGCGGAGGAGCTATCGGCGTCGGCCCGAGGGACGGGTGGGCACGGGAGCACCGGTCGATGACGTACCTCTACGTCATCGCCGGGGCGGCCGCCGGGGCCCCCTTACGGTACTTCGCCGCGTCCCATGTCCAGGGCTGGACGAACTGGACGTTTCCCACCGGGACGATGTTCGTAAACCTCACGGGTTGCCTGCTGATCGGGTTCATCGCAACGCTGGCCGAAGAACGGGAGGTCATCAACCGCGAGGCGCGTTTGCTTCTTGTGGCGGGATTCCTCGGTTCGTACACCACGTTTAGCGCCTTCGGCTACGAGACCCTGGAGTTGCTTCGAGAGAACCTCGTCTTGCGGGCACTCCTGAACGTGGGGCTGAGCACGTCGGTCGGGGTGCTTGCCGCCTGGGCAGGGATGGCACTTGCCCGGGCAGGCACGTAAGCCCGAGACATTGGCGGTATCGGGCTGCCCGCGTATCCTGAATTGGTTACGCCTTTTTCAAGGACTGGATAGCCATGGCTTACGAACTCGATACCCTTACCGACACCAAGGCCGTTGAGCGCCCTGATTTCAACAGCGGCGACACCGTCCGTGTCCACGCAAAAGTCGTTGAAGGCAGCCGCGAACGCATCCAGGTATTTGAAGGCGTCGTCATCCGCAAGCGGAACAAGGGCATTGTCTCCAACTTCACCGTGCGGAAGATTGCGAGTGGCGTCGGTGTCGAACGCACCTTCCCCCTGAACAGCCCTCGCGTAGACAAGATCGAGGTGGTCCGGCACGGGAAGGTTCGCCGCAAGAACCTCTACTATCTGCGGGGCCTCACCGGTAGGGCTGCCCGGATCAAGGAACGCCGCGTCGGCGCCTGACACGGGCTCACTCAACCGAGGCGATCACCGGGTACAGTGCCTGGCCGCCGCGTACAACTTCCAGCTCCCCATCCGGCACTGCCGCGACGATCGCGTCCCTCAAGCCGTCCTCATCGGATTCCGTCAGCGACGAACCGCTGTAGAGGGTGACCAGTGAGTCGCCACCTGCACCCGCCTCGGCCAGACCCGCAATCAACCCCTCGGTGAGCAATTTGGTGGCCGCGACCACCTTCCCATCGACCAGTACCACAACGTCCCCCCGTGAAATGGCCACGCCATCGGCAACACGCGACTCTGTTGCGAATGTGCATTCAATGGTTGTTACCGAGGCCAGTGCGGCCTCCATATTGGTGGCGGCCTCGGCTGGTTCGGTGCTGTCGTCACGGGCGACAAGGGCAGCAAGCCCCTGGGGAAGCGTCCTTGAAGGGACGACGGTGGCCGAGCCGGACCAGAGTTCCACCGCCTGCCGGGCTACCGGAATCAGGTCCTTGTGATTGGGAAGGATGATGCAATCCTCCGCGCCGAGGTCTGCCAGGGCATCAACCACCTGGTTCACCGATGGACGCTGACTGCCGTGCTGCTGCAAGACCGTCGCTCCCAGGCTCTCGAACGCCCGCGCAAAGCCTTCCCCTTCGCAGAGAGCGAGTACGGCCAGCCCGGTCCTATTGCGTTGCTCCCGTCGCATCGCGCGGTTCTGCGCGCCCATGTCTTCAACCTTGATCGCGGTCACCGAACCGAAGGCACCAGCCTGTCGAATAACCCGGTCAGGGTCGTCGGTATGCACGTGGACCCTGATGAGTGCGGAGTCTCCCACGACGATGGCCGAAGGGTTGCCGTCGCCCTCGATCTCGCTTCTCACGTGAGCGATCTCCAGTGCCGTCCCTTGAGCTTCAATGAGAAACTCTGTGCAGAAGCCGTACTCCGCACCGTGGTCGACCAACCGGGCCAGTGGAATGTTGCTGGTCTCCACCGCAGGTTGCGGGACCCCGGAAAAGCTCGCGACGACCGCCCGCAAGATCGCACAGATTCCTTCGCCTCCAGCGTCGGTTACCCCGGCTTCTCGTAGCCGGTCGAGCTGGTTGATGGTGTTTGCCTCGGCTGCCTCAGCTCCGGCGAGAGCACCCTGGAGGGCGCCGAGGCAATCATCGCCGGTTGCACTTTGGGCGGCCGCCCGAAGGACGGTGAGCATGGTGCCCTCCTGGGGCACAGACATCGCGGAGTAAGCCGCATCGGCCGCCAAGGTTAGCGCCCGCTGCAGGGTTCCGACTGTCCCGGCAGCATCGGTCCATCCCTCGGCGAGCCCGCGGAGGGCCTGGGAGAGAATTACGCCTGAGTTCCCCCGTGCGCCGTAGAGAGCGGCCCGTGCCAGGGCCTGCAGTACGACCGTCGCCGTCGATTCGTCCTGGATGCCAGCAACGGCGGCGCGGAGCGTGGCGGCCATGTTGCTGCCCGTGTCTCCATCGGGCACCGGATAGACATTGATGGCGTCGATCGAAGGTGCTACTGCGGCCAGGTGGTCGGCGGCCGCCCGAAATGCCGTGGCAAGGTCGGCTCCGGATAGGGTCATCGTCATGCTCTGCCGAGAGTTTCGCCGTAACAGGAACCGAATGCTACGATGTCCCTTCGAACTCCATACCGAAGGATTGTCCGCCCATGGCCAGTGGCGCGTGTGACGTTTGCAACAAGACCACCCAGTTCGGGCGGCACATTCGGCATACCCATGGTGGCCGCTGGGAGCGCAAGGCGACCAAGAAGAGCCGGAAGTTCAGGCCGAACATCAATAAGCAGCGCGTGCTTGTCGACGGCGGCTACCGGCGTCTGAATATTTGCACGCGATGCCTGCGCACGCTCTCGAAATCCGCCTAGCACTTCGTTAGCTGCCACCAAGGGCCGCTCGTAACGCGGCGAGGTTGTCGGCAGGTTCTGAGCGATCGTTAAACACGCTGCTTCCGCAGACAAGAATGGAAGCACCGGCAGCGGCGCACTCGGCGGCATTCTCTCGTTTCACTCCACCATCGATCATGATATCGGCCCCGGATCCGATGGCGTCGAGGCTGGCCCGAACCCGCCGTACTTTATCCAACTGTTCCCGGATCATCTGCTGGCCGCCCCACCCGGGGTTGATGGTCATCACCATCACCTGGTCCACATCGGGTAGCGTCTCTTCGATCGCACTCAACGGAGTTCCGGGATTGAGGCAGACTCCGGCCCGTCTGCCTGCTTTTCGGATCGTATCGATCGTGCGATTGACGTGCGGTGACACCTCGATATGCACATTAATGGTATCCACAATGTCGGCGAAGGCCTCCACATGCCGTTCCGGTTCGACGACCATCAGGTGCAGGTCGAAGGGCAGGGTTGTCACCTTCCGGAGGGTCTCCACGAGGGTTCGGCCGAACGTGATTACCGGAACGAACCGGCCGTCCATAACGTCGAGGTGGAGCAGGTCGGCCCCACCCGCTTCTGCCGCTTTTACCTCGTCGGCCAGGCGACCGAAGTCGGCGGTGAGAATCGAAGGGGCAAGGCGAACTGCCGGCATCGTTCCTATTGTACCCATCGCCGCGGTTATACTTGAACGCCTACACAGGTGAGCAATTCCCATGACTGTCCGCATCGTCACCGACTCGACCTGCGACCTGCCCGCTGACCTCGTCGCGGAGTACGGCATTACCGTCGTACCTCTAGCCATCGAGTTCGCCGGAGAGTCGCTTCGTGATGGCGTGGACATCGATGCTGCGGGGTTCTATCGAAGGCTGGCCGACGCCAAGGAGCTCCCCCGGACCAGCCAGCCGACGCCCGAGACATTCCGTAAGGCGTACGACTCGTTGCTGGATGCCGACGGGATCTGTTCGGTTCACATTTCCACAAGGCTTTCGGGCACGCTCAACAGTGCCCGAGGTGGTGCTGACGCCCGGGCTGACGGACCGCCCGTGGAACTGGTCGACTCCCGTTTCGTTGGTCTTGGCCTGGGAGCGATCGTGCTCGAGGCGGCACGCGCCGCTCGTGACGGCGCTGACCTCGAAACCGTGGCCGCTGTCGCCCGGGCGGCTATCGACCGTGTCGATGTTGTCGTGATCGTGGATACGCTTGACTATCTCCATCGTGGTGGCCGCATCGGCCGGGCGAATAAGTGGCTCGGTGCCATGCTCAGCGTGAAGCCGCTCATCTCGGTGCATGATGGCGAGGTCGTCCCCTTCGCCCGGGTGCGCACGCGAGCGAAGGCTATTGACCGCCTCGTGGAGTTTGCCGCCACCCAGCAGGGTGCCCCGATGATGTTCGTTGCCGGTACCGCTACCCCGGCCGAAACAGCGAGGCTTGTAGAGCAGCTCACCCCCTTGCTGCCGGGTACGCGACTGATCGAGGGGAACCTGGGCCCTGCCGTGGGTGTCCATACCGGTCCGGGAGCGCTGGGGGTTGCACCACTGAGGGCTGCGACATGACCAGCCCGTCGGCCGAAGCTACCCGCCTGAGGCGGGTCCTCGAAAAGGAGCTTTCTGAAGGCTGCCGCGACCAGATCGTTGTGGGCGGCCTCGACCGGCTGTTTATCCAGGCCGCCGAAGATGGCCACATCGACCGTGCACCACGCCTCAAGTCCCTGATCGACCGGCTTCCCGGCGGTGGCTATCGCGAGCTTCCCCATGGTGCGCGCAAACAATGGCTGACCCGGGCGATCGAGGCGCTGCCTGCGGATCGTCCCCCCGCGCCACGCAAGGCGCGCGGACCGGCCCGGGAGGCTCAACCTCCGCGTCCGGCGGACCCGGGAGACTCCGTCGAACGGATCCAGGGTATCCGCGGAGCGACCGCAGCCCGGCTCGCGAAGCTGGGGATCGAAACCCTGGGCGACGCGGCGACCTACTACCCGCGGCGATTCAACGATTTCACCGACGTCCGGAAGATTGCAGAGCTGACTGCTTCGGCAGATGTGCAGACGCTCGTTGCCACGATCGATTCTGCGAAAGTGCAGCGGTTCGGCCGCCGGTTTGGCGGCTCCGAAGCCATCCTCAGCGATTCAAGCGGCACGTTGAAGGTTGTCTGGTTCAACATGCCGTTCGTGGCCAAGGCCCTGAAAGCGGGGGAGAGGATCGTCGTCTCCGGGCGCATCCGCCACTACCGGGGCCGCCTGCAGATGGACAACCCCGAGTGGGAGCCGTTCGACGAGTCGATGGCCGCCGGACGGCTCGTACCTGTCTATTCATCGACCCAGGGACTTGGGCAACGAACCCTTCGTCGCCTGGTGCAAACGGCGGTCAAGAACGTTGCCGCCAAGCTTCCCGACCCACTGCCTGAGCGTTGGCGAGAGCTCGAGGGCTTCGACCCGCTGGCTGACGCCCTGCGCACCTACCATGCGCCACTCAACTGGGGCGTAATGGGGCGCGCCCGGAAACAGCTGGCTCTACGCGAGTTCCTTGCCATCCAGGCAGCCGTCCTCATGCGCCGGGCCGAGTGGCAGGAGGGACAGGCGGCGCCAAACCTGGAGTACCGGGACGGCGTCCGCGAGTATCTCGATTCGCTCCCGTTCAAGCTGACGGGGTCCCAGTCCGATGCCCTCGACGATATCCTCCACGACATCCGTGGTCCGCGGCCGATGCTACGGCTCCTTCAGGGCGATGTAGGCAGCGGCAAGACGGTGGTTGCGATCGCCTCGATGCTCGCTGCAGTGCGCAACGGCTACCAGGCGGTGCTGATGGCGCCTACCGAGATCCTCGCCGAGCAACACTACCGCACGCTCACCGCGATGCTCGGCGGCGAAGGCGCGCTGGAGTCGGTGTTCGCACCGTCCTGGTTTCCACGGCCCCTGCGCGCCTTGCTGCTCACAGGGTCGCTTTCGGCCGCCGAAAAACGACAGGTTCGCGGTGATACAGCCAACGAAGGGGCGGACATCGTCATCGGCACGCACGCCCTGCTCGAAAAGGACTTGGCGATCCCGCGACTCGGACTCGCCGTTATCGACGAGCAACACCGCTTCGGTGTGATGCAACGCGCAAAGCTCAGGCAGAAGGGAGCAAACCCCCATCTCCTGGTCATGACGGCGACACCGATCCCGCGGACGCTCGCACTCACCGTCTACGGGGACCTCGAGGTCACCACCATCGACGAGCTACCGCCAGGCCGGAAACCGATCGAGACGACCTGGGTAACACCCTTGGAGCGCGACTTCGCCTATGCGGCCGTGCGCCAGCGACTTTCCCGCGGCGAGCAGGCGTTCGTCATTTGCCCCCTGGTTGAAGAGTCGGAGGCTCTCGATGCCCGATCGGCCGAAGAGGAATACGAACGCCTTCGCCATGGCCCCTTCGCCGATTTCACGGTGGACCTTTTGCATGGGCGGATGCCCGGCCGGGAGAAGGACGCGATCATGTCGCGATTCGCCGCGGGCGAGTCCGACTTGCTGGTTTCCACCAGTGTGATCGAGGTCGGCATCGATGTCGCCAATGCGACGACGGTGATCATCGAAGGAGCTGAACGGTTCGGGCTAAGCCAGCTGCACCAGTTCAGGGGAAGGGTCGGCCGCTCCGCAAAACAAAGCTATTGCCTCTTGTTCAGCACCGATGAGGAGCCGGGCCCGGATGCCACCACTCGGCTTAAGGCCATGGAGCGGACAAACGATGGATTCGAGCTCGCTGAAGTTGACCTCGAACTCCGGGGTGAAGGTGAGGTCTGGGGACGGCTCCAGGCGGGGGCGAATTCGATGCTTCGTGTCGCCCGCCTCACCGATCGAGAACTGCTCTACCGGGCCAGGGCGATAGCTGCCGATATCCTGGCAGAGGATCCGAGGCTGGAGTCGGAGAGCAACGCTGCCCTTCTCCGCGCCGCCACACCATTCCTCGAAAAAGCGACCGAGGCCAACTGAGTTAGTTCTGCCGGTAAGCGCGGTGGCGCATCACGATGCTCTGGAGGATTCCGAGCGAGCCGAAGAGGCTGACGAGCGAACTGCCCCCCTGGCTCACAAACGGCAGTGGGATGCCGGTAACCGGGAAGAGGCTGAGATTGACGGCCAGGTTGACGAAGGCCTGCATCAAGATCAGGACGACGATTCCCACGGCAATCAACTGACCGGCGGGGTCGCCGGCCAGCGCCGCAACCCGGATTGCCCTGAGGAGGAGCAGCACGAAGAGGGTGAACAGGGCCATGGCTCCGACAAACCCGAACTCCTCGGCAAGCACGCTGAAGACGAAGTCCTTTGTGGGCACTTTCAGATACTCAAGCTGTGTCTGGTCACCGTTTCGCAGACCCTTACCGGTCAGTCCGCCTGACCCAATTGCCAGCTGTGATTGGATGTTGTTGTAGCCGGCTCCCAGCCCCTGCCGGTCTTCATAGGGGTCGATCAGTACCGAGATGCGCTCTACCTGGTAGTCCGCCACCGCGAAGGCCCAGATGAATGGCAGGATCGCGACGAACATCGCCCCCAGCACGATCAGGTGGTTGCGATTGACGCCGGCGACCGAAACCATCCCAATCCAGATTGCTCCGAAGACGATCGTGGTACCGAGGTCTGGTTCGATGAACACGAGCCCGGCGATCGGCGCGACAATGGCCAGCGAGATCAGCAGCGACCGGAGGTCCTTGGCATCACCTCCGCGGTCCTGGAAGTAGCGGGCCATGGCAACGATAACCGCCAGTTTCGCGAACTCACTGGGCTGCACCTGGATCGGACCGAGATTGAACCACCGGGTCGAACCGAATTGCGTCTGTCCGATGAGGAGAATTGCTACCAGGCTTACGATCGAAATGATGTAGAGCAGCCACCAGTAATGGGTCAGGTGGTGGTAGTCGAAGCGTGCGGCGACGAGCATGGCGGCGATGCCTATCGTCGCGAAGGCTACCTGGCGCATCACCGGGTTATTGATGCTCGCTACCGGGCCATCGTACGTGGAAGCCGAGCCGCTGTAGATGAGCACAAGGCCAATGGCGACAAGGCCAAGGGCAGGGAGCACCAGCAGAATGTCGAAGCGTTCCCAGCCGCGGAAGGCGCCCGCGGCGGCCGGCGTACGGAGTGCTGTCCGCGGAAATGCTGTGCTCATGGCTGCATGTTCTCCGCGTAGTAGCTGAAGATTCGACCGGCGATAGGTGCCGCATCGTTGCCGCCAATACCGAGGTCGAAATACACCGTTACTGCTATCTGCGGGTCGTAGTAGGGGTAGAAACCGGTGAACCAGGCGTGCTCATCGACCCTTCCATCAGGTAGCACGAACTCCGATGTACCGGTCTTGCCCGCAATGTCGAGTCCCGGCTGGCTGGCCCGGGAACCGGCGCCGTCCTGTACCGAGCGAAGCATGCCAACGCGTACCGCTTCGAGGTGTTCATCGGACACTGGCACCTGATCGAACTGGGTGGGGATTTCGCGCACTACCTCACCTTCGGGCGAAAGCACTGCATCGACTACGTGCGGGACCAGTACCTTGCCGTTATTCGCGACAGCCGCTGTCATCACCGCTATCTGGAGAGGTGTCGCCAGCACGTCCCCCTGGCCGACGGACGTGAAGCAGGTGTCGGCGTGGTACCACTCGGCATCTTCCGGGTGGAAGATCTCCGGGTCGCTGCGGGACTCCCGTTTCCATTCCGGCGTGGGGATGATGCCCGCCACCTCGCCGGGGATGTCAATGCCGGTTTCGCGCCCCAGCCCGAACGAGCGGGCATAGAAGGCGAGCAGCCGGGCTGAGTCGTAGACATCGTCGCCAAGGCCCTTGATGCCTTCGTCGGGAAAGCCACAGGAGATCTGGAACATATAGAGGTTCGACGACCAGGCGATCGCTTCGTAGAGGTCGATGAGGCCATGGGCCCGCCAGTCGAAATACGGGTAGACCGTGCCGTTCTCGCCGACGAACTCCTTGACGACGGTAGGGATGTTGCGTGTCGTGTTTGGTGTTGCGTTGCCTTCCTGGAGCGCAGCCGCGGCAGTGATGAGTTTGAATGTCGACCCGGGCGAGGCCGGGTTGATCGCCTGGTTTAGCAGAGGCTTTCGGGGGTCTTCGATGAGGTCAAGGTACTCGTCGGATCGCTCCCGCAGGTTGCCGAAGATGTTGTTGTCCCAGCCGGGCACGGAGACGATGCTCAGGACTTCTCCGGTCTCCACGTCCATCACCACTGCCGAAGCTTTGGTTGCGCGGTAGGCCGGGCTGCCCATCGCCGTAAGCAACAAATTCTCCACGTACCTCTGCATCTCCGCATCGATGGCCAGGCGGAGGCTGTTTCCCGGCGTCGGTGGCACGGTATCGAGGACGTTGATGAGATCGCCGTCGGCATCAACTTCGTTGGCGCTCACACCAGCCTTTCCCCGCAGGTCCTTCTCGTAGCGGAGTTCGACACCCGTCTTTCCCACCGGCTGATTGAATTCGTAGCCTTCGTGCTGGAATCGGTCCCACTCTTCGGCGGTTTGCGGACCGATGTACCCCAGGATCGGGCTGAAAGCATCGCCCCCGGTGTACTCCCGCCCGGGTGTCACGGTGAGGGTGACGCCCGGCAGATCGACCTCCGCTTCGGAGAGCATCAGTGCTTCTTCCTGTGTGAGGTTCGTCTTCACCGCAATGGCGCGGTAGCCGACATCGGCGGCCTCGGCCTCGCGAACCTGGGTGTCGAGGGCGAGTGCGGAAACGCCGAGCATGTCCTCCAGGTGCCCGTAGATCTTCCAGCGCTGGTCCTGCCAGTTGTCGGCGGAAGTAACGTTCGGCAGGAACTCGGGCAGGAGGGTCGCCGTATAGACGCCCACGTTCTCTACCAGCGCTTCGCCATTTCGGTCGTAGATGAGCCCGCGGGAAGGGAGAATCTGCTGGGACTGGATGTGGTTGTTGGCCGCTCGTTCCCTGTATTCGGCGCCGTTCACAATCTGCATGTTGGCAAGCCGGAGTGTCAGGAGCGCGAAGGTGAGGAGCACAACGACCTTGAGGACGCCAAGGTGGCCGTGGGGGCGGGATTGTGCGGGCCCGCGATCAGGGGGGCGTGGATCCAGCGTCATAGGCTCAGTACCGGGCCGCACCCAGGCTAAGCGGCCGCTGTTCGAATCCTACGAGCCGGACCACCAGGGAAGCGACCGCGAGTAAAGCCAGGTCAAGAACGATCCCCGCGAGCAGAACATCGATGACCAGGGTACCCAGGGCGATGTCCGCGCCCTGGACCATGGCGGACAGCGCAAGGACGAATCGAGCCCAGATGCCCGCGCCGGCAAAGGCCCCGGCCACGACGGCGAAGCGAGTGACCGGCAGCCGGAGTTCATCGAGCCAGGCAGCGGCGACCACGAGAGGGAGAAAGCTGATGAGCATCAGGGCAGGCGACCGGCCCATGACGAACGCCAGGGATACGGCGGCGATTGGTGTTGCAATCATCGCCGGACGCGGCCCTTCGAGAAGCAGTACGAGGAGCACGAAGAGGAGGACGAACTGCAGCTCAGCACCGCCAACGCGGAAAATCGGGGCGACGGTGGTCTGGGCGGAGACCAGGACCAGGAGCAGCAGCGCGTAGATCAGCTCGCGCATCAGTCAAGGTCCAGCCGTTGTGCCTGGAAGCTGGTCAGTACCTGCACGATTTCCAGTGTGCCCATGCGCACGAGGGGCTCGATCCGCACTGTGCGTGAGATGTCCTGGGGTGTACCCGAAACCGCCGCGACGGTGCCAATGGTGCGCCCCGGGGGGTAGTTTCCGCCGATACCGCTGGTGACGATGGTATCCCCCACGTTGACGTTGCCCTGGGTGAGTTCGAAGGTCAGGCTGCGGTCGGCGTGGCCCTGGACGCTCCCGTTGATCTGGGATTCGACAATCTGACCGTTGACCTTGCTCGAGGCGTCGGTGATAAGCCTGACCCACGCGTATGTGTCTCGCGCCTCGATAACCGTGCCGACCAGCGACAGGCCAGATGAGAACACGACCATGCCGGTGCGAATTCCTGCGTTCGTCCCCTGGTCGATGCGCACACGGTCGGTGAACGGCGAACTATCGCGAGCGATGACGCGGGAAACGACATAGGTATCATCGGCGCTTGAACTCACACCGAGGGCCTTCAGGAGATCCTCGATCTGGGCGTTCTCCTGCTCCAGCTGGACGATCTCGTTTTTTAGCGTCTCGTTTTCGAGGCGGAGCCGGTTGTTCTCGGCACGGAGGTCGTCGAACCCACCGGCGTCGGAGAGGACGTTGGCGACCGGGCGGAAGGTGGCTTCGAGCCCCCGTTCTACGGGTGTTGAAACCCTCAGGAAGAGTCCCTCGAAGGGCTGCAGCACGCCGAACTGCCCGGCGAGCATGAGGAAGACCGCGAGCGACAGCATCGCGGCGATCCACCAGCCATAGCGCGAGACAACCAGCATCGCGACCCCCGGTAAACAGCGTTAGCGGCGACCACGCCTCGATGCAAGTTGCGACTGGACCTTTGCGAGCATTTCTTGCTCTTCGAGTACCTCGCCGGCACCACGGACAACACAGAGGAGCGGATCCTCGGCGACATAGACCGGGAACCGTGTCTCCTGGCTGAGCCGTCGGTCCAATCCGCGAAGGGCGGCGCCACCTCCCGCCAGAGCGATGCCATGAGCCATCAGGTCGCTCACGAGCTCGGGCGGGGTGATCTCGATGGACGAGCGGACCGCTTCCACGATTGCGCTGATGGATCCGGCGAGGGCATCGCGGATTTCGACAGTGCTGACCTCGACTGCCTTCGGCAGGCCGGTGGCGAGGTCTCGTCCCCGGAGCACGACCATCTCTTCGGGGTCGAGTGGAGCGGCGGAGCCCGCCGACTTCTTGATGTCCTCGGCGGTTCGCTCACCGATGAGCAGGTTATGGACCTGGCGGGCGTAGCTGATGATGTCCTGGTCCATCTCATCGCCGGCCACGCGAACCGAAGTGCTGACGACCATCCCACCGAGCGAGACAACGGCGACCTCAGTGGTACCACCGCCGATATCGACAATCATGCAGCCGGCCGCCTCCATGACAGGGAGCCCGGCGCCAATCGCGGCGGCCATGGGTTCTTCAATGAGATAGCAGGCCCTGGCGCCGGCGTTGAGGGCGGCGTCGTGGACCGCCCGTTTTTCGACCTCGGTCACGCCGCTGGGGACGCCGACCACCACCCGTGGCTGGGCAAGGAACGTCCGGTCGTGAACCGCTCGAATGAAGTAGCTCAGCATCTTTTCGGTAACTTCGAAGTCAGAGATGACGCCGTCGCGGAGGGGTCGCACTGCAACGATATTTGCCGGCGTCCGGCCCACCATCCGCTTGGCCTCGTCGCCAATGGCAAGGATGCGTTTGGAGACCCGGTCAATAGCCACCACCGATGGCTCATCGATGACGATGCCCCGTCCGCGGACCATGACAAGGGTGTTCGCCGTGCCGAGATCGATCGCGATGTCGTGCGACAGAAAACCAAAAAGGGAACTCAGGGGCGATAGAAGAGCCAAGGTTTGGTCCTGGCAGGGAGTTGCAACCTCGCCACGGCTGGCCCCATGACGAGATTTCAGTATACCTGCAATACGATTGAGAGCGATTACAGTTTAGAAAACTAATACATCACTTCTCGAAGCGTAACAAATCCTGGCCACTCATGAATGGAACAATACATAACTATCGTGAATACCAACGAGCCATCATTCCTCGGCGATGATGGCCCGCTTTGCTTCCAGGACGCTCGGTCCCTCTTCAAGGAGCCGGAGAAACTCGGCCTCGTCCAGTAGCAAGGTGCCCAGTTTCTCGGCTTTGGTGAGCTTCGAACCAGCTTCGGCGCCAACCACCAGCGCATCCGTCTTCCTGGTCACAGAGCTCCCGGCGTGGCCACCGAGTTGCCGGATTCTCTCTTCCGCCTCGCCCCGGCTAATGGTTTCGAGGCGCCCGGTAACGACGAGCGAGAGGCCCGCCAAAAGGCTGCCTGTCGCCTCCGGGACCTGGTGCTGGAAGTTCACGCTGGCCCGCCTCAGCTTCTCGATGATCTGCTTGCTCTCCGGCCGTTCGGCCCAGAGTCGCAAACTCTCCGCAAGGGTCGGGCCGATGCCGTCTATCTCCAGCAGGTCCTCGGTCGAGGCTCTGAGGATGGCGTCCAGGTTTCCGAATTCGCTGGCGAGGAGCTGTGCCGTTTCAAACCCGATGTGGCGAATGCCGAGGGCGAAAAGGACGGCCGGCAGTGGGCGCTGTTTGCTCTTCTCGATACCGGCGAGCAGGTTCTCGGCACTCTTTTCACCCATCCGGTTGAGGGCCGTCAGCTGGTCCTTGGTGAGCGTGTAGATGTCCGCGAAGCTCTGGACCAGGCCTTCTTCGAAAAGTGTCCAGGCCATGCGTTCGCCAAGTCCTTCGATGTCCATCGCGCCACGGCTGGCGAAGTGCTCAAGCAGCCGGATCTGTTGGACCGGACAGGCCGGGTTGGGGCAATAAATG
>JAGQGZ010000056.1 GCA_020432105.1 Dehalococcoidia bacterium | reverse complement strand
TATACAGCTCGCCCCCTCGAGGAGCGGATGACGCTGCTTTGGCACGGTTGGCTGGTGAGCCAGGTGTCACAGCTGAACGGGGCACTGGCGGGCTACATGGTGCGCCAGATCGACCTTTTCAGGGAGATGGCGCTGCCGATCCATGACGAACTGGTGCAGGCAGTGAGCAAAGACCCGGCGATGATGCTCTACCTGAACACGGCACAGAGTGACCCCGACCATCCCAACGAGAACTACGCCAGGGAACTGATGGAGTTGTTCACGATGGGGGTGGACACCTACACCGAAGACGACGTCCGGGAGGCGGCGAGGGCATTCACAGGGTGGCGATTCAGCCAGCCGCCGCGCTCGATGCTGACGGGTGACCAGGAGGCGGATCGGGAACTCCGGGCCACCTGGAACCCGGAGTTCTTCAAAGCGCCCCAAAGACAGGACCGTGGTGAGAAGACGTTTCTCGGCCAGACGGGAGCCTGGGACGGCGAGGACATCGTGCGGATCATCGAGGAGCAAATCGCGACGGGAGAGTTCGTGGCACGCCGCCTCTTCCGTGAATTCGTGCATGACACCCCTTCCGAAGCGGACGTTGCCGCGCTTGTGGAGGCCTGGGATAGCGGCGGACACGACATCCGGGAGGTTTTACGCACCATCCTTGTGAGTGATGTCTTCTACTCGCAGGCCGCGTACCGGGCGAAGATCCGGAGCCCGGTGGAATTGCTGGTTGGGCTGGTGCGGGGGCTGGAGATCGAGACGGAATTCCGCATCGATGTGCGAACGGCCGAAACGATGGGGCAGGTGCTCTTCGATCCGCCGAACGTGGCGGGCTGGCCAGGCGGACCTGCCTGGCTCTCATCGGGAACGTTGTTCGCCCGGGCGAATTTCGTCGACGGACTGTTCGGCGGCTCCCGCGGTTTGCCGGGAAGACGCCAGCGCGACCGGGTGGTGAACGGTGGTCTAGTCCCGCCGGCATTGCTTGGCCAGGCAAGTGCCGAAGACATGGTGGATACCGCCCTGACGGCCCTGGTCGATGGAAACGTGCCGGAGACAAGCCGAGAGGCGATCGTCGAGGCGGCAGCGGGGATCGACAACGAACAAGAGCGGGCGCAAACAGTTGCCTACCTGGTGGCGTGCAGCCCCGAATATCAACTGGTCTAAGGAGGCCACGATGGGTATCAGCCGACGTGATTTTGTGAAAGGCGGGGTCTCGCTCGTAACGATTGGGACAACCGCGGGTTCGTTCCTGAAAGGAGCGGTGGCGTTTGCCGCCCAGAACCCCGGGGCGGTGCTCCCGGAGCTGGGAGGGAAGACGCTGGTGCTGGTGCAGATGGCCGGGGGGAATGACGGGCTTTCGACGCTCGTGCCGTACACCAACGGCGCCTATCAATCTGCGAGGCCGACCCTGGGATTCGACGCTGAACAGGTCCTCCCGCTCGATACCGAATTCGGGTTGCACCCCAACCTCACCGGGCTGAAGAGCCTGTGGGACGAAAACAAGCTCGCGGTCATCCAGGGTGTGGGCTACCCGGAGCAGAACTACAGCCACTTCAAGTCGATGGCGATCTGGCAGCGCGCCGACCCGGGGCTGACGACCACTGACGGCTGGCTGGGGCGAACGCTGGAGGCGATGGAGAGCGAGGTGCACGACCCATTCCTCGGATTCAACGCCGGTGGATCGCAGCCGATTTCCCTGCAGGGTCCCGTACCGGTGCCATCGGTCGGTGACCCGGCAGATTACGCATTCAAGGTGGGGGGAGAGCCTGCGAGCCCTGATCATCAGCGCACGCAGACCCTCCTGAAGCTGTACGAGGAATACCCCGCGAATTCCCCGTTCGGCGTGCTGCTGGAAACGACGGTCGACACCGCGGTTGAGAGTTCAGCGGCACTGGCCGAAGCAGGTGAGCGCTATACGCCGGCTGTGGAGTACCCGGAAACGTCGTTTGCGGGCGGGTTATCGCTGCTCGCGCAGGCGATTGTCGGCGACCTCGGCATGCGAGTGGGACATGTGACGCTGGGCGGCTTCGACACGCATACGAATCAGAGCGACACACATGACGACCTGATGACGGCACTGGACGGCGGGATATCGGCGTTCTACGCGGACCTGGAGGCACACGGAAAGGCCGATGACGTGATTGTCCTCACCTGGAGCGAGTTTGCGCGGCGGGTGGAAGAGAACGCAAACGGGGGCACCGACCACGGTGCAGCGAACCTGATGTTCGCTGTCGGCCGAGGTGTGGAGGGAGGCATGTTCGGGGAGCCATCGAGTCTCGAAAACCTGGTCGACCGGGGTAACCTTGGTTACACAACGGACTTCCGGTCGGTCTATGCGACGGTTGCCGAGCGCTGGCTGGGGGTACCGGCGAGCGAACTTCTGGGTGATTCCTGGCCACAGTTGGGCTTCATCCCGGCCGCGTAGAGCGACTGTATGGGCGAAGCCTAGAATGGCCCGGTGAACCTTGCAGACTACGTGCGGGCCGTACCGGGTTTTCCGCAGCCGGGGGTCCTCTTTCGTGACATCACACCGTTGCTGCTCAACGCGGAGGCGTTCCGCTACGTGCTCGACGCTCTGGTGGAGATAGCAGAGAGAGCGGACGCGGAGTCGATCGTAGGGATTGAGAGCCGGGGGTTCATCTTCGGGACGCCAATCGCGGACCGGATGGGTCTTCCGTTCGTGCCGGTACGCAAGCCGGGGAAGTTACCGGCGGCGCGGATGAGCGTGGAGTATTCGCTGGAGTATGGCGAGAGCCAGCTGGACATCCACGAAGATGCTGTGGCACGCGGCCAACGCTGTTTCATCGTTGACGACTTGCTGGCAACCGGCGGGACCGCGCGGGCCGCGGCGAAACTGGTGGAGTTGATCGGCGGTAACGTGGTGGGTCTTGGATTCGTCATCGAACTGGATGGGCTCCAGGGTCGGCGGCAACTGGAGGGCTATGCCGTGCACAGCCTGCTGCACTACTAATGATGGAGACGTACCGGCCGATTGAGGTGCTTGCAGGGCGAGGGATCAGGGTGTTGGACCAGACGGCCCTGCCACACAGCGAGCGTTACCTCGAACTACGGACGGTGGCCGACCTTTGCGAGGCGATTCAGCGCCTGCAGGTACGCGGGGCGCCGCTTCTCGGCCTCTGCGGGATTGCCGGGATGGCGGTGGCGGCAAGCGAAGACGCAAGCGACAGCGGCCTGCAGATAGCGGCAGAAAGGATCTCTGCTACGCGTCCTACAGCGGTCGACTTAGGCGCCGGAGTCCGCAGGGCGCTCGCCGCGGCGTTGACGACTGCGACAGATGGGCGAAGCGAGCGACTGTGGACTCTCGCGAATGAGGTGACCGTCGCACAACGGGCGGTCGACGAGGCTCTCGCTGCTCATGGTGCACCCCTGCTCCAGGGGGCAGGGGCTGTGCTGACGCATTGCAATACTGGCGCACTGGCAACCGGGGGCAGGGGTACCGCGCTGGCCGTCATTGATGAGGCCTGGAGGGCCGGCCACATCGACCGGGTGTTTGCGACGGAGACACGGCCGCTCTTGCAGGGCGCCCGGCTGACCACGTGTGAGCTGCAAAAACTCGGGATTCCCTGCACGCTACTGCCGGACAGCGCGGTTGCGTCGCTGCTGGAATCCGGCGCGGCAGGTGCGGTCGTGACAGGGGCCGACCGGATCGCGATGAACGGCGACACCGCAAACAAGATCGGTACGTACGGGATCGCGCTGGCTGCTCGGGAGCATGGGGTGCCGTTCTTCATCGCTGCCCCAACGACGACGATCGACCCGGGTGCAGGCGACCGGCGGGCGATCCCGATCGAGTTTCGGGCGAGCGAAGAGGTGGGCGGCTACGGGGAGACGCGATGGTCGCCCGAAGGAACGGAGGCGTACAACCCTGCGTTCGATGTCACGCCTGCACGATTCATCTCAGCCATCGTGACGGAGTTGGGGGTGGCGAAACCCCCGTTCGATGTATCGCTCCGCGGGCTGCTGGAATCCGGATAGGCACATGCCGATACAATGTCCGCTGTGAGCGGGATGCAAAGGATCGATCTCGCGGTGATCGGGGGGTCGGGCTTCTACGACCTCCCAGGGATCGAGGACGTGGAGGAACTCCACGTGGGCACGCCGTTCGGGGCTCCCAGCGATGTGATTCGCGTTGGCCGGCTGGGTGGAGCGAGTGTCGCTTTCCTTGCGCGGCACGGGCCGGGCCACCGGTACCTGCCTTCGGAATTGCCACAAAGGGCAAACATGTGGGCGTTGAAGTCACTGGGCGTGGAACGCGTGCTCGGTGTATCGGCTGTGGGGGGACTTCGCGACGAATGCGGTCCGGGGACGGCGGTACTTCCCGACCAGGTGATCGATCGCACTCGTGGCGACCGCCCCGAGACCTTCTTTGGTGGTGGCATCGTGGCGCACGTGGGCATGGCTGAGCCAATGTGCGCGGCTCTGCGCCGGGCGGCCTACGAGGCAGCTTCAGCGGGTGCACAGCCGGTAGTTGATGGGGGCATCTACGTGGTTATCGAGGGTCCGGCATTCGGGACACGAGCAGAGAGCCACCTGTACCG
Source organism: Dehalococcoidia bacterium (assembly GCA_020432105.1). Taxonomy (GTDB): domain Bacteria; phylum Chloroflexota; class Dehalococcoidia; order Tepidiformales; family Tepidiformaceae; genus JAGQGZ01. Next base: position 11,472 of record JAGQGZ010000056.1, on the reverse strand, counting down.
GGACTGGGGGGCCAGCGTCGTAGGGATGACCGCATTCCCCGAGGCGAAGCTGGCAAGAGAAGCCGAGCTCTGTTACGCGCTGCTCACGACAGTGACCGACTACGACTCATGGCATCCTGAGGAGGGTGCTGTCGACGCCATGGCGGTGCTCTCGGTGCTTCGGGCGAATGTGGCGCACTCGCGGGACGCTGTCGCGAGGTTGGCCACCCTGCTCCCCGGCCGTGACCGCTGTGGCTGTGCCCATACCCTGGACGCTGCCCTCATGACCGATCCCGGTAGCATCCCGGTGGAAGTCCGGGAGAGGCTTGAGCCAATCCTTCGCCGGCGCCTGGGCAGGCCAGCGTGACCCTCCTGGTGACCGGCTGGGTGGCCCTCGACGACATAGAGACGCCATTCGAAAGCCGAAAACGCGTGCTCGGTGGTTCGGCGGCAGCAGCGGCCCTGGCGGGTCAATTGTTCACCGACACAAGGCTGGTGGCGGCGGTGGGCGAGGACTTTCCCGAGGAGTACACCGCCCAGCTTGCCGAGTCGGGTGTCGACATTGGCGGGCTGGTGACCGTACCCGGTGAGACGAGCAAGTGGGGTGGGAAGTACCACTACGACATGAACACGCGGGACACGGCCTACACGGTGTTGGGTGTCAACGAGACGTGGCAGCCGGTTCTTCCGAAGGGCTGGGAGCACTCACAAACCGCATTCCTCGCCGCAGACGACCCGGTGATTCAACGGAAGGTGATCGGCAAGCTCCACAACCCATTGGCCACGATGGTCGACACGATTCGGCTGTACATGGACCGGGACGGGCCGGAGCTGGCGACGACTTTTGCCGCCGCGACGTTCGTCTGTCTGAACGATGGCGAAGCACGGGAGATAGCAGGCACAGCAAGCGTTGCCGCGGCGGCCCGGACACTCGTCGCGCGGGGCACGCAGGGAGCAGTGGTGAAGCTGGGCGAATACGGGGCGCTCTTTGTTAGCAAGCGGGACTACTTCGCGGCGGCGGGCTATCCCCTGGAGATCGTTCGAGACCCTACGGGTGCGGGGGACGCCTTCGCGGGCGCGTTCATGGGGTTTGTGGATTCGCAGGGTGATATCAACCCGACCACACTGCGGCAGGCAACCGTCTATGGTTGTACGGTGGCTTCGTTCCAGGTTGAGGGGTTTGGCCCCGAACGTCTCCTGAGCCTCACCCGGGATGAGGTGGAATCCCGGTACCGGGAGATGAGGGCGCTGACGATATTCGAGGCAGGGGAATAATGGTCGAGCGCGAATTCCGGTGGGAGATGGACACGACGCGCCACGAGTACGTGGTTACGGAATTATCTGATCCCGAGGAGATCCGCGGACTGCTGCGGTCGCGGATTGAGTACACGGCCTACGCGATGGGACAACTGGAGCCGGACCTGTTCGCCCGGACCCAGTGGTACCGGGCTGTGGGCGACACAGGCTCCGGGCTGGTGCTGCATAGCCGGGGCGGGCTGGGCGATGCGACGTTTCTGCTGGGCGACCCCGGGGCCGTAGGTGCCATTCTCTCGATTTACCCGGGCCGGCCCAATTCCTACACCACCTGCCAACCTCCGCACCTTGACGTCCTGAAGCGGGTGTACAGGCTGGCGAACCAGCAGCCCATGATGCGCATGGGGGTGCGGCCGGGCAGCTTCAGGCCCGTTTCCGACGAGCAGACGGTGCGATTGACAGGGCTCGATATCCGGAAGATCAACTCGCTCTACAGTACCGATGGCACGAGCGCATATTACGTCCCGGAGCATATCGACTCAGGTGTGTACCGGGGGCTTGTGATGGACGGACGGCTTGTGGCTGTGGCCGGGACCCATGTGGTCTCGCGCCAGGAACGGGTTGCCGTGGTCGGCAACGTGTTTACGCACCCGGCCTACCGGGGCCGCGGATTTGCTACAGCAGCTACCAGCGCCGTGACCGAGGCGCTGTTCGAGTTCTGCGACAACGTGGTGTTGACGGTGGACCCCACGAACCGGCCGGCGGTGGCCGCCTACGACAAGCTTGGCTACCTCGAGGTGTGTCGACTGGTGGAGGCGAGTGCCGTTCGCCGAGACCCGACGGGCCTCGGGGCCGGGTTCCGACGCCTCCGGGCGAGGATGCGCGGACGCAGGTACGGCGGCGCCTTTGTTCGCCGCCGGGCAAGCCAGGGCTGAACGACTTCTCGATAACGACCGGCGACAATCCCAGACTGGAGAGAACGAATGACTGTGCCTCATGACATTGCCGATGGAAGCCGCGCGGACGAGGGTGTCCGCCGAATCGAATGGGCAGCGCGAGAGATGCCCGTGCTCAAGCTCATTGGCGAGCGCTTCGACAAAGAGAAGCCCCTCCTTGGGATAAGGATGGCCTGCTGCCTGCACGTGACGACGGAAACGGCGAACCTTGCACTTGCCCTGAAAGCCGGGGGTGCGGAAGTGGCTCTCTGCGCCAGCAATCCGCTTTCGACCCAGGACGACGTGGCCGCGGCGCTGGTTCACCGGTATGGGATCTCGGTCTATGCCATCCGTGGCGAGGACAACGAAACCTACTACCGGCACATTCACCAGGCACTCGAAAACGCACCACAATTAACGATGGACGATGGGGCCGATGTGGTCGCGACGCTGCACAAGGACCGGCGCGACCTGCTTGACGGTGTGGTTGGCGGGACGGAAGAGACGACTACGGGCGTCATCCGGCTGAAGGCGATGGCCGCAGATGGCGCGCTCGGCTACCCCATCGTGGCGGTGAATGAGAGCGACACCAAGCACCTTTTCGATAACCGCTACGGCACAGGGCAGTCAACCCTGGACGGGATCATCCGGGCCACGAATGTGCTCATCGCCGGCAAGATCGTCGTCGTCGCCGGCTACGGCTGGTGCGGACGTGGCTTTGCGAGCAGAGCCCGGGGACTTGGCGCAAATGTGGTAGTAACGGAAGTCGACCCGGTGAAGGCGCTGGAAGCGGTGATGGACGGTTTCCGTGTGATGCCGATGGCGGAAGCGGCGAAGATCGGGGATTTCTTCGTGACGCTGACGGGCGATCGAGATGTCATCGACCGCGCGCACCTTGAGGCGATGAAAGATGGCGCGATCATGGCCAACAGTGGCCACTTCGACAACGAGATCAACCTGAAGGCCCTGGAGGCGATGAGCGAGGGCAAACGGCGCGTGCGGGACCATGTGGAAGAGTACCGCCTGCAGGACGGTCGGACGCTGCACGTACTGGGAGAGGGGCGGCTGGTGAACCTGGCAGCAGCCGAAGGCCACCCCGCTTCGGTGATGGATATGTCGTTTGCGAACCAGGCGCTGGCGGCGGAATGGATAGCGCTGAACCACGCGACGCTAGAGAACCAGGTCTACGAGTTGCCCGCGGAGATAGACGAAGAGATTGCGCGCCTGAAGCTGCATGCGATGGGTATCCAGATTGACTACCTGACGGAGGCACAGAAGGCGTACCTGACGAGCTGGCAGGAGGGGACGTAGCCGGCGATCCGACGATCGCTCGTCGTTAGCGATTCCTCGGCGACAGCGGATGCTGGTAGGATGGATTGAGCGTCAAGAGGGCGTGGTCGGCGAGAGCCGAGCCCGGCAACCTGGTTAAGCCTCCAAGGTGCCAAAGCGACGCGGTCCTTTCGAGGAAGGGCAACAAAAGGCGGACCCAGTGGTCCGCCCCTCCGAACGAGGGGCCAGCGCTCCCGGAGAGCCCGGCTGGTAACCCGAAACAACTGTAGTGGCGCCCTGGTCGGCGGCACCGAGGGGAGCGAACCATGAGTGAAGCAAGGCTCCTGACTTCAGAGTCGGTGACAGAAGGTCACCCGGACAAGGTGTGCGACCAGGTTTCGGATGCTGTCCTGGATGCGCTCCTGCGCGAGGATCCGAGAGCGCGGGTTGCCTGCGAAACGGCGATCACGAATGGGCTGGTGCTGGTGACGGGCGAAATCACCACCACGGCGTACGTAGAAATCCCATCGATCGTGCGGGAGACCATTCGCAATATCGGTTACACGTCGTCGGAGATCGGGTTCGATGCGGACACCTGCGGGGTGCTGACGTCGATCAACGAACAGTCTCCGGACATTGCGCGCGGTGTTGATGTTGGCTACGAAGCTCGCCGGGGGGTGGTGGCCGATTCGGAATTGGCGACCGGCGCCGGCGACCAGGGGATGATGGTGGGGTTCGCCTGTACCGAGACGCCAGAGCTGATGCCGCTGACGATCTCGCTCTCACACCGCCTGACAAAGCGCCTGGCGGAGGTGAGAAAGAATGGCGATCTGGGGTGGCTGCGTCCCGATGGGAAAGCGCAGGTGACCATCGAATACAACGCCGACTGGACGCCGCGACGCGTGGAGGCACTGGTTGTCTCGACCCAGCATGCTCCAGAGGTAGACAACGAGACCATCGAGACGGATGTGCGGAGTGCAGTGATAGACCGGGTGGTCGAGAGCGGACTGATCGACGAGCGCACAAAGGTCTATGTGAATCCGTCCGGAAGGTTCGTCATTGGAGGGCCGAAGGGCGACGCCGGGCTAACCGGGCGGAAGATCATCGTCGACACCTACGGTGGGATCGCGCGACACGGTGGCGGCGCCTTTAGCGGAAAAGACCCAACGAAGGTCGACCGTTCGGGCGCCTATGCGGCGCGGTGGGTAGCGAAGACGATCGTCGCGGCAGGACTGGCGACGCGTTGCGAATTCCAGCTGTCGTACGCGATTGGCGTCGCCGAACCGACGTCGCTGGGGATCGAAACCTTCGGAACAGGGACTGTTTCGGATGGGGCGATCATGCGGGCCGTTCGCAAGACGTTCGACCTGCGCCCGGGAGCGATCATCAGAGACCTGGACCTGAGACGGCCGATCTACAGCGATGTGGCGAAGTACGGGCACTTCGGTCGAACCGACCTGGGCGTACCGTGGGAAGACACCGGTCGAGCGAGCGACTTGCGAGCGGCGGCCGAACGACAGGAATGAGGTGAGACCGCAAGACCGCGGCAGATGAACGCGATCATCCTGGTGGGCGGGCAAGGGATGCGGCTACGCCCTTTAACAGCACATCGGCACAAGAGCCTGGTGCCGGTGGCAAACCGGCCGGCCATCAGCCACCTTTTCGAGTGGCTCCGTGCGAACGGCGTTGACCGTGTAGTGCTGGCCCTTGGCCAGCAGAATGAGGACCTCGCCGAGGCATTCCCGGCTGGATCGGTAGCAGGGCTGGAAATCGTCCCGGTATTTGAACAGGGACGGCTGGAATCGGGCGGTGCCATCCGCAACGCGGTGGAAGAAGCGAAGATCGAGGAGCGCTTTCTGGTGCTCAACGGCGACGTCTTCGTGGAATTCGCTCTTGAAAAGGCGATCGCCGAACACGAGCGGACACAGGCGAAGCTGACGCTTGCTCTTGCCAGGGTCGATGACCCCTCGCCCTTCGGTGTAGCGGTGACGGATGCCAGCGGGCGGGTGACGGGGTTCGTGGAGAAACCACCACGGGCGTCGGCGCCGAGCAACCTGGCAAATGCAGGGGCGTGGATTTTCGAACGGGAGATCGTGGGGCAGATCCCGGCGGGGGCGGTGCGTGTGGAAGAGACGCTGTTTCCCTCGCTCGTTGTGCGGGGTAACGCCGTCTGCGGATACAGCATCGAAGGGCTATGGGCTGACATTGGAACGCCGGCGCGATATCTCGAACTGAACATCGCCCTGGCACGACGAATGGCCGATGGGCCCGGGAAGGTCGCGAGTTTCGTCGGTCCCGGCTGTGTGGTCGCTGGGACGGCAAGTATCGAGGAGTCCGTGCTCTGGGAGGGCGGGACGGTAGGTGAAGGCGCAGTTGTGCGGCGAAGTGTGCTGGCGGACAGCGTGCGAATCGGTGCCGGGGCCCAGGTAGATGGCCTCGTGGCAGGACGTGGAGCAATCGTGCCGGAGGGGTCGGTTGTGCCGGCGGACACGGTCCTCCATCCGGGTAGCACGTATCATCAGGATGGATGAACGATAATCCGATCCGCTTCGGGACCGACGGCTGGCGCGCGCTAATCGCGGATACGTTCACGTTCGAGAATGTGCGGGCGTGTGCTAAAGCAGCGGCGCAGCACTTCCGAGATACGCAGGGAACCGACGCGCCCCTCGTTGTTGGCTGGGACACGCGATTTCTTTCGCAGGAGTTCGCGCGACAGGCGGCCGGCGTACTCGCGGAGGAGGGATTCAAGGTGCTCCTGGCAAGCCGTGCAGCACCCACACCGGCCGCGAGCCAGCAGCTGGTAGAACGAGGCGCTGCCGGGGGGCTCGTGATTACGAGCAGTCACAATCCTTACAACTGGAATGGTGTGAAGGTAAAGCCACACTACGGTGGGAGTGCCAGTCCTGCAGTTGTGGCAGATATCGAAGCGAGGCTGCCAGCCATCCTGGCGGAAGGGGTGCCGGCGCCCCACCCGGCACCGGGCACAGTGGAAGAATTCGACCCGGTGCCGGGCTATCTGAAGGCTATTGGCGAACGGGTCGACCTCCAGGCTATCCGGGATGCCGGGCTGCGGATTGCCTTCGATCCCATGTACGGCACGGGGGCCGGTCTGCTGGCAGAACTGATTGGGGGCGGGAAGACGACGGTGATCGAGACCCATGCCGAGCCGAACCCGCGCTTCCCCGGGATCCGAGCTCCAGAACCGATCGACGAGAACCTCGATGCCCTCAAGCGGATGGTCGCCGAGGGCTCGTTCGATATCGGCATTGCCACCGACGGTGACAGCGACCGCCTGGGACTTGTGGATGAGCGCGGGGAGTATGTCGACCAGCTACGTGCATTCGCGTTGCTCTGCTACTTCTTCCTGGAGATCCGCGGCGAACGCGGGGCGATCGTCCGGTCAATCACGACGACAGCGATGGCCGACCGGCTGGGGGCGCACTACGGCGTCGAGGTCATCGAGACACCCGTGGGGTTCAAGCACATAGCACCTGTAATGATGGAGCGTGATGCCCTGATCGGTGGTGAAGAGAGTGGAGGGTACGGGTTCCGGGGCCATCTGCCTGAACGTGATGGGCTGTTAGCGGCGTTGTACGTGCTGGAAGCGGTGGCGGTGACCGGGAAGCGACCGAGCGAACTGGTCGAGGCCATGTTCGCGGTGACCGGCGCGCACTATTACAAGCGTGAGGACTTCGCGATAGACGAGCGGGCCCGGGACGAAATCGTTGCGAAGCTCGATTCTGCGGAGCCGGCCACCGTGGCGGGCATTGCGGTGACCGGCAAAGACCGGATGGACGGCTGGCGATTCTCGACAGACGCGGGATGGCTGCTGTTCCGAATGTCGGGTACAGAGCCGTTGCTGCGGATCTATACCGAGGTCCGCGAGGAAAGGCTGGTGGATGCGTTCATCAGCGAAGGGCGAACGATCGCCGGAGTGGCGTGAGATCCGTCCGCCAAGGGCTTTCCGTAACGTTGCGAACGATCCTACACTGTGCTTCTACGGTTCTTGTTGGAGGTACTGCGCGGCTTACCGGCCGTGGCCTCCTGTCCGTTGCCCGGTCATTGAGCGCAAGAGCGGTGAACGGGTAGCCACGACCGAATGGCGTGGTTGGGCGCCGGGTACGCAACAACTGTGCGAGTCCCGGTAACAAAATCAACAGGCCGTGGGACAGGTACGACCAATGGTAAACATGACGGGGTCCCAGATAGTGCTGGAGAGCCTCCAGCGTGAGGGCGTGGACACGATCTTCGGCTACCCCGGCGGGGTAGTGCTCCCGCTTTACGACACACTCCCGGAGTTTCCGGGGATTCGCCACGTGCTGGTGCGCCATGAGCAGGCAGCGGCACATATGGCCGATGGGTATGCACGGGCGAGCGGACGCATGGGCGTGTGCCTTGGCACCAGCGGCCCGGGCGCGACGAACCTTGTGACGGGCATCTGTACGTCATTCATGGACTCGACGCCGGTATTCGCGCTGACCGGGAACGTGGCACGAACGCTCCTGGGACGCGACGGCTTCCAGGAGGCCGACATCACGGGGATCACGCAGCCAATCACCAAGCACAACTACCTCGTGATGCGGGCGGAGAACCTCGCGATGACCATCCGCGAGGCTACGCACATCGCGACGACCGGCCGGCCCGGTCCGGTACTGGTGGACGTGCCGAAGGACGTGTTCCAGGAGGAAGCACCGTTCGAGTGGCCCAGTGAGATCAACCTCCGAGGCTACAAGCCGACGGTAGAGGGTCATGCCGGGATGATCCGGCGGGCGGCGAAGCTGATAAACGAAGCCGAGCGCCCAATCATCATTGCGGGCCACGGCGTGATCTGGGGTGATGCGGGCAATGAGCTGGTAGAGCTGGCCGAGAAGGCGAACATCCCGGTGGTTACGACATTCCTGGGTATTAGCTCATTCCCGGAGAGCCACGAGCTGAGCTATGGCTGGCTGGGCATGCATGGCATGTACTACGCAAACATGGCGGCGGACACCGCAGACCTCGTGATTGGCGTGGGCATGCGCTTTGACGACCGGGCAATGGGACGATTCAGCGATTTCAACCCGAACGCGAAGATCATCCACATCGATATCGACCCGGCAGAGATCGGCAAGAACTTCCAGACCGCGGTGCCGATCGTGGGCCACGCGAAGAACGTGCTTCCACGCCTGGCGGCGGAGGTAGACGCGGCCGAGCATCCCCCGTGGATCCGCTGGATCGACAAGATGAGGGAGGACCACCCGAGCCTGGACATCCGGGAGTCGCGACGGATGCTGCCGCAGTACGTGATGCGCACGCTGTACGAAGAGACCGGTGGCGATGCAACAATCGCGACGGGGGTTGGGCAGCACCAGATGTGGGCCGGCCAGTTCTACAACTACAAGCGGCCCCGCCAGCTCATCTCCTCAGGTGGACTGGGAACGATGGGCTTCGAGCTTCCGGCGGCGATCGGTGCACAGGTGGCACTCCCCGGGCAGGAGGTCTGGGCTATCTGTGGTGACGGCGGTTTCCAGATGACCATGCAGGAAATGGCCGTGCTGGTTGAAGAACAACTGCCGGTCAAGATCGCGATCTTCAACAACGGCTTCCTCGGCATGATCCGGCAGTGGCAACAGCTGTTCTACGACAAGAACTTCTCGAGCGCGGCGATCACACAGCCGGATTTCTGCAAGATCGCCGATGCCTATGGCATTCGTGCCTTGCGGGTTGAGCACAAGAACGAGGTGGCACTCGCAATCAAGGAAGCCCGGGCGCACAAGGGTCCAATCCTGGTGGACTTCCAGATAGACCAGGAAGAGAACGTGTGGCCGATGGTGCCGGCAGGTGCAGCGCTCTCCGAGACAATCGAGGCACCGGCTGAGGAGATGGCACGATGAGCCGCGAGAACGGGGTCCACGTAAACAACGGGCCGCGGCATCACACGGTGGTCGCCATCGTGGAGGACCGGCCGGGAGTGCTGATGCGGGTCGCCTCGCTCTTCCGGAGGCGGGGATTCAACATCGATTCGCTGACTGTTGGCCCGACGGAATCCGAAGGACTAAGCCGGATCACGATGCTTGTCGACGGTGAGAGTGCACCGATCGAACAGGTGGAGAAGCAGCTCTACAAGCTCATCGACGTGGTGAAGGTCTCGAACCTCTCGCAAGAGGACATGCTGGCGAGGGAGCTGGCACTGATAAAGGTGCGGGCGAACAACCTGAACCGGCACGAGATCCTTGAGATAGCGCAGGTGTTCCGCGCCGATGTGGTGGATGTAGCGACGAATTCGCTCATCCTCCAGGTGACCGGCGACGAGGACAAGATCGATGGGCTGGTGAAGATGTGCGAGCCGTACGGCATCCGGGAACTGAGCCGTACGGGACGTATCGCAATGGTCCGGGGGGCGAAGTCGACGACGGTGCATGAAGCGGAGCCAGCGGCGATTGCCCGAATCCACTCAACGCAAGGGCGCCGTATCGAGGGACGGGAGCTTCCTTTCAGCAGCGACTGATATGCCACAGCAACAGGGACGAGAAGGCCGGGCATTGGCCCGGCCTTCTCGCGTTGGGATACTGTCTAGAATCGCAGGATGGAACGCCGGAAGCTGGGAACCAGCGGGATAGAGATTGCGCGGCTTGGGCTTGGCGGGCTGCAGTTTGGCTACACCGCCGATGAGGAAGCGTCGTTCGCGGTGCTGGACGCCTATGTGGAAGCGGGCGGGAACTTCATCGATACGGCGAACATCTACTCGCGTTGGGCGAGCGGGCACCGCGGCGGTGAAAGCGAGACCATCATCGGCCGCTGGTTGACGAGTCGTGGAAACCGGGAGCGCATGGTGATAGCGACGAAGGTGCGCGGTGAGATGTGGCAGGGGAAAGACGGGCAGGGGCTGGGAGCCGGGCACATGACAAGGGCCTGCGAAGACAGCTTGCGACGACTGCAGGTTGAGACAATCGACCTGTACCAGTGCCACTGGCCGGATGAGAAGACGCCGGTTGAGGAGACGCTCCAGGCATTTGAGAAGCTCATCGCGGATGGGAAGGTGCGGACGATCGGCGTGTCGAACTACGGTGTGCGAGAGCTACGAGACGTGCTCGGCGTCGCAAAAACGAGCGGGCTACCGCGGATCGTCTCAATCCAGATGCACTACAACCTGGTCTGGCGGCAGGAATTCGAGGATGCGTTGGCGGCGGAATGCCGCGAGAACGAGATCGCGGCCCTTCCGTACAGCCCGCTGGCTGCCGGATTCCTTACCGGTAAGTACACGCCCGTAAGAGCGGCGAAGAGCAAGCGTGCCAGTGGCGTAAAGAAGTACTACACGGACCGGGGCTGGCGCACCGTGGAGGCAGTGAGGGCGATTGCATCGGAGCTGGGGGTTGCAGAAGCGAGCGTGGCGATCGCCTGGCTCCTGACCCGTGAAGACATGACCGCTCCGATCGTCGGTGCAAACAGCGTCGAGCAGCTAGCTGCGGTGCTGGAGGGACAGCATCTCGTGCTTTCGAATGACCACCTGGCGAAGCTCGACATGGTGAGCGATTGGAGAACGGGAGAGGAACATTGAACGAAAGGGCCGGAGCAGATTGCCCCGGCCCTTTGCATAGTCGATGAGCGAGTTCTGAGCCGCTAAGGTGCCGACGATTGGGCGGCGCCGACCCCGGACGAAGATCCTGAGTCGCCGGTGGTTCCACCAGCGTCCGGATCGACGGGGAGGGGCCGTGGGTAGCCATCCTCGTTGAGGTCGTCGACATCGAAAGCGGGATCCATGCTGGTGGCAACAGCGACCAGGAGTTCACGGAGGTCCTCGGAGCCATCGACCTTGCCCCAGATGGAGAAGTTGCGATTGCCGTAACCCCACTCGAGGCCGCCGTCGTAGATATATCCCCACCGCTCGCCGCCACCGTAGTCGGCGCCGCTGACCCACGCATAGGCCTGAAGCTCGCCTTTGTAAGACTCGAGCGTCCAGTTGAACTCGTAGCTGGTGTAGTCCTCGTAGCGGCTGGCACCTGGGCAGGAGGGGTCGATGCCGCGACGATTGAGGGTGGACTGGGTGACTTCGAAC
>JAGQGZ010000055.1 GCA_020432105.1 Dehalococcoidia bacterium | reverse complement strand
TGGACCACCGGCGCCCAGTACGCCGACATGATGTATATGCTTGCCCGCACCGACCCCGACGCGCCGAAGCACCGGGGCATCACCTATCTTCTCCTCGACATGAAAGCACCGGGCGTGACCGTCCGGCCCCTCACCCAGCTTTCCGGCCAGCAGGGCTTTAACGAGGTGTTCTTCGAGGACGTGCGGGTACCGGTCGCCAACAGGATTGGCGAAGAGAATCGCGGCTGGTACGTGGGTACGACCACGCTCGACTTCGAACGGTCGTCCATCGGATCGGCTATCGGCGTCCGCAAGCAGCTCGAATCGCTCATTCGCCAGGCCAGCGACGACAGCGTCGAAGCCGGGTTCCGCTCGGATTCGGTGCGTCGCGAGTTTGCCGACCGTTGGATCGAGGCCGAGGTCGCCAAGATGCTCAGCTACCGCGTGATCTCGATGCAGGCGAACAACCTCATCCCCAACCACGAAGCAAGCATGTGCAAGCTCTTCTCAAGTGAGTTATCTCAGCGTATCGCCAACCTCTCGATGCACATGTACGGGATGTACGGCAACCTGCGGAACCGGGCAGGAATGGGCTACATGCAGGCCGTCAGCTCGACGATTGCCGGTGGCACGACAGAGATCCAGAAGGGCATTATGGCAACCCGGGGACTCGGGCTGCCGCGCGGCTAACCAAGCACGTTGACGATGAAGGGAGCTGATCTCCTCCCTTCATCGTGTCTCGCGGTATACTGGAATGACAACGCATCACGTGCGCAGGAGTGACCATGCCCAAATCTGAGTCCATAGAAGTCGAAGGCGTCATTACACACGCCCTTCCCAATGCAATGTTCAAGGTCGAGCTGGCAAACGGCCACGAAGTCCTCGCCCACATCAGCGGCAAAATGCGCAAGAACTACATCAAGGTGCTCATTGGCGACCGTGTCCTCGTCGAGCTTTCGCCTTATGACCTGACGCGCGGCCGCCTTACCTATCGCTTCAAGTAGCCCTCCCCAGGATCTCCCCGGCGGCTCGGATTCCCGACTCGATCGCCCCGTGAACCGTTGCCGGCCGTGTCGTGCTGGTAGCTTCCCCGGCGAAGTACAGCGGATGGTTAGTGGCGGCCAGTGCCGCCCGCAGACCGCGCCCACCAGGTGGCAACGACGAGTAGCCCATCTGCGTGTATGGCTCGTTGTTCCAGGCCAGCACCCGGTAGTCGACGAGCCGCGAGGCTAGCTTCTTTCCCGTGATCGCCTCGAGATCCTCCATGGCATACATCGCTGCATCAGCGACGGTTCGCGCGGCCATCGCCCGGGCGTCATCGCCGCCGAAGAATGCCGTGAGCACTGGTTCCTCCGCCTCCTGTCCCTGGCCCGGGCGCCACCAGAGTTGCGTGTCGCGAGGCGTCCAGAGAAACGTCAGGTCGGGCGGCCACACACAGCTATCGAACTTCAGGACGACCTTGCCAATGGCCCCGGGATTAATCCGGGCGATGGCATCCTGTTTCCCGCGCGGCAGCTCCGGCAGAAAGGTGACATCACCCGATTGCAGCACGCCGAGAGGAAGCGTGATGACTGCCGTTGCAGCTTCCAGAGTTCCTCCGGAGGTCGCCACCTGGACGGCGCCCTCGCTCCATTCGATTCGTGAAACCGCGGTAGACAGGCGGACCTCGAGTCCCGCAGCGGCCCGACGCATGAGGTCGGAATAGCCCGCAAGCAGGCGGAAGTGGCGCCGGTCGCCATCTCCTTCGTAGGTTGCTTCGCCGCTGGCCAGCACGCCCAGCTCTTCCCCCTCGGCTGCGGTGCCCTGGGCCACCATGTTGTCGACGAGCCGGCGGCCCTCTGCACTCAGCGGTGTGCCGGTAGCCCCCTCCCAGCCGTCGAAGAGCACCGCCGCCGAGACGTCTTCGCCACCTTCTCGGGCGCGACTATGGCGCAGGCGTTGTTGCATGCGGTGAAGGTCGCCGGCAAGGAGATAGAAGGCTTCCGAATCGAGGAGCTGGCCACCCCAGTGGAACCACTGCTGGTAGCGGTGGGCCTCGCCGGTGGTGGCAACGCCGTGCGCCCGGACCCACTCCCAGGTAGCGACGTTCTGGCCGTGGATGAACTCGGCGCCAAGCTCCACGGGATGGGCAGCGAACGTCTCATCGGTGTAGGCCCGGCCACCAACCCGATTACGCGCCTCGAGGATGACGACATCGAGGCCAGCCTCCGTCAGTCTCCGAGCGGCAGCGATCCCGGCCGCACCGGCGCCGATGACGATCACGTCGTGGCCGGACATCGCTATCGCGAACCCGGCCCGATCCCGGTAACCGCCGTGTCGACGCTGTAGACGCTGGTGGCGGCGGTGAGATAGAGCGTGTGGAAACCCTCGCCGCCGAAGGCGATATTCGCAGCGTGCTCGTCCATCTCGAAGACGCCGAGGTACTTGCCATCAGCCGTGTGGACGGAGACGCCGCCCGCACCGGTGGTCCAGAGGCGGCCTTCTGTGTCGACCTTCATGCCATCGGGAGCGCCGCGGCGAGGATCCTCCTTCTGGTCGACAAAGAGTGTGCGGTTGGCAGGGACACCGTTCGTGTCCATCTCGTAGCGCCAGATGCGCCGCTCCTGCGAGTCGCCGATGTAGAGCACCGACTCATCGGGCGAGAAGGCGAGGCCATTGGGCTGGCTGAACCCCTCCCCGATCACGAGGTCGAGCGAACCATCGGGGTTGACCCGGTAGACACCCTGGAAGTCGAGGTCTGGCTTCTGGCCCTCCTTGCCGAAGCGCGGATTGCGCCCGCTGTCCGTGCCATAGGTGGGGTCGGTGAAGTAGATGGCGCCGGACGAGTGGACGACGAGGTCGTTGGGGCTGTTCAGCGGCTTTCCGCTCCAAAAACCGGCCACCGTTTCCTCCGCACCGGGGTCGCTATAGGGCATCCGTGAAACGCGACGGCCGCCATGTTCGCACACCAGCAGGTTCCCGGCAGAATCAAGTGTCATGCCGTTTCCCCAGCCGCTTGGCTCACGGTAGACCTCGGCCTCGGTCGTACCGGGGCGCCAGCGATGGGTGCGGTTCCCGGGAATGTCGCTGAACAGCAGGGCGTTGTCGCCTGCGACCCAGACCGGGCCCTCCGTAAAGCCAAAGCCAGTACAGAGTCGCGTTTCCCGGGAGGTGAGAAGGTCGGAGATGCCGTTATCGTCTTCGATTTGCATAGTCCGGGGATTGTTGCATATCGAGACACGCCGGGTGTCCTCCGCCTGCCCGCAAGAGGGCGTTTGCTAGCGCTCAGGCAGATCCAGGTGGGGTTGGCATCGCACACACGTCCGGCGGAGTGCCGATTTCAGTCACGGTAATTCTGGAGATAGAAGAATCGGTTGGCGAACCCGATCTCCTCTTCCATCTCGACAAGACGCTGCAATGCACGGACTTGTACTCCAATGGACGCCCGCTGATCGCCGAGTGCGACGATGCCAGCATGTTGCCTTCCGGATGCTGCCCAATCCTGGTGGAGAATTCGGAAGTCGCGGACGTTCTGGGTGTACATGACGCAGCCGGTAGCCGAAGCGTAGGTGAGTTGTTCAGCATCACTACGGCCGAGGTTTTCCGCTTCGACCGCGGTCACGCAGTCCAGGTCGACTGCCTGAAGAGCCCCGGCAAGGCCCCGCCTCATCGAGTCTTCATCCAGATAGAACGACGGCATCTATGGTGAAAGAGGGCTGGGGCCGATACCTCGCGGATACTTCGCTGCCAACTCGAGCTCTTCCCGACGGTCCTCGTCGATTTCTGCGTCAATCTGCTCTCGGTTGGCGAGGTAGTAGGCGACTGCGGCATGGAAGAGCCAGGGGCTCAGGTCAGGGTTATTCGCGGCCATCTCTTCAGCCGTGATCCCCTCGCGGTAGTAGCCTCCCACATTGTGGACACTGATCCGTGTACCACGCAGGCACAGCCGACCGCCGAGAACACCCGGCTTCGATTCAAGAAGCGTCGAGAGTTCGATCGTCACAGGATCGGTCATCTTTCGAGTGTATCAGCCCGCAATAGCGTGGTGCCTACTCCTGCGGATAGCGCCACGGCTCCGGCTGCTCCGCATCCTCGTCCAGGGTCCACTGGGGGATGGCGAAGCCTTCGCCGACGGGGACAAGGATCATGCGGACGTGGCTGCCGATGCCGCATCGCTTCACCAATTCAGGAGGAGCCAGCTCGCCGTCGGGCGTAACGAGGTTGCCGATGACGCGAATGGCTTCGTCAGGTGAGGGCTGGCCCTTCTGGGTGTCGAGGTCGACGAGGAGAACCTGGTAAGGCGTGTGGGCGCGAAAGCTGGGCTGAATTGCCTGGTGGACCTCGCCGTAGCTATGGACGGTGCCCTTGCCTTCGACGGGCGTCCAGTCGAACTCGAGGTTGGTACACCAGGGGCAGGCGGTGCCCGGCGGGTACCGCAACAGGCCGCAGTTCTTGCATCTCTGGAGGCGAAACTCCCCCCGGCCGCAGGCTCTGAAGTACTCGAGGTTTTCCAGGTCGAGGTCGTCGACCGCGAGGGGCATGCCCAGGTACTCGCCGGTGAGGGACATGGTCTAGCCCTTCCTCATGATCATTGCGGAGCCGGTGCCCGGCATGGCCCAGCCGAGATTGGCCGTCACGTTCACGTCCTTGGCCTGGCGGCAGCCACCGGGTGTCGAGTAGTCGTAGGTGTGGGTGCGTTTCCCATCGCCGGTTTCGGGGCAGGAGTCGTCGATCTCACCCCGAAGCTGGCGGACATTTTCGATGACCATGTTCATCCCGTGGGTGTAGCCCTCGCAGAGGTGGCCACCACTGGTGTTGTTGGGCCGTCTCCCGCCAAGGCGCATGGTGCCGTCGGAGACGTACTGGCCACCTTCACCTTTCGCACAGAACCCATAGTCCTCGAGTTGGAGCATCGTCGTGAAGGTGAAGGCGTCATAGGCGCCGGTCATGTCGATGTCCTCTGGGCCGAGGCCAGCGTTGGGGAAGAGGATGTCCTTTGCGTAATGCCCGGCGACGGTGGAGATTGGGCCGTGCTGATAGTGCATGTCGATACGCGGTTTGCAGCAGCGGCCGACCACCGAGAGGATCCTCGCCGGTGTGTGCTTCCAGTCGTAGGCGCGATCGGCGCTGGTGATGATGATGCAGGTTGCATTGTCCGTCTCGACGCAGCAGTCGAGCAGGTGGAGGGGCTTCACGATGAAGCGGCTATTGAGCACATCGTCCACCGAAACGCGGTCCTTGTAGTAGGCCTTGGGGTTATTGCTCGCGTGCTCGCTGTGTATGACCTTCACCATCGCCAGCTGTTCGGGGGTGGTGCCGTAGTCGTACATGTGGCGCATGAAGCTCTGGCTGAAGCTCTGTCCTGCACTCATCCAGCCGTAGGTACGGGCGTGAAGGCCGTCCCCTGAGACAGGCGCTGCAGCCCGTGCCCCGGTCCCGCCGATACGCACCTGGGAGAATCCGTTCATCGCTCGGAAGATGGCGACCGTCTTGCACATCCCGGCTTCGATAACGCCAATGGCAATGCCGATGAGGGCCTCGGTACTCGAACCGCCGCCATAGACATCCATGTAGAAGTTGAGTCGAATGCCGAGGTCGCCCGCCAGCATCGGCGACGGTGTGGAGTCGTTGTTGGAGTAGCTGAGCATGCCATCGATGTCGGATGGTTGCATGCCCGCATCCTGCATCGCGTTGCGGATCGCCCACGTGCCAAGGGCGCGGGTCGTGCGGCCGGAGCCGCGGGTATAGGTCGTCTCACCGACGCCCACAATCGCGTACTTGTCTCGCAGGTAGTGGCCGGTGGAAACATCCGCTTCGACTTGCTGGGACATGCACGGCCTCCCGGCGACGGTGTGTCGCGTCTGCGCATTCTGCACGAGTGGGGAGTCGATTCAAACCGGGCGGACCACGTTCAGGTGGGTGACACGTGGCCGCCTCTGTGGCTCCAACCGCTACAGCCGCTGCGGACGACCCGGGCCATCGCTCTGCGGACAGCCCATCGGTCACCGCAGACATGGTCACCTGGATCTAGCCGCCGTAGAACACCTTTTCTCCGAGGTTCTTCATTTCCAGCACAGCCTCATCCGGCCGCCCCTCGGGCTGCCTGACGACGCTGGCATCGACGACCTCAGCAACCACAACGTGGTGGTCGCCGAGTTCCACGATCTGGCGGACCTCGCACTCGAGCTGGGCATGCGCGGCAGTGAGGAGAGGAGCGCCGGTGGCAGGGCCAGGGACATAGGGCTCGCCGTTGATGGTGCCTTCACCGGCTTCGGCGGGACGGAAAAAGGCAAAGGCGAGCCCTTCCTGGCCTTTGCCGAGGATGTTCACGCCGATCTTCCCGCTCTTCTTGAGGGCAGCATAGAGGCCGGAGTCGGTCTTCACGCCCATAGCGATGAGCGGCGGTGAAAACGATGACTGGGTCATCCAGTTCACCGTTGCGGCAGCGAGCATGCCATCGCCGCCGTCTGCGGTGGCTACATAGATGCCGTAGGGGATCATTCTCAGGGCAGTCTTTTTCGCGTCATCGTCCATTTCCGTTTCCTCCTGGTCAGGAACGATTGTAGCCAGAGACGGCGGTGTGCGGACCTTCCTAGAAGCAGCCACCGCGAACGACATTCACGGCATTCGGGCCCGGCACCGCCGTTATCGACGACGGGGAGAACATCGGTACTGTGTAGCGGCTGCCATTGCCCGACAGGCAGACAAAGTAGAGGTCGTAGGAGCCTGGTGGGAGAGTCACGGAATACGAGCCCGCCACACTGAAGGTGCTAATGGAGCCGGCCTGGCCGGCGAAGACCACCTCGCAACTCTCACAGGGCTCAATCTCTCCAAGAAGATCCATGCTCACCGTGCCAAAGACCCGGGCATCTTCAGGCGTTGCTGTCGGTGGCACCTCCGTCGCTGTGGGCGGGACCGGCGTCGCCGTTGGTGGCAAAGGCGTAGAGGTGGGCGGCACGGGGGTCGGAGACGGGGTCGCGACAACGGCGGTTTGCGATGGAGTCGCGGTCGTTGGCGAAGGGCGGGCAGCACCTGGAGTTCTTGCGGGTGCCGTGCCATCCCCGGCTGGGGTCGGGCTGTGCGTCGCGGTGGCAGCGGCACTGGAAGCGCGCGGTTCTTCAGTTCCGCCACCGCCAGCCGGTAATCCCCCGTCACCGTTAGAACTCGAGCCACCAAGCAACGCGAACGAGGCGACGATCGTTGCGGTGAGCAGGACCGCGGCGCCAACGGCAATGAGGTACGCCCTCCCGGCCGTCGACCCCGTACCACCTGCTCCCGACGCTGCCGCCTGTTCCGGGTTCACCGCCCCGGCGACGAGCGCAGCCCCACACTCCGGGCAGAACGCAGCATCATCTTCGATGACCGCATGGCCATTCGGGCACACGAGGGGCTCGGCCATTGCCGCATAATACCGGCCCCGCCCGGTCGTTTGGCTCTAGATCACCTCGAGGTAGTCGCGGTCGGGAAGCACGGGGAAGGGGGCAGTCGGCAGCTCCTGGTACCAGTACGCCACTGAGGCTATGTCGTCCTGCAGCGGCAGGTACTGCCGGTCACGATGCGTACGCCAGCCGAGAGCCTGGATGGTGACGCGGAGGTCCTGTTTGAAGCGGATCGGGTCCATGATGTGCCACCGGTACATCCCGAATCGTTGCTGCGACCGGTAGGTCCCGTCGGGGCGGATGACCTGCGGGAGCCCTGCGTACGGCGTCGTGAATTCCTGGTAGTGGCTCCCGCTACGCTCACGCTCGAGAAGGCCGGGGTCAAAATCGTAGGCGCCGCAAAAGTAGTCTTCCGTTCCCGTACCGCAGATGGTCGGGAAATCACCGTCACCATCCAGGTAGAACTTGATCTCGCCTTCGCCCCACAAGCCGGCGTTGTTGACGCCCCAGGCCATATAGGTACCGACGTAGTGTCCCTGTCCCTTCACGCCATCGAGAATCCGGTAGACCTCTTTGTAGGGGAGCGGGTTCGTCCGGCGGAACTGGGCGTGGAAATACGCTGCATCGCCGGAAACCTCTGTGAGGGTGTAGTTCACCTGGTAGTACACGGAGATTTGCTCGTCCGAAAGGTTTTCGAGGGTCAGGCGGGCCCGCTTGCGGAAGGGCATCTCCCAGTAGCAGTTGAAGGCGCGTCCGGGATTCACGCACACGGCCAGCGAGGAGACCTGCGCGAAGCTCTCCCAACCACAGGCGAAGAAGTCGCCCACCGGACTCTCGACTGACGGCTGCTCCTGGTTGTCCCAGTAGATCCGGAGAATCGTATGCCGCCACCTGCCACGGGCCATGGTCATCCATATCTGCTGGATTGCTCCCGGACCCTCGATATCCGCAAGCGTCACCGTCGCCCCCGGCTCAACGAGGACGTAGGGCGAGACCTTCCAGCCCTGGCCAAGGCCCCTGGCCGCATTGGCTGCGGGTCCATCCACCGATTTACCACCCTCGCCCTTTGCACCCGTGAAGTTCTCGGGGCTAATCGAGCGCGTCTCGGCGCTGGAAATGAGCGAGAGGTTGCCGAGGTGTAATCCCAATCCGTTGAAAGCCAAAGCTGAATCTCCTCGATGGAATGGGGCGAGCCTACCAGTCCGCCCGACCGGGGATAGTTGGGGAGCGTAGTATTCGGCGCATCATCGAAAGCGAGGACGTCTCCCATGCCAGACAAGGTCATCGCCGGAGCGAAAGTCGTAACATCCGACGGCAAGGAACTTGGGACAGTGAAAGAGGCCGAGGATCGTGCCTTCCACGTGAATGCCCCGCGGCAATTCGACTACTGGCTGCAGTCATCCGTTGTGAAGTCGGCCAGCGCCGACATCGTCGTCCTGACAATTGCCGAAAGCGACCTCAGCGCCTACAAGATGGACAACGCCCACGACCCCGATGCGTTCCAGGAGAAAATCCCCCGTGAGTTGGACCCGGACAAGGTTCGGGCCGATCGCATGGACCGGGGACAACCGTTCTAGCCGGTCTCTCCATCCCTGTTCCGGGCAAGGATTTCCCGAACGAGGTGACGTTGGGTTTTTCCGCTTGACGTCGTCGGCAGTGAATCGAGCCGGGCGATTACTCGTGGCATCTTGTAGCTCGCTAGCCGTCCCTTGAGTGCACCCTGGATGTCCGCCAGCGACACCTCTCCTTCTGCCACGATGCCTGCCGCCACAACCTGTCCCCATTGTGCGTCGGAGAGTCCGACCACCGCGGCCCCGCTGATCGCCGGGTGGGCGAGCAGGGCTGCTTCAACCTCGGCGGGATAGACGTTCTCACCGCCGGAGACGATGAGGTCGTCTCGCCGGTCCAATATGGTCAGGAATCCATCGTCATCAAGCCTGCCGATATCGCCGGTATGGAACCATCCATCGCGGATTGCCCTCGCCGTTGCAGCCGTGTCGTCGTAATACCCGGCCATGACGATGGGCCCTCGCACCAGTATCTCGCCCGGCTGCCCTGCCTCCGCATCAACTCGTACCTCGGTCGTCACCAGGGGCTTGCCGGCTGAGCCAAGCCGCCGCGTTGCATCGGCCGGGGACAGCGTCGTCACCTGGCTCGCACACTCCGTCAGGCCATAGGTCTGTACCACCGGGTAGCCGCGTTCCAGTGCTCTCCTCAGCAGGTCAGGCGGCACCGGCCCACCGCCAACCAACACCGCGCGGAGGTGATCGGGAGCGGACCCAGGGTCCTCATCGAGGATCCGCTGAAGCATCGTCGCCACAACAGAGAGGAGGGAGATCCGGTCCTCCCGGATTGCCCTGGCCACTCTGCCGGCATCAAAGCCGGGATGGACAACCGCGGACGTCCCGTAGATGGCACTGCGGAGCAGGATCGAGAGCCCGCCCACATGGAAGAGCGGCATGCAGGCGAGCCAGCGGTCGCCCGGTAGCACCCCCAGGTTGTAGGCCGAACCAGCCGCACTCGCCCAGAAGTTCCCGTAGGTGAGGACTGCTCCGCGGGCCGCGCCTGTCGTTCCCGAGGTGTGGATGATGCACAAATCCTCGTTCGGCCCATGCGTGACCACCGGATCCGCTGGCGGTGCCCCCGCGATAGGAAGACCGACGACCCCCGAGAGTTCGGCCAGCCCGGCCGCCTCATGGGCGAGGGCGGCATGCATCTCGTCGCAAAGGATGATGCTCGGGTGCACCCGTGCCAGCTGCGAAGCGACCTCAGCGGCAGTGAGCCGGATGTTTATCGGGACCAACACAGCGCCGGTCCGGGCCACGGCGTGTACAGCGACCACAAACTGCAGCGAGTTGGTGGCGACGAGCGCGACTCGATCACCCGGTTGCACGCCGAGAGCCCGTAGACCTCCGGCCGCAACCTGCACCCGATCGTCGAGGTCGCGGTAGGTCAGCTCGCCCTCCTCGGTGACAAGCGCCTCCGTATCGGGCATGGCGGCAGCGCGGTGGACCAGCCAGTCGGGCATCCGCTGGTTCACGCTCGCACCTCCGTCCAGGGACCGGTGGCGAAACGATCGAGAGCAACTTGGTCCAGGGACACGCCAAGTCCGGCACCGCCGGGCAGGTCGACAAATCCCCCGGCGACGGACGGTGCGCCCGTCACCAGGGGGTGGGTGAGAAGATCGAGCGTAGCGAGCCCGCATGCGGGGAGCGGGTCGGGCAGTGTCGCGGCAAGGTGCATGGCCCCGAGCACACCGACGCCAACGTCGAAGGTAGTCGTCACGATCGCCTCGATCCCAGAATCTCGTGCAAGTTCGAGCATCGCCGCTCCCTCACGCAGACCCGTCAGCATCGGCTTCACAACCACCGCCGAGATTGCCTCCTTGTCCACGAACGGGCGCATCGCTATCACCGAGCGGCACGATTCATCGGCAGCCAACGGCACCCCTGCCGAAGTGAGACGCGCAAACGCATCGGGCGCTTCGGAACCGGGTGGCACCGGCTGTTCACACAGTGAGACGCCGGATCGGGCCGCGGCAGCGAGCACCTCTGCAGCGGTCCCCTCATCCCAGCCGCCATTGGCATCGATACGCAGCGCTATCGCCGGGCCAATAACGTCTCGGACGGCCCGGATCCGGGCGATGTCTGCATCGGCGGCGCCACCAACCTTCATTTTCACCGTGTGGTGCCCCTGCCCCATAAGACTGCGAGCTTTCTCGACCGCAGCATCAATGCCGGTCGCATCGATCAGCCCATTCACCGGTACCGACCGCGTTCGGACCGAACCAAGGAACCGGTGCAAGGGCCACCCACGGCGGTCGGCTGCCGCCGACGCAACGGCAAGTTCTACCCCGAAGGCAGCGGTCGGACAGGCCGGAGCCGTGGTCGCACCAAACCACACTTCCTCGACATCGAGAGAGACAGCAGCGGATGCGTAGTCGGCGAGCCCGTTTCGCACTTCGCTCAGCGTCACGCCGGGAAGGGGCGAAGCTTCACCGACGCCAATGAAGCCATCGGCGGTCTCCAGTTCAACGACGAAGCCTTCGCGGACCGCCCAGCTGCCGGTGGCTGTAGCGAACGGCACCACGAATGGCACCGAAAACGGCCGCCAGGCGATGCGCGTGACCTGCCCACCCATCTGGAGGGCTCAGCCGCCGCGAGGAAACCGGCTGGAGTCGCGGTAGGCAGGAGCGCGCTTTTCGAGGAACGCTTCCTTGCCCTCACGACCCTCCTCAGACATGTAGTAGAGCATCGTCGCATTGTGCGAGAGCTCCGTGATGCCGGCCATGCCATCCAATTCAGCATTGAACGACGACTTGAGCATGCGGAGGGCGATAGGGCTGTGGCGCAACATCTCCGTAGCCCACTGCACCCCTTCTTCCTCCAACTTCTCGAGGGGAACGACAGCGTTGACCAGCCCCATGTCGAGTGCCTGCTTCGCGTCGTACTGGCGACAGAGGTACCAGATTTCGCGGGCTTTCTTCTGGCCGACGTTGCGCGCCAGCTGCATCGCACCGAAGCCCCCATCGAAACTGCCGACGCGGGGGCCAGTCTGGCCGAAGCGGGCGTTCTCCGCGGCAATGGTGATGTCACAGACCACATGGAGGACGTGACCGCCACCAATTGCATAGCCGGCAACGAGAGCGATGACCGGCTTAGGGATCGTCCGGATCAGTTTGTGCAGGTCGATGACGTGGAGACGGGCTACATCGTCGCCGCCCACATAGCCACCGTGACCACGGATCCGTTGGTCTCCGCCGGAGCAGAAGGCACGGCCGCCTTCACCCGTTAGCAGCACAACGCCAACGTCGCGATCATTCCGGGCCTTCTGGAAAGCATCGAGCAATTCGTCAATGGTCTCCGGCCGAAAAGCGTTGTGGACCTCCGGCCTGTTGATCGCAATGCGGGCGATCCCCTCGAAGGTCTGGTAGTTGATGTCCTCGTAGTCCCCGGCGTCCTTCCAGGCGACAGTCATTCAGGTCCTCCCGTTGGCGTTGGTGTGGGTGTGGCGAAAAAGCGTTCGATCGCCTCGGCACAGGCGCCGGGCCGTTCAAGATGGGCTGCGTGGCCGGCACCCACCATCAGCTCGAAGCGGGCACAGGCCATCTGCGATGTCATCTCCTGCCCGATCGCCACGAACTTCCTATCGAGTTCGCCCGCGAGAGCGAGCACCGGCATGGTTACCCTACCGGCGTCCACGAATGGCTGCACGCCCGTCCCCATCCCCCGGAGACTATTGGCCAGTCCCAGCGGGGAATTCGCAAGACGCCCCCGGCGGATGGCTGCGCGTTGAGCTTCGGGCAGGCGCGCCTGGCTGGCGAAGAGCGGGATTGACTCCCAGTAGTCCACGAACGCCGGCACCCCGGCCGACTGTATTCGGTCCGCGAGGGCGTCATCGGCGGCTATCCGGTCCGCCCGTTCACCGGGGTCGGCGAGCCCCGGAGATGCACCGATCAGCACGAGGCGGCCCACAGCATCCGGGTGGGCTACAGCCAGGGAAAGTGCAGTGCGGCCGCCCATCGAGTACCCAAGCCAGTCTGCCTTGCGTATACCCATGGACTGCAGGACCGCGATGATGTCGGCCGTGACCTGCTCCATCTGGTAATGCTGGAGATCGGGAGGCGCGTACGAGCAACCGTGCCCCACCATATCGACCGCCAATACCTGCCGGGAAGCGGCAAGAGTACCGATGAGCGGTCCCCAGGAACGCGCCGACCCGGTAAATCCATGCAGCAGGACGAGCGGCTCACCCGCACCGCTGCTCTCCACGTTCAGATGGAAGCCGGGTGTCACCGCGATGCGAGTCATGCCAGCACCACTTCCACCGCTGCCGCTGCCTTCCCCGCACGCGCCCAGGCCTCCCGGTGCATCTCGGCATTGCGGTAGCGGTCGCTGCGGAGCTCGAACACCCGGAGGCCGTGACCGCCGGCAGCAATGGCGGAACCGAACGACTCCCAGTCCTCTATCCGTGCGTACTCACCGCCATACATCTGCACGGCCAGCGAGGGATCAATCCCCAGCGGGGTGCCAAACCACTCGTCGAATGAATCCCGGTGTTGGGCCTGGGGCAGGTAGTGGAAAATCCCGCCCCCGTCGTTGTTCACGAGGACAATAGTGAGGTCGAGCTCGTGTCGTCTGGCCGCCCAGAGCCCGTTCATATCGTGATAGAAGGAAATGTCCCCGATCACGAGCACTACCGGCCCACCATTGGCTGCCGCCGCCCCAAGCGCCGAGGAGGTCACGCCGTCGATACCGTTGACGCCCCGGTTGGAAACGAAGTTCAGCCGTGCCGGTGACGACGAGATGAACGCGTCCATGTCGCGAACGGGCATGCTGTTCCCGGCCACAACGGTCGCGCCATCCGGCAGGTTCGATTGCAATGCAGCGAATACGCGACCTTCGAAGGGATCGCTGAAGGCCATTGCCGATTCCCGGAGACTTGCGCGGGCGGCGCTGTTCTTGCTCTGCCATTCCGCGAGCCATCGCTCATCGGCGGCGCCCTCGATACGGGCGTTGAGGAGGGCCTCGGCGGCACAACCAGGATCTGCATCGATTCGCAGCGTCGCAAGAGCCTCGGGATCGCGGACACCGCCCGGCAGGTCAACGAAGATGTGCTCGGCATCGGCAGCGCGAGCGAGGTACTGGATGAGCACCTTGGCGGTCGGCACGCCGCCGAAGCGGATCACCAGGTCCGGTAGTCCAGGGACTGCACCGGGATCTCGGAGAAGCGCGTCGTAGGCATCGACAACGTGGCCACCCCGTTCCCAGCCGCATCGAAGCCCGCTAAGCGGATCGGCCAGCAGTGGAACGCCAAGAGATTCCGCCAGAGTCGAAACGCTCCCCGGGAGACCACCGGTCTCTGGGCCGGCCACGATGATTGGCCGCCGGGCCGCGGCAAGCATACCGGCCGCGGCCTCGATCGCCGCCCTGTCGGGTGCAATCGGAGCCCGTGCCACGGGCCGGCGCAACCGGACAGCGGGTGCCGGGGGGCGATTCCCTGCGGATTCAACCAGCGGCTCATCGAACGGGAAGTTCACATGCACCGGGCCCGGCAGAGGGCCGAGTGCTGCCTGCACAGCGCGTCGGGCACAATCGCCAAACAGCCGTTCCGATGTCCCCTCGGCAAGAACCGGGAGATCGGTCGCCCAGCGAACGTCCGAGCGGAACATGCCGACCTGGTCGATCGTCTGGTCGGCGCCCCGGTCACGCAGCCGGGGCGGCCGGTCGGTCGTGCAGATCACAAGGGGAATGCGCGAGCGGCTGGCCTCAGAAACGGCAGGGGCGAAGTTTGATGCCGCAGTGCCAGAGGTGCACACCACTGCCACCGGCCGTCCCGTTGCCCTCGCCAACCCCAGGCCAAAGAAGGACGAGGAGCGCTCGTCAAGATGCAACCATGACTTCATTGACGGCTGTTCGGCCAACGCCAGGGTCAGCGGGGTTGACCGCGATCCCGGGGTGATACAGCAATCGGTGATGCCGGCTCCAATGAGCCCGGCTACAAACTCCCGGGCAGCCCTTGTGCTGGCGAGACCGATCACGCTTCCAGCGCCTTGATGGTGTCGCCGAGCGCCCGGAGCTTTTGTTCAACCTCGGCCACTTCGGCCGCCGGTATCGAACCGGGTACGATGCCACAACCCGCGAAGAGGTCCGCCCGGTTCCCCCGCACAAGCCCGGACCGCAAAGCAACGGCGAATTCACCATCGCCGTTCAGGTCGAGCCAGCCGATGGGTGCCGCGTACCAGCCTCGATCAATTCCTTCGAGCCGTTCGATAGCCTCGATCGCTGGTTCCCGCGGAAAGCCGCCGACCGCCGGGGTGGGGTGTACAGCCGCCACGAGGTCGAGGATGTCGCGACCCGGGAGGAGTGTGGCCCGCACGGGCGTGTGTAGATGCTGGATGTTCGCCATGCGCATGATCCGCGGCTCGGCAGGCACATCAATGTTGGTGCAGACAGTCCCAAGCGAACTGGCCAGGGCCTCAACGACGAGCCGGTGCTCGACGCGTTCCTTCTCGCTGGCCATGAGTTCGTGGGCGAGCTCGTCGTCGTCCCCCACGCTCCGGCCCCGAGGACGCGATCCGGCCAGCGAGGCAGCGTGCACCTGGCCGCCAGCGTTGGCTGCCAGGAGTTCAGGCGAGGCGCCAAGCCAGGCAGCTCCATCAGAAACGAACTTGAAGGTGTAGCAATCCGGGTACCTGGCCGCCAGCGCAGCCAGCAACTGGCCCTGGTCAAGCGTGCGGCCGGCGTAGACATCCCTGTGAACAGCCAGGACCACCTTGTCGTAGCGGCCGTCGCCTATCTCAGCAACCGCGAGGGCGACCCGGCCGGCCCAGTGCTCCATGTCGCTTTCCGGGAGGTGCCCCGAAACATCAGGGGTCGCCTGCGGCGCCTCGTTGAGGGCGGACCTGGCGAGGTCTTCGAGGGTCTGCTCACGCAGCTCACGCTCGGTAGCGACCACCGTGGCAGTCGCCGAATCCTTCTCGATACTCACGAGCAAGCGCGGCATGACAAACTGCCAGCCGCCAAAGGACTCCCATCCATCAAACTGGATACGCCCTCCGGGCCGGAACCGGGCACCACCAAAGAACCGCGGCCGGCCCGCCACGCTCGTCTCGGCAAGAACCGCGCTCCTGGCAACTTTCAGGCTGGCAACGGCCTCAGCGATGGTCGAATCACGAGCACCGCGAATGCGGATGGCATCGCCGAAGCCCAGGAGATGGAGGCCCTCTCGCCGCCGCTCCCAGG
>JAGQGZ010000054.1 GCA_020432105.1 Dehalococcoidia bacterium | reverse complement strand
GCGGTCCTGGCGACGCTCTTCGTCAGGACCGCCTCCTGGCGAGGAGGGAGTTTCTCGCGCAGCGTTGTTGCGGCGTGTGCCGCGCTCGTCCTGGCACAGCCGGCTGCCCATACCGTCCAGCGCTCCGTAACGACCCTTGCCGATGTACGGGACCGTTCGGCCGGGCAGGCCCGGCGACTCGGTGGATGGTCGACCGGGACCATCCACCATGTGCGAATCAGCTAGCCGTCAGGCGTGTTGCACTTCCGCCCTGTGCTCTTCGATGACCTTCGCAGCGAGGTGCTGCGGCACCTCTCCATAGTGATCGAACGTCATCTCGAAGCTGCCGCGTCCCTGGGTGATCGAACGGAGGTCCGAGGAGTAGCGCTGAACTTCAGCCAGGGGTACTTCCGCCTCGACAACACTCAGGTTGCCGCTGGGAAGGATCCCGTGGATGCGTGCCCGTTTGGTGTTCAGGTCGCTCACAACATCGCCGGCGTGGTCTTCCGGGGTCGTTACCTTGATCGTGACGACCGGCTCCAGGAGCGTGCCGTTGGCTGACTGGACCGCTTCTCGAAGTGCCTGTGCCGCGGCGAGCTTGAACGACATCTCATTCGAGTCCACCGGGTGATGCTTTCCGTCGAAGAGCACGATCTCGCAGTCGGTAAGTTCGGCCCCGCAGAGGATGCCTTCCCTTGCGGTCTCCATCACACCCTTTTCGACTGCCGGGATGAACTCCTTGGGCACCGACCCTCCTACAACCCGCTGGTTGAACTGCAGGCCGGAGCCACGGGGCAGGGGGTTCACTTCGATCGCGACGCGCGCGTACTGGCCGTGTCCGCCGGTCTGCTTCTTATGGGTGTAGTCGGCCGTTGCGTTCTTCCCGATCGTTTCGCGGTACGGCACGCGCGGCAGTTGGAGTTCAACATCGACATTGAACTTGCGCCGCAGCCGTTCCACGGTGACATCGAGATGGGCGTCGCCGAGGCCCTGGAGGATGGTCTCGTGGGTGTCGGGGTTCCGTTCCAGGCGTAGCCCCGGGTCCTCTTCGAGCAGGCGCTGAAGGCTGGGTCCCAGCTTATCGACAGCCGCCTTCGAGACCGGTTGCACGGCCATGCTGTAGACGGGTGCGGGGAAGACGATGGGCGGCAACGTGAGCGGGTTGTCCTTCGACCCGAGCGTGTCGCCGGTAATCGTGTCGCTGAGCTTCGTCACCACGCCGATGTCGCCCGCGTGGAGTATGGATATCGGTTCCTGGTCCTTGCCGATGGGCACGGCCAGCGTGCCCATGCGCTCCTCCGTGGAGCGATTGGCATTCCAGAGATGCATGTCAGGCGTGAGCGTGCCGCTGACGACTTTGAGATAGGAGAGCCGGCCGACGTACGGGTCGGCGGCGGTCTTGAATACGCGCACCACGGTAGGCCCGTCATCCTTTGCTTCGAGGCTCACGCCGTCGACCTCGATGGCGTCGCGTTCGGCCGGCGACGGACCGCTCCCGGCGATGTTCCGAAGGCACTGCCGGACACCGATCTGCCGGGCTGCGGCGCCGCAGACCACGGGAATGATCAATCCATGGTCCAGGCCCAGGTGCAGCACCCGCCGCAGTTCGTCCTCGGTCAACTCCTCGTCGGCAAAGTACTTCTCCATCAGGGTGTCGTCCGTCTCCACGATGCTCTCGATCAGGGATGCACGGAGACTGCGTGCCCGCTCCACGACGTCGTCAGGCACAGGTCCTTCGTGCCCGTCATCGCCGGTATAGGCGGTCATGTGGAGCAGATCGACCACGCCGTTAAACGTATCGGCGCTGCCGATCGGCAGCTGGAGCGGGACAACGGTTGGGCCCCACCGTTCCTGCATCGTCAGGAGCGTCCCTTCGAAATCTGCACTCTCGCGGTCCATGCGGTTGATGAAGATCATCCGTGGCAGGTTGAGCCGTTCGATGATGTTCCAGACGCGATCGGTTCCAACCTCCGGTCCCGACTGGGCGTCCACCACCACGAGGGCCATGTCGGCCGCTTCGCAGGCACAGATAACTTCGCTGACGAAATCGGCGTAACCCGGAGTATCGATGAGGTTGATCTTCCGGCCGTCGCGCTCCACCGGGACCACCGACAGGTTGATGCTGAACTTACGGTTGTGTTCGTCCTCGTCGTAATCGCTGACGGTGTTCTGTTCTTCGACGCGCCCCATCCGCGTGGTGCGACCCGTTACGAACAGCGCCGCCTCGGTCAACGTCGTCTTGCCAACGCTGCCGTGGCCCGCGACTACGACGTTGCGTATGTTCCCGGTGTCGAACACATCCATTACTCACTCCCTTGCCATGCTTCGGTAGAAGTGTTGGCGATTCTACGCGCCCGGCAAGGGCCCCCTCAACGCCCGCCGGGGATAGGAGATAGGGAGTGGGGAACTTCACCCTGCTTCCTCGCCGGCCCCCTTACGAAGGCGGCCAGCAACGGCGATACTCCATTCGTGCGCTTATCATCTCGGTGGGTTGTCCTGGTGGTTGTGGCTACGGCCCTCTCGATGTCCAGCTGCGGCTTTGGATTCAACTCCGAGAGCTGTGCAAATCCGCCAATCACGGGTTCGACGAGTTCCACTCCTATGACGACGCCCAATCTCTCGTGGGCCTCTCAGAGAACGATATCGTCGGCCGGTTCGGCTTACCAACCACCGAGAAATGGGAGCCAGAATGGGACGCAGCGTACTGGATGCGACCACAGGGATTCTGCATGGACGGCTGGTATCTGGTCCTGAACTACGACGATTCAAGAGAAGTTGTCGCGGCCGGGGTGGTGGCTGATTGAGAATCAGCTCTGCTGACCCCCGCCCCAACAAAGGCTGCGCACGCAACCGAAGCTGACCATCGAATAACTGTCTGAGGCCGATCGGCTGAGGGTGAAGTGAGCCGACTCTCTACTTTTCTGGCCCCGACAGCCGACACCTGCTGTCGCTGCCGGGCGGTAGAACGCTGGTAGGTCGCCGCCCCCGGCGCTGCCGGGTAAACTCGCAATATCCGCACGGATGTTCGATCCATATGTACGTCGCACTTGACCTCGAAACGACCGGGCTCGACCCCGATGCCGACCGTATAACGGAGGTTGGCGCCATACGGTTCGATGCCGGTGGCCGCGAACTCGCAGCATTTGAAACGCTGGTCAATCCCGGCCGGCCGATCCCGCAGTTCGTTCAACGGCTGACGGGTGTCACGGACGAGGCTGTCTGCGATGCGCCTCCGCTTTCCGAGATTGCCGGGCAGCTGGTCGACTTCATTGGCGCTGACGTGGTCGTGGGCCACAACATCTCCTTCGACCTTGGCTGCCTGCAGCGGGAGGGCGTCCGGCTCACCACGCCAAGCGTCGACACAGCCGAGCTTTCGCGACTGCTCATGCCGTCGTCCCAGGCCCGGGGCTTGATCGATCTTGCTGCGACGCTCGGCGTAGCGGCGGAGGTCCATCACCGCGCCCTCGCCGACGCCAGGACCGCTGCCGGCGTATTCAACGCCCTGCGGGCGAGGGCCGATGGCCTGGATCCTGCCTCCCGGGGCCAGCTCTCCCGGCTCGTGGCGTTGCACTCGCCCGCACTGGCGAACGTGCTCGGCGGCGTTGATGAGTCGGCGGCGACATCGCTCCCGGTTGCGCCGGGACTGAGAAAGCCGCCGCACTGGCCATCGCTGGAGCGCAGTGAGGCACCCTCGCCCGTGTCCCGCGAGGCTCTCGACCGGGCATTCGCCGCCGCCGCCGAAGTCTTCCCCGGCTTCGAAGTGCGGTCCCAGCAGCAGGAGATGGCCGAGTACGTGCGCAACGGCGTGAACGGCGGCGGTCAGTACCTGGTGGAGGCGGGAACCGGCGTGGGCAAGTCTCTCGCCTATCTCATCCCGGCCGCGCTCTACGCCCTGCAGAACGGCGAGCGCGTCGTCATCTCCACCAACACCATCAACCTCCAGGAGCAGCTCCTGCAGCACGACATCCCGGCGCTCAGGAGGGTGCTCGTCGCCTCCGGTGCAATTGCTGCCGAGGATGCGCTCCGGGCGGCACTGCTCAAGGGTCGGGCTAACTACCTCTGCCTGCGGAAATGGACCGCGAGCTATGGCGCGAACATGGCTGACCCGGACTTCGCCAAACTCGCCGCGGGCATGCTCCTCTGGTTGCCCGAAACGGAAACCGGAGACCGCTCTGAGCTCAGCCTGGATTCCACGGATTGGGCGACGTGGCAGCGTTTCTCCGCCCAGGATGCGGACTGCCTTGCCCGTCAGAACCCCTTTGTGCGCGACGGATACTGCTTCCTTCAGCGGTCCCGCCGCGCGTCCGAGTCGGCCCACCTGATCATCGTGAACCACGCACTCCTGCTTGCCGACGTGGCCTCGGGTGGAAGCGCGTTGCCCGGCTATCGTCACCTGGTTATTGATGAGGCTCACAACCTGGAAGAACGCGCGACGCAGCAGTTTGGCGGCTCCGTCACCGCCCGCAACCTCCATGAAGCACTCGACGCCATCCATCGTCCTTCGCGCAGCGCGGAGCGCCGCGGAGGTGTCACCGCACTCCTCGACGCATTCCCGCGGGATTCCGGCGTCAGGATCGCGGGTGAGCAGCTCGGCAAAGCCGTGGAGGCGACGGTGCCGCTGGTCGCAAAGTCGCTGGAACCGCTGATGGCGTTCCTCCCGGCTCGCGGCGAAGACGATCGTGCCCTTGTCACCTCCGGCACGCGCGCCAGCCCGGATTGGCAGGCGGTTGAGATCGCCATCGGGAAGCTCGACGCGGCCCTGTTCGATATCTATCAGCGGGCAATGACCTCGGCCAGGCTGCTCGGAAGCACGACGGATGTTGGCGAACCCGATGCGATAGCGTCGGAGATCGAGTCTGCCTGCCGCCGTCTCGAGGAGTTGCGGTTGCGCCTCAGCAACCTGGTGGGCCGTGGCAACGACGAGCAAATCGTCTGGATTGGCCGGGAACGCGACGGCACGGCCTCGCTCAACGTCGCTCCCCTCGACGTCGGTCCGATGCTCGCCGAGCACCTGTTCGGTGAGCGCGCGACGGTGATTGCGACGAGCGCCACGCTGGCTGCCGATCGCGACATGACCTACAGTGCCCGGCGCCTGGGAATGCCCGAGGCGGACGCGATCCAGCTGGGTTCTCCGTTCGACTACCGTAAGTCCACGCTCCTTGCGGCTGTCGACGGCCTCCCCACGCCGGATCAGCGCAGCTACAACACCGAGTCGGGCCAGGCAATCGCCCGGCTTGTGACGGCGTCACAGGGGCGGGCGCTCGCGCTCTTCACCTCGCACGGTTCGTTGCGAGCCGCTGCCGGTGCCGCCCGGGAAGCGCTCGAGGCTGAGGGAATCGCCGTCCTTGTGCAGGGTGAGGATGGCAACCCGCGGCAACTTACCGAAGCGCTCAAGAGCGACCCCCGCGCGGTTATCTTCGGCACCAGTAGCTTTTGGGAGGGTGTGGACGTCCGTGGCGATGCCCTGTCGAACCTCATCATTGCCAGGTTGCCCTTCGCCGTTCCCACCGATCCTGTGTACCGCGCCCGGTCTGAACAGTTCGACAATCCCTTCGGCGAGTACGCCTTGCCCTCGGCGATTCTTCGCTTTCGGCAGGGCTTCGGGCGGCTGATCCGCGACCGGGAAGACCGAGGCGTGGTCTCGATCCTCGATCGCCGGGTCTTCGAGAAGAGCTACGGCCGCCAGTTCGTCGCATCCCTGCCCGATTGCACGCGCGTGAAGGGCGATCCAGAGCTGGTTGCGTCCCGAATCCGAGAGTGGCTGAGCCGGTGAGCGACGGTCCCCGGGTGATCTTGCCGGCGAACGGTGCGCGGCATCGGCTTGAAGTGACGCCCGGCGGAGCGGCGATTGTCCGGCTCTCCGACGATTCCGTTGTAGGAGATGTATCGTTCAGCCTCGCGGAGAGCAACCTCGCCATCGCCTGTATTTCAATTGCGGAAGGTGCCCGGGGCTTTGGTGCCGGAAGTGAAGCGATCCGCCTCCTCCTGGACGCTGCCTCGGGCATCAGCACTGCTACAGCGGTGGCGCCGCCGGGCCTGGGTCTGCCGGTGTATTTCTGGTCACGGATGGGATTCAGACCGCTCTTCGGCACAGGCGAAGGGGGTGGACTCAGGTTCTTCCGGGATATGGGGTGAGCAGTGGATCCCGCACGCCAGGGCCTACACCTGGGACAAACAGAAAGGCCCGGGTTGTGGCCGGGCCTTTCTGCAACGTATCCCCATCCGTACGCGCT
Source organism: Dehalococcoidia bacterium (assembly GCA_020432105.1). GTDB lineage: Bacteria > Chloroflexota > Dehalococcoidia > Tepidiformales > Tepidiformaceae > JAGQGZ01. Next base: position 10,216 of record JAGQGZ010000054.1, on the reverse strand, counting down.
CGCCAGCGAGGCTCCACCGATGGGGGACTGGAGGGGTGAACCGGCAGCCGCGGCTAGGCGCGGGTGTCGATCCACCAGTAGGGAACTGACTCGGTGCCGGCGCCATAGAACAGCGTGCGGCGGTCGTTGAAGTTGACGTTCTTGGGGAACGCTACAAAGCCGGTGCCAGCGCCTGATTGCTGGGCGAAGTAGAAGCCCTTCTCGGCGTTCTTGCGCTGGATTTCGTGGAAGAGGTCGCGGCGAGCTTCCTCGTCCAGTTCCTGCTGCTGCTTGGCGGTGAGGTCCAACAGTTCAGCGTCGTTGACGCGGCTGTGGTTGAGGACGTTGTCGGTGAAGTAGCGCTGTGGGTAGGCGCCACCGTTGGGGAACGGTGTCTCGTAGCCGTAGCCGAGGCCGGTGAAGTTGCCGGCAAAGGTCTGGGTGAAATAGACCGAGTTGTAGTCCTGGATCTCGACTTCGGGGTTGAGACCGACATCCTGCATGAAGAGCAAGTTCGCTTCGGCGACAGAATTGAAGGTAGCGCCGTAGCGGTTGGCCGTGTACTGGTACTTGAACTTCAGGGTCGAGGGGTCGTCGTAGCCGGCGGCGGCGAGCAGTGCCTTCGCTTCCGTGGGGTCGTACTGGAAGTACTTACCCGAGTCGCCGTGGTCGGCACTCTGGGGGTCGAGCCACCAGCGCTTCATGCCGGCGGGAATCATGTTGTTCCAGTCGCGTGGCATGTCGATGCCGGCGTCGGCCAGTTCGTTGGCGTTGTAGTGAAGGTCGAAGGAGCTGTCGCGGTCCACTGCCATCGAGATAGCCTGGCGGACCATGGGATTCGACCAGGGAGTGGTCGTGTCCTGCAGGTTGCTCCAGTAGAAGAAGCTGAGGAGCTGCGACTGGAGGCCGCTGAGCTGGACATCAGGCATTTGTTCGACGATCTGGGGCAGGTCGTTGTTGCTAGGGCCATAGACGTTGAGGTTCCCGGCGAGGAACTGGGCGAGCCGGGTCGCTGCTTCCGGGATGATCTTGAAGGTGTGGCGATCCACATACGGGATCATTCCGCCTTCGCCGGCGAACCAGTTCGGGTTCTTGTCGTAGATGACCTGGACGGAAGGCTCGTACTTGTTGAAGAGCCAGGGGCCGGAGCCGATCATCTGGGTGGCCGGGTCGAAGCCGCCATCGGACTCCGTCGGCATCAGGTAGAGCAGGTTGGTGTCGGCGAGGAGGTCGATGAACTCCGCATCCGGCTGCTTGAGATGGAAGGTCATCGTCGTGTCGTCGGTGAACTCGACGCGGTCGACGACGGAAGTGAGCCTGCCGGCGTTGGCATTGGCGTCGGCAGTGGCGAGGCCCCAGGAGAACTCGACGTCCTCGGTGGTCATCTGGCGGCCGTCGACGGGGCTTACGTCGTGGAACATGACGTCGGGACGCAGCTTTACGGTGACGGTGGTGTTGTCGACGAACTCATGGCCTTCGGCTGCGTCGGGCTCGGGTACGGCGAGAGCCGCGTCGAGGCCGGAGGCTGCGCCGAGCTTGTAGAGCCGGCTGTAGACGAAGGCGGCATGTGTCTTGGCTTCGAAGCTGGGGCTGCCGTAGGGGTTGATCGAGGGCGGGTCACCGTTGCGGATGTTAATGAGTTCGCCACCCGGGGTGATCGCCGGCGTCGGGGTTGCCGTGGCATCCGGGACGGGGGTGTTGGTGGGGGCGAGTCCACCGGGGGTGTTGGTTGCGTCGTCGTCATCGTCATCGTCGCCACAACCGACGAGTGCGATGCCTGCGGCGCCGACGCCGGTGGCGGCGCCTGTCTTCAGGAACCTGCGGCGATCAGACCGCATGTCCCACCACTTATTCCAATATTCGCTGGCCATACTCAGTTAGTCCCTCCATGCTGGACGAGCGCGTCTTCTACTTGGGGATACGCTGACGGGGTACTATAGGTTTCGTGGATGGCCGGGGCAAGGAGTTATCGATTACGCCTTGGCGTGAAGTTTGCACGATTCGAAGATGATTCGGTTTGCTGAATGATTAAATCGACGGCGGGCTGTTGCCCGTTCTCCGGGCGGAATCCACACTGAAGAGGCGACCTTCCCCGGTAGCTCAATGGTAGAGCGTTCGGCTGTTAACCGAAATGTTCGAGGTTCGAGTCCTCGCCGGGGAGCCAGTTCCTCTTCGCTTGCGAATTTCCGTCCCCAAACTGCCCGCCGAAGTATCTACCCGGGAGTTGGCGGATTTGCTCACTCGATCCGCTGGATCGAGCCGACGGCTGCGAAGCCAGTGTCGTAACTCCAGATTCTTGTACACCCGATGCGGCCCATCACGGCCACGTGCAAACAGTCACGAGAGGATAGCTCGGGGTAGTTTCCTGACAACGCGCGCGCCCCATCGATGTCATTCTTTGTGACCTCGGCCACGACCGGGACCATTGCTTCGAGTGCCTCATATGCAGCATTCAGGTGTTGGCGGTCGCGGAGCGCCAGGTAACGGTGGAGGATTTCCTGGAAGGCTTCCGCGCTCGTGACGAGCCGTTCGCGGGCGGATAGGAGCTGCGGAATCAGCTCGATGACGCGCTGTTTGTTCGGGTGCTCTGCTCCAACCAGGTACATAGGGACGTTCGAGTCCACATAGATCATGCGAGGCCGCGACCGCTCTCAATCTCGCTGAGAATTTGGTCGATATCTCCCGTTGGCCCGGCAAAGCGAGCAAACCGGAGCACGGCGGCGATGCGCTGTTCCGGCTCCAACTCCGTTTCCTCGGCCAGGGCGCGGCGGAGACTCTCACGCACGATCCGTGCGACAGGCTTTCCCTGTCGCCGCGCTGCGTCCGCCACGGCACGGTATTCGTCGTCCGGCAGGATAACCTGGAGCCGCTTACTCATAGGGTGAGTATGAAATGGCTCAGTAAGCAAGTCAAAGATAGAGTCGGCCCATCTAGGGCACCGGGCATCACGATAGCGTAGTCACCGGGGCGGCTGGCAGGGTTCCCTGCCACGACAGGCGTAAATCGGAGGCAGGTCCAATCGTCCCCCGGCTTAGGCAGCCGACTTCGTTCAACTTCAGCCGAATGAAGTGCTAGTTACCGCGGCAGGCCGACGATGATCTCGCCATCCTCAACGCGTACCGGGAAGGTTTGCATATCCTCGGCTTTCTTGTTGAAGAAGAGGAGCTTTTCCTGGACCCGTCCAAGGAAGGGGTGATCGTTGTTCCATTCGCTCGTGAAGGGCTCGCGGACGACCTTACCGCTGGCCAGTTCGAAGCGGGCACCATGGAAGGGGCAGGTGATGCAGTCGTCGCGAACTGGTAATGGCTTCACAGGGGAAGCCGGGAAGCCGGCAAGCGGCAGCCTTGCATGCGAACAGAGGGCGCTGAAGGCAAAGGCTTCCTCTCCCTGCCGGACAATCGCCACGCGCCGGGAGCGGACCCGCACTTCCTTCGGCGTGCCATCGGGGAACGCCTCCAGGGGGCCGACGCTCTCCCATCGCTTCATTCGCGAATGGGGGATGTTGTTCTTTGCCTTGATTCGAATAGGCGGATCGAGGCCGAGCAGGGGAGCGACGGTGATCTGCATGAGTCCGCCAGAAATAAGGCCGACAACGAGCAGGATGATCCCTGCAATCGTCGGGTCCGAAGCGGTCTCCTGATTTCCGGGGAAGAAGATGAGGATGATCCCGCCTGCGATCATGGCGATGGATGCGAGGCCCCAGGTGCCCAGGATGGACAGTCCAAGGAATGCAAGCGCAGGTGACACAGGGAACCCTCCTAACGGGCGGATACTACCGCTTGTGCAGAAATGCGCAAAGTTTTCGGGGGCTCAAACTGCCGCCCGGTAGGCACGCCGGTAGTAGATGAGGGGTTCGTGCTCGGCACTGGCCCATACGTCGACCACGCGGCCGACGGCGATCGTGTGGTCACCGGCGGGAACCATGCGATCGAGTTCGCAATCGATTTGGGCTGTGGCGCCTTCGAACACGGGGCAGCCCGTTTTCATCGTTGTTGCCCCAAATTCTGCATAGGAATCGGCCGGTTCGCGTCCCGAGGAAGCGAAGGCGTCGGAGATTGCATCCTGTCCCTGGGACAGGATGCTGATGGCGAAGACACCCGACCGCTCGGCCATCTCGATGAAGCTATTGGTGTTGTTGATGCAAACGAGCACCATGAGCGGTTCGAAGGAGAGGCTGGAAAAGCTCGAAACCGTTAGCCCGTAGACTTTGTCTCCGTCGCGCGTGGTCACGATCGTCACGCCCGCCGGCCAGGAGCCGAGAGCTGCCTTGAATTCGTCGGGGTCGACGCTTGCCATGTTCAGACTGACTCCAGGGTGGGCCCCATATCCCAGAGCGCGTGCACGGAAATCTGTTCGAAGTAGGGAAACATTGGTAGCTGGGCGAGGGTCTGGTCCATTTCGCGAGCGTCCCGGGTGTCGTAAATAGCAAGCACGCCTGCGCCGGTTTCCCGGTAGATCGCTTTGATTTTGCCGGCGTCGAATTGCTGCTTCACCGTTCGCAGTTGTTCGGCGACCACGCCCTGCCAGTCGTCGGCGGTCATAGTGGCTGGCTGCCGGGAAACGAGACGGACGGAAAAGAGCATTCCTCACCTCAGATCTGATATAGGGCCGGATTATATCGGCATCGGCCCTCGCGTTCGATCGGGTCTAGGTTATGAGTAGCACCGCGGCTACGAAGACACCGTAGGCGATCACCGCGACGCGGATGCCACCCTTGCCCAGGCGCCTGGCGATATCCACACCGAAGTAGCCCCCGGCCAGGGCCGCAACCGCCATTACCGCCATGTGTCCCCAGCGAACCGGTCCAAAGAAGGCGAAGTAGACCACGGCTATGGCGTTGATGAGGAGCGACAGCATTCCCTTGAGGGCGTTGGAGCGTTGGATGTCGTCGGGGACGAAGATGGTGAGCATGGCGAGGAGGAGAATGCCCAGGCCCGCCCCGAAATAGGCTCCATAGACGGACATCCCGAATACGGCGATCTGCGACATCCAGGGGATCGAGTCTTCGCCGGTGGCGGCAAGGCGGTGACGGCGGGCAAATGCGCTGAGTTGGTCCTGCATCGCCATGACGCCGCAGGCGAAGAGGATGAGGTAGGGGACGAAGGCGTCGAACGCTGATTCCGGGGTCTCGAGGAGGATGATCGACCCGGCGATGGCGCCCGCTACGCAGGCCGGGAGCATCGTCATCACTCGCTTGCGCTGTCGTTGCAACTCGTTGCGATAGCCCAGCGAACCGCCAAGGTAGCCGGGCCAGAGCGCTACGGTGTTGGTGACATTGGCCGCTTTGGATGGAACGCCTACGGCGAGCAGGGCCGGGAAGCTCACAAGCGACCCGCCCCCGGCGACCGCGTTGATGGCCCCGGCGGCGAAGGCAGCGGCAGCGAGAAATCCGGCATCGAGGAGGTCCACGATTGGGTAGGCTGGCCGTACGGTCGCCTACGGGCCAATGCCGGTAGGCTCTTCCTGTGGCAAACAGCCGGCCGATCGTCACCTTCGATCTTGATGGCGTGCTCTGCCGGCCGCCGTTCGGCATGAATCCGGGGCAACTCAAGCGTGCGCCGGAGGAGAACCCGGGACGCTGGAATCCAGCCTGGCTCATCGAGCGCTGGCGCTACTACGGACGCGCTCCCATGCCTGGTGCCCGGGAAGGTTTCGAGGCGATCGCTACGTTCGCCGAATGTGTGGTAGTGACGGCCCGGAGCGAGCGTGCGCGGGGCCACACGGAACGGTGGCTGCAACACAACATCGGGAGGCTGCCGCGGCTCTACATGCGTCCCCACTGGCGGGAACGGCCGCCGCAGTTCAAGAGCCGCACCCTCGACGGGATTGGATCGAAGGCGCACTTTGAGGATGACCCTAACACCGCGGTCCGGCTGGCTCCCGCCCGTCCCGTCTTCGTAGTGGCCTGGGAGCGGAACGCGGGCCTCGAGGCGGATAACGTTTGGCGCGTGGAGTCCGTCCTCGACGCGGTGGACGATCTGCGGCAGCGACTGGGAGTGCCCGGGTAGACCGGGCCTGAAGGGCGCGGGCGCCCCCGATTCCCCCAAGGTTGGAAGCCTGCATACTCTGAGCCACCTCAACCAGGTGGTCGGGACGCATGGCCGAAGCAAACCGCATTGTGTTCCTGGCCGGCAGCACGCAGCGGGCGATTGTCGCGGCCATTCCATTTGCCGAGCGTGTAGCGGCATTCAACGATGCCACTCTTGAGATCTGGCTTGCGGACTCCTCGGCCCATGAACTGGGGCTCTCGGTCGATACGCCGGACTGGCTCGAAGCCCTTGGCGACAACGGTGAAATCGACGTTGATGCCGTCGCCGCCCGGGATGTGCCGGAGGTGATTGAGCAGTTCGCCGCCACCCACTCGCCGATCCTCGCGGTTGCTGCAGTGGATGGGGCGGACACCTCGACACCGTACTTTCGCAATCTCGTAGCGGCGCCGCCGTGCCGCCTCCTCTTCATGGTCAACGCGCCCGCCGGCTTTTCCCCGTCGCGAATCCTTGTTGCTGTAAACCGGTTTGGGGGGCTCTCGGAGGGTGATGTCAGTCTCGCCTACCAGTTAGCGGCGACGGGGCCGGGGACGCATGTGACCTTTCTCCAGGTTGTTGGTCCGGATACCTCGGCGGAAGAATGCGCCGAGCTCGAGAAACGGCTGGCCGAACGCGTACGTGAGCGCAGGGGTGAGTACAGCACCGAGGTGATGATTGAGCGGGCGAGGTCGTTTGAGGTGGGAGTGTTGGAAGCGCTTGAACCGGGCGATTTCGACCTCGTCATTGGCGACACGCCACGTTCCGGCCTGATAGCGCGATTGTCTGAACGAATACTGCCGGCGCGGCTCATTGCGAACGGTACGCCGCTCTTGCTCTACTCCCAGCCCACCGGCAGGACCGCGCGGATAGTGCTGGGGCTCTGGAACGTCATCTACGGTGGAATACCGAGTACGGACGAGCATTCGAGAGTCGGGATATACACGGATGTGCGGCGCAGCAGCCGGGCGGATGCCGACTACTTCGTGATGCTTTCGCTCAGCGTGATCATCGCGTCGCTGGGGCTGTTGCTGGACAGCGCAGCAGTGGTGATCGGGGCGATGATTGTGGCGCCCCTGATGCAGCCGATCATTGGTATTGGCCTGGGCATCTCCATGGGAAATGGGAGGCTGCTGGAGATAGGCACGGGCAGTGTCTTCCGGGGAGTGCTTGTTGGGCTCGGGTTGTCGATGTTGGTCGGCTTCCTCACTCCGGAAGCAGAAATCACGGGCCAGCTCGACGCTCGTGGGCAGCCTCAAATGCTCGACTTGATGATCGCCCTCGCTTCCGGTGCGGCCGGCGCCTACGCCACCTGCCGCAAAGGCGTTGCCGACACGGTCGCCGGCGTGGCAATCGCCGTTGCTTTGGTGCCCCCGCTGGCGACGGTGGGTATCGGGCTCGCGCTTGCGGAGTGGCCGCTCGCACTAGGGGCCGCGCTCTTGCTGGCTACAAACTTCGTGGCCATCGCGACTGCGTCGGCGTTGATGTTCCTCTGGGTTGGCTTCAAACCAGAACCCGGGCGATTCGGGACCCAGGGACCGTTTGTTCGCGGTGTGGTGATGCTTACGGTGCTCGTGGCGGTAGTCGCCGTGAGTCTGCTCGCCTGGAACCGGGCCGGGGAGAGCCGGTTCGATCGGAACCTCCAGACGATCGTGGCGGAGGCGGTGCAGGGGATCGACCCGGATGCCGAGGTTCGGGAGGTGACCACTCGCGACCGGGATGGCTCGGTCCTCTTCGTGGATGTGAGCATCGACACGCTGGACCCGCCTGCGTTGCAGAACCAGCGGCTCACGATCCAGTCGGTGATTTCGCGGGAACTGGAACGTCCCGTGGACCTGAGACTGCGCGCCCTGACGCTCCGCGAGGAGGAGAATTAGCCCTGGCGAGCCATCTCGCGTTTCATCTGGTCGAGCCCCATCGGGCCAAGGCGGAAGGCTTCTGCGTGCCACTGTTTCAGGTCGAACGCCGCGCCCAGGCGCTGTTTCGCCAATGACCGGCTCTCGAGCCAAACGCGTTCGCCCACCTTGTAGCTAATCGCCTGGCCGGGAAGACCGAGGTAGCGAGTAACTTCGCTGGCTGTGAAGTCTGGCGGGAACTGGCTGCGGTCGCGCGTAAAGGCATGGCCGAGTTCCGGCGTCCACGGTTGGCCGCCGATTTCTTTCTCGCTCCGTGGGATTTCCAGCTCGAGGTGCATGCCGATATCGACGACGACTCGTACCGACCGTAAAGCCTGCGCCCTGAGCATCCCGAGGTAGTAGTCCGGATTCTCGAGAAAGCCCAGTTCGGCCATGAGACGTTCGGCGTACAGGGCCCAGCCTTCGATGTATCCGGAGGTGCCGAACATGCGCTGATACCTGGTCAGGGTTTCCGCCTGGTACTTCACCGAGGCACGTTCGAGGTGATGGCCGGGTACGCCCTCGTGATAGGCAATGGAGACTTCGCCCCAGAGTGGGAAACGCGTCTTGCCGCCCGTGGGGTACCAGGTTCGACCGGGGCGCGAGAAATCCTCCGATGGTCCTGTGTAGTACATGGCCAATGCACCCCCGGGAGGGGCGATCATTGCCTCAATCCGCTGGATCGGTTCGGGAATGTCGAAATGCTTGCCGTTGAGTTCGGCTATCGCTCTGTCCTGGAAGTCCTGCATCCATCCCCGGAACCGCTCAACGCCTTCGATCGCCCGGGCGGGGTCAGACTCCAGCAAGCTCACGGCTTCGCTGATGGAGGCGCCGGGCTGGATCCTGTCGGCGGTGGCCCGCATCTCCTCTTCGACCTCGTAGAGCTGTTCCCAGCCCCAGCGGTACGTCTCTTCGAGGTCTAGCGTGGCGCCGGTGAAGCCTCGCGCTTCGACGAGATAGCGGTCGGGGCCAACCGCATCCTTCGGATTGGCCACCGGGGCAAGGGTATTCCTGAGGAAGTTCCCGAAGTCTGCGAATGCAGCCGAGCCCGAATCTGCCGCCGAGCGCAGGCCGGTGGCGATCGCCTTGTCGTCCAGGCCAGTGGCCTCGTGGGTGTCGACAAGTGTCTGGAAAAACGGAGCACCACCCGTTGCACCGCTCCAGGTGTCGCACTGCTTCGCACACTCCTCGACCTGGCGGAGTGCCGGTACCAGCCCGCGTTCCACCCCCGCTACCAGTGTCTCGCGAAACCGATCGAGTGCCGTCGGAACCTGTTCGAGGCGCGTGGTGATGGTCTCCCAGTCGCTTGCCGTCGCCTTCGGCATGGAGTCGAACACGGAGCGAATCGACTGGAGCGGGGATCCGAGGATAGAAAGCCCGCGGAAGTGGTCGCCGGCGTCGTAGCTCTCCGACTGGTTGGCGAGTGACTCGCTCATCATGTCTCGCGCCACGCGGTCGCGTTCATGCTCGACGGGGGTGCGAGTGAGAGCGGCGAGGTAGCGGCGCCTGAGGTCCTGGAGGCGGTCAAAGCCTTCGGGAGAGAAGTCGGTGATGCGATGGTCGTGGCCGGGGACGCCCATCGCCGTCGCGGCGTTGGGGCTGAGATCGGCGAGTTCGTCGATGTACTGGGAGGCGAGGTCGCCGATGGCGGTCATGGGTTTCCTTTCGTCGGAGGGGTCACATCCGGTCGGGAGCGTTCATACCCATGAGTTCGAGGACCCGGGCGAGGGTGATCCGGGCGGCCCGAACCAGGCGCAGGCGGGCCCTGGAAGCAGCGAGGTCTCCGGTTATCACCTTCAGGCCGGAATCTCCCTGCTGGCGGAAGGCATCGTTGAACGAGTGAAAGGATGTGGCCAGTTCTGTGGCGTAGTACGCCAGGGGATGGACCTCGAGGCTCTCAGCGCAGGCTTCGATGACGCTCGGTAGCCGCATCATCTCCCGCACGAGGCTGAGTTCGTGCGGGTGGACGAGCAGCCCAAGATCGGCCCCCTCGTCGTCCAGCCCTTGGTCACGCGCCCGGTCGAGGATGGCGGCCAGCCTGGCATGGGCATACTGGACGTAGAAGACCGGGTTCTCATTCGACTGTTGCACGGCGCGGTCGAGGTCGAACTCCATCTGTGCTCCGGCCGAGCGCTGGAGAAAGAAAAAGCTGGCGGCATCGGTACCGAGTTCCGCGATTAGCTGATCCAGGGTCACGAACTCCCCACTGCGCTTGCCGATGCGGACGACCTCGCCGCCTCGCTTCAGGGTTACGAGCTGGTAGAGGAGGATGTGGAGCGCCTCAGGGTCGCCGCCGACAGCACCAACAGCGGTCTTGAG
>JAGQGZ010000053.1 GCA_020432105.1 Dehalococcoidia bacterium | reverse complement strand
CATGAAGCCATCCACTGCGACCAGGTGGATACGATCGAAGAGGGGACCGCTGCCTCAGCCTTCGACATTGTCGTCTACGCCCAGCTGCTCACCATCGACCCCTCTCTCGCCCTCGAAGGCACACCCCTCTCCCGAGCCCTGAACCTCGACCTCATCGCCATGATCAACAGCGGCCGGCGTTACCCCGAGTCGCTCGGCATCCTTGCCAGCGATGGTGTGACCCAGGCTCTTCCGGGGACGAACAGTCCCCTCCGCTCTTTCGCCGAGGTCATAGCCAACGCCTACGACCTCCCCCCTTCCGACAGCCCGGCCCCCGAGCTCCTCGCCGATGTTTATGCATCCATCCTTGCCGAACAGTCCGGCTTCCAGGCAGGACAGCCCTTCGACCTCGTCTACCTCGACCAGCTCATCGCCCAGCAGATGGAGCCACAGGCGCTCGCCGCCCTCGTCATCGCCCTGACCTTGCAGCCGTAGCCAGCCGGCTAGCTTGCCGCTCGGCCCTCGAGCCCGTGCTTCGGCAACGGCGTCGAGTGGACAAGCCGTAATAGCTCCTCCGGCTCAAACGGCTTCGCGAGAAACACCGTCCGATAGGTCGATGCCGCGTAGTGGAGCCCCCGCTCCACGTCGTCACCGCTCACCAGCAGGCACGGCAGACCCGGGTCCTGCAATGCCAGCTCCGCCCGCAGCTCGATGCCCGTCATGCCCGGCATCACCACATCGCTGATGACCAGGCTGAAGCGTAGCGGCGCAAACATCTTCAGTGCGTCACCGGCGTCCACCGCCGTCTCAACCCGGTGTCCATCGGCCTCCAATAGGCGCCGCAGCAGCACGCGCATGGCCCGATCGTCATCCACTACGAGTATCTGGTGCTTCAGAATCCTGCCCCCCTGCCCTTCTCAGCTGGCCGCACGCCGCCCGCTGCACCCGCATTGTTCGAAACTGCCCTCCTCCGTGGCATAGGGAAACTCCCCAATAGGGCGGCAGTGCGGGGCTCCCAACGTGAATTTTTTGCGGTCTCTATCTCTGCCATCTATCATCGGCCCAGGAACGGAGCGCCAATGAAGTCGATCGGCGGATTCATAGTCCTCGCAATATTCGTCGCCCTCGTCGTGCTCGGGGTCCTCGTAATCGTCGACGGCTACTTCGGTGCCGACATCTTCCCCGACGATTTCGGACCGGATTCTTGGGCTGCACCCGATAGCTGGTCCGAGTGGCGCGATATCACCATCGTCCTCTGGGGTGTCATCTGGCTCATCGGGGCCATCGTCTGGCTCGGTGTCGCCATCGCGGTCCTCTTCCTCATACTCACGATCCGCCGGCTTCTCCGCGAAAACGTCGTCCCCGCCGTCGATTCTCTCAAAGGGACGCTCGACAACGTCAAAGGCACATCCGAATTCGTTGGCGAAACCGCCGTTGCCCCGATCGTCCGCGTCTACTCCATCGTGCGGGGGGTTCGCAGCGGCCTTGGTGCCGTGACCGGCATCGGCGACAAACTCCGCCGCAAGAAGTAGCCATGGACGAAGAACACAAGCCCGACCCCGGCGAGATGTCCATTCCCGATCCCGAAGCAGCCGAGGAAGCCCTCGACGACGCCACCCGGGCTGCCCGGGACACCGTTGCCGACGCTCGCCAACGCGCCCGCGAACAGGCACAGGCCGCGGCCCGGCGGGTGCGCCAACGCACCGCACGGCATCGTGAGACCGTTGGCCATTTCGCAAGTGCCGTGAAAGAGACCGCTGGCGAAATGCTCCGCGAAGCCCGGCGCGCCGCTGCCGAAGCCCAGGATGAGATGTGGTCACGCTACGAAGCCAGGACCAGGCACCGCCGCAACGAATCCAAAGACGACTAGAGACCAGAGACCCGATCGCTCGATACACTGGCTGACGCTGCCCCGCAAACAGGGGCTTCGCTGGCCAACGGGAGAGGTGCTGGAGTGGTTGATCAGGCACGCCTGGAAAGCGTGTAGGGGGGCAACTCCCTCGAGGGTTCGAATCCCTCCCTCTCCGCCAGTATCGGCCCGACACTCAACCGCCGTGGCAAAGTGACCGCTCTCTGCCCATCACGGCACCACCGACTTCTTAGCCCGCCTGGCTTCCGAAAACCCACCCATCCACCACGACAAACAACATCACCGTTCCGACTACCGTCGCCGCGTGAAAGATCTCGTGGTGCCCAAACCATCGCGGCAGCGGGTTTGGCCTCCCTTGCGCATGGATCACGCCGCCGGCCGAAAACGCGAGACCCGCACCCACGAGCATCAACATCCCGTAGGCGCCCAGTTCCAGGGCAATCACCGGCGCCGCCACCAGCGCCGCCCAGCCAACCGCCAGGTACATCGCAAGATTGATAAGCGGCGGCGTCCCCGGCCAGCAGACCTTCACCACAGCGCCCACCAGCGCCAGGCTCCCCACGGCTGCCAGCAGCGGGATACCCCACGTCAGCGGCAACGCCACCATGCAGAACGGCGTATACGCCGCAGCCACAAAGAAGAAGATCGCCGCATGGTCCAGCCGCCGCGCAATGCCCTTCCCCTTCGGTGGCCACGGCGGTATGTGGTAGGCCGATGACGCCACAAACAGGGTGATCATCCCGGCCCCAAACACCGCCGCCGTCGCATCCTCTGCTGGGGAATTCGCCCGCAACACCAGCCATACCAGGCCCAGCGGCGCAACCATTGCCGCCGCCAGGTGGAAGTAGCCCCGTAGTCTCGGACGCTCCGCAATCGCCATGGTCAATAGCCTATCCCAACGGCACGAAGCCTGGTGTAAGCAGGTTGCCTGCGAACCCGACCTCTGCCCAGGGCCGTCCACTATCGACCAGAACCACCAGCCCCACCTACCCTCTCACCATGGAACGCGGCATCCTCGTCGTCACCTGCCCCGACCGGCCGGGGCTCATCAGCGCAGTCACCTCGATGCTCGCCCTCCACGGCACCAACGTCATCGAGGCCGAACAGCACTCAGAGCCCACCACCGACCGCTTCTTCATGCGCGTCGAATTCGAACCCCGCGGCGCCAGCTTCGACGCCGTCGCCTCCGGCATGACCGCGCTCGCCAACCAGTTCGAGATGGAATGGAAACTCCGCTCCAGTGCCAGGCCCAAGCGCATGGCCATCTTCGTCTCGAAATACGATCACTGCCTCCTCGATCTCGTCTGGCGCGTCCGCCAGGGCGAAATCCCGGCCGAGATCGCCTGCATCGTCTCCAACCACCCCGACCTCCAGCATGTCGTCGAAGGCTTTGGGCTCCCCTTCCACCACGTCGCCATCACCAAAGACAACAAGGCCGCCCAGGAAGAGGCCGAGCTTTCCCTCCTCCGCGACTACGCCGTCGATTTCGTCGTCATGGCCCGCTACATGCAGATCCTCTCACCCGTCTTCCTCGACGGCTTCCCCATGCAGGTGATTAACGTCCATCACGGCCTGTTGCCCGCCTTCGCCGGCGCCAAACCCTACGACCAGGCCCGCGACCGCGGCGTCAAAATCATCGGGGCCACCGCCCACTACGCCACCGCAGTTCTCGACGATGGCCCCATCATCGATCAGGAGGCCGTCCGCGTTTCCCACCGCGACACCGTCGCCGACATGCTCCAGGTCGGCCGCGACGCCGAACGCCTCGTCCTCGCCCGCGCCGTCCGTGCCCACAGCGAAGAACGCGTCTTCCTCGATGGCCGCCGCACCGTCGTCCTGGGCTAACCCCGGAATCCTGCTTCCTGCCCGTCAGCGTCCCTTCCAGGGAGGCAACTTCGCCGGGAAAGCCGGCTTGCCTGCCCCCGGATGGCATCGGCGCAGGTTCTCCCTGTCCCCGTCCAGGGGAAAGGCTGCGGGTATCTCGCTATGCCTCGCTGTCCAATGCGAATTCATCTCGGCGCGTGAGGAAATACCGGTAGTCGATGATGTAGCTCTTCACGCCCAACTGGTGAAAGAGCGTGTTCAGGTCGCCGTGGTGGCCCCGCTCATGTAACAGCAGATTGGCGATGACGTCGCCGGGGCTCCACACCTCGGGCCCACCACCGTAGTCGCGCTCGCCCTTTGTAAACAGCCACCCGTCGTCGGAGTCCAGGGCTTCCCGGCACTGTGCCCGCACCGCTTGCCGGTACTCCTTCATCGCCGGCCACACCTTCAACTCCGGCGTACCGGGATAGCCCTCACCATCGCCCGGGTAGTGGCTTGGGCCCAGGTTCAGCGCCCAGTCGCCGTTGAGCCAGCCGTCATAAGCAGCCGTAAAGTGCTCGATGCAATCTGAAAGTGCCGGCCACCCGCTCCCGGCCACTGGCCTGCCGAACGCCTCCGGCGGCAGTCCATCGATCGTCCGCGCGATGCGATCCCACGCCCATCCCGTGTAGTCGAAAAGTTCATCCAGCGCCGCTCGGTCCATATCGGCGTGAGTGTACATGAGCACCCTGCGAGAACGTGCCGATCGCAAACGCCTGCTGTTCCCCGCGTCACCATCGGCGCGTCCTGCGCCATGTCCTGGCCAACAGCCGTTGCGGTTCAGGAATCCGCCAACCGGCCGTGGATCCTGGTACTGGATTGGGGAACGGGCATGGTTCGTACGTTGCGTTTTGCACTCATGGCTCTGGTCGTCGCCTTCGCCGCCGCTGCTTGTGGCGCCGACGACTTGCCTCCGCGTAGGTCCGTTCCGGACGTGGCGGCTCCCGGTTCAACAGCTTCTCCAACGGCCCCTGCACCCGCAGGTTCGGACGAGTTCCAGCTACCGCCGGCCCCGGCATTGATTGACGTCCCGCTTGTTGACGCACCCTCATATCTCTTCCTCTTCACACATACCGAAGACCAGTTCAACCACGAGCTCTCCGAGGAGCGGTACTGGCGAGTAGGCGCGATGCTCGAAGAACTTTCCGACGCGTACCCGGCGGTCGACTTCACCTGGACCATCGAGTTCATGGGCGCCGATGCGGAGGCGGTCCTGGAGCGGAACAGTGAGACCGGTCTGGTCGACTACCTTCTCTCGCTCAACCAGAGCGGTCTCGTCGAGTTCGGCTACCACGCTCACCACGACCCTACCTACAGCAACCGTCCCCAGGTTTCCCTCACGGCGTCGTCGACCTACCAGGAAGCCTATGACGCGCTCTACACCTGGATCACCTGCCGGAAAGACCCCGTCCTCGGTGGCTGTCTCGACGACCGGGGTGGTGGCATCGATGCCATCCTTGCTGCGTTTGGCCAGGTCGAAGTAGTGACCGGTCTCGGCTACGGTGAGGGCGTCCAGATCGAGCGTTCCGCCGGTAGCGAGGCGGTCCGCCAACTTCTGCCTGATCGTCTGCTCGGCTTCGGATTTCCCGACCACGGCAGCATCATTCGCGATCGTGAATATGTGGAAGCTCGAGATGCCTTACTCGCGCTCCTCACGCCCACGCATGAAACCAGCTCGGCAGTCTTCTGGATGGACAATGCCATCCGCATCAACGACAGTGCCTCGCTTGAAGGGGTCCAGGGCGGCCCGCTGCGCGAGGGTCCTGCCGCGGTCACCGCTGCCCTCGATGCCGTCGACGGCACACGGTCGTTCGTGATTAACGTCGGCGTTGCTGACAAGTACCACTACACCGTAGCCTCCACCAGCCCCACAAAGTGGGCCTACATCCATCCCGAGTCCCCCGAATTGCCCCCGGACCTCCTCGTTTCCGATATGGAGCGCGAACGAAGCTATGCCATGACGGAGCAGTCACTCCGCTACCTGGCTGAAAGGCTGTCGTCGGACCCCGGCGCATTCCAGTTCGTCAGCTCCGACCAGGTCGTGGCGCTTTACACCTCTGAAGACTATTGGGACGTCGACCCCTCCGAGCTCGAACAAATGAGCCACTGGATGCTCAACAAATGGGACGGTCGGCCCCCCGACTGGATCTATGACGGCGAAGACTTCTACTCGCTCGCCGATGCTTTCGCTCTTTTTGCCGATGCCCTCAGCGGAGTCGAGCCGACCGAGACCCGCGTCTCGAACACCGTCGGGCCCTGGTCATCGGCAGTGCAGAGCAGTGAGGAGATCACCGTAGACGTCACCGAGCTTCGCTCCCTGCTGGCGGCCGGGCTGGTGGCGGACGGCCACATAGCGGAGACCTACTTCGTAGGTGGCCATGAGCTCACCCCCACACAGGTCCTCTATGCACTCGGGTACCTGTACGCTGCCGAGCGGGCAGGAGTCTCGCTCCCTTCCGTCGCGATACCCGCCACCGAGACCGCTCCTGCGACGCTCACCTATCTCGATGCGATGGGCTGCTCCGGCTGTCTCGATACCGCCTGGTCCCTCAAACCCGCCCGCTCTCAGGATGCGGCGGACTCGTCCGACTGACACACCCAAATCGCCCCGCCGGCAAGGGAGTCGAAAGCTCGTCCAGCGCCGCGCGCTGCCTCTCGGCATGATTGGGCAATGCGGTCTCCCGCGTGGGGCTCGTTCCCTCTCTTGGGGGCCGGCTCAGTGCTTGAAGTGCCTCGTCCCCGTGAACAACAGCGCAACCCCGTACTTATTGCAGCAGTCGATTCCATCCTGGTCCCGCATCGAACCGCCGGGGTGGATGATCGCCGCGACACCCGCCTGGCACGCCTTTTCGATGCTGTCGCCCCAGGCAAACGGGAAGAAGGCATCGCTGGCCAGCACGGCGCCCTTCACCTCGTCGCCCGCCTTCGCCATCGCGAGCTCCACGCTCTGCACGCGGTTCGGCTGCCCGCTCCCCATGCCGAGCAGGCGGCCATCCTTAGCCACGGTGATTGCGTTGCTCTTCACGTGCTTCACGCACCGCCAGGCGAATTTCAGGTCGCCCAGCTGCCCAGGTGTCGGCTGCTTCTCCGTCATCACCCGGAGCTCGATGTCATCCGGCCCGAGGTCATCGGCCGACTGCACCAGCCAGCCCCCGCCCACCTGGCGGTACGAACGCCCGCCCTTCGCCAGCGGCTGCGCCTCGAGAATTCGCAGGTCCTTTGATTTCCCCTGCAGCGTGGTCAGCCCTTCAGGTGTGTACCCCGGTGCTACCACGATCTCATAGAACATCCGCGCGCTGCCGTCCGTCGGGCTCCGAAACTCCCGGATCTCCCGTGCTAGGGCTTCGTCCACCACCCGGTTGAATGCAACGATCCCTCCGAATGCGCTCACAGGATCGCCATGGACCGCCAGCCGATACGCCTCGAGCAGATCTTCGCGGCTCGCCACACCACAGGGATTCGTGTGCTTCACCACCACACAGGTAGCCTCCGGGAAGTCGTTGACGGCGTTCCAGGCGGCATCCGCATCGAGATAGTTGTTGTACGACATCTCCTTGCCGTGGTGTTGCACCGCCGTTGCGATTCCCCCACGCCCATGCGCTGCCACCGAGCGGTCAACATAGAATCCCGCGCTCTGGTGTGGATTCTCCCCGTAGCGAAGTTCGGCCGCTGCCTGAAGGGGCAGTGTCAGGCTCGGTGGCGGCATCCCTCCCGGGTCGGCCTGTTCATGCAGCCATTCCGAAACCTGGGAGTCGTACTCGGCCACGTGCGCGAACGCTTTCCACGCCAGCCGCAATCTCGTCTCTGTCGGCACTCCACCCCCACGCAGTTGTTCCAGCACTGGCCCGTAGTCATCTGGAGACACGACGACCACGACATCACCGTGGTTCTTCGCTGCCGCGCGAAGCATCGTCGGCCCACCAATGTCGATGTTTTCGATCCCGTCCTCGAACGTCACGTCCGGCTTCGTCACCGTGTCGTAGAACGGGTACAGGTTGCAGCAGACGAGGTCGATGCCGGTGATGCCGCGTTCCGCCAGTGCCTGCCGGTGCGATGCAAGGTCCCGGCGGGCAAGGATCCCGCCATGCACTGCCGGGTGCAACGTCTTCACCCGGCCATTCAGCATCTCCGGGAAGCCGGTGATCGCCTCCACCCCGGTGACGGGGATGCCGGTTGCCTCGATCGCCGCCTTCGTCCCACCCGTCGAAACCAGCTCCCAACCCAGCTCATGGAGCCCGCGGGCAAACGTGTCGATACCTGTCTTGTCGTATACGCCGAGTAGCGCGCGCATGGTGATGGTCTCCTGCCTTTGCTGGCACCTCATGGTGCGGTCGGGCTGCGTCTCAGCCAGGCCCAGGCGAGCGACCATCCATCAACGTCCGGGCTCCCCCGCGGTACTCCGCGTTTCGCCAGTCACCCGGAGTCGCCATTGTACCGGAGCATCGCAGCCCCGGGGATCCCTAAAGCCCCAGGTCCTTCGCAATCTGCCGGTCCTCTTCCAGCCAGCCCCTGAGGTTCGCCAGCCGCTCCTCGATTCCCCAGATCGGTGCCCAGTGCTCGACATACGCCCAATCAAGGCCCTCGATCTTCCCCAGCTCCAGCAGGTCCCGGTGGTCCTGTGATCGGTTGGCAACCAGCTTGAGCACGATTAAGTCCTCGGCTGTCGCGATCGGGATGGGGACTATCTCGTCCGCCCGCTTCGCACGCGCTATTACGCTGTCCTGTAACTCAGTCTTGGAGGTGAGGAACTCAACGACGACCGGGATCCCCGGACGTTTGAATCGTACGAGATCCGGCCCCGAGGATTGTTCCGCACCATGGGCAGAGACTTGTTCGAACCCTGCTTCCTCAAGTTGTGAGGTGACTGCCTCCAGCACAGCCGGGTACGCCATGAAGTCGATGTCATCAGTAAATCGAGGCTCACGGTGTACGTTCACCGCAAGGCCACCGATGAGTGCGATCCCTTCGAGGCAAGGTTGCAGTGCCGTAGCGAGCTCAGTCAGGAGTTCGCGAGCCAGCCTGTCAGGTTCGGTATAGCCCGAGTCGTTCCGCGCGCTCATAGATTGGGGGCCTTTCCGTCTCGTCTCCTGCTGCTGGGCCGGGGAAATATGGTCCTCGCAGCGTCATCGCAAGTGCCGCAACCAGTCGCTCAGATGGCGACTTCGCCAGGTGTTCCTCAAGCGCTATCCGGTGGCTCTCCGCTTTCCAGCGGCCAATCTTCCGGAAATGTTCCTTGTCGCGCTCGCTCGCTCGCTTCGCCTCAGCCATGTCACCAGTGTAGCGCTCTCGCCTACCCCTCCGACCACGTGAACCGCTCGCGATACCGGTCCAGCGCTCGCAATAGAGCCGGGCCCAGCGTGGCCAGCAGCACGGCGTTCGCCAGCGACCGCATCGCGTCCCACCCGAAGCTCGTCAGCAGGTAGTAGTTCCAGTAGCGCCGGATCGTCTCCGGCAACCCCAGCCCGGGCTCGTAGCTGATGTCCGGCCCCGATACGAAGAACGGCCACGCCCAGAGGTTCGTAACCGCACCGAACAATAGCCCCCAGCCGATTCCGAACAAGACCAGCATCACGATCTGCGGCCGCAACCCCATTCGCCAGCGATCCGCCGGCCCCCGCAGCAATCCTGCTGTCGAACCCATCCATGCCGCCGCAAACACCTGGAACGGGAGCCATGGCCCGAACCCCGCCGTCACTATCGCGCTGATGAAGAACGACATTGCCCCCAGCAGAAAGCCAAACCGGAAGCCGAACGTATACCCGCCCAGGATCACCAGGAAGAAATAAAGACTCGCCCCTGCCGGCAGCGAGATCGTCCGCATCACGCCCGCCATCGCCGCCATCACGCCCAGGGCTGCCAGCGACTTGCTGTTCAGTGTCCCTTCGCTCAGCTCACTGATCACCATCACCATCGCCAGCGCCCCGATCACCGCGACAACCAGCGGCCCGTCGGTGTTGTGGGCGAACCAGTCGCTGTTCGGCTCCGTCGCCGCCGAAACGATGAACGGGTAGAGATACGCCGCGAGTCCCGTCGCATTGAGCACCACGAAGCTCAGAGCACTCAGCGATGGCGACCGAAACCTCAGGCGGACCGGGACCGTGCTCACTGCCATGTCAGGGCCTCGTCGCCCTGCGTCGCGATCTCGTCACCAGCGCCGCGACAATGCCAGCCCCGAGCAATCCCGCAACCCCAACGAATCCAGCTGCGCCCCATCCGGCACCCGTCCCCTCGCCCTCGTCTCCGGCTCCTGGTGGGGACGGCATCGGTGAGCGAGACGGCACCGCTGGCGGAGCCACTGGGCCTGAAGTCGGCTCATCCGTGGGTTTTGGCGTGGCTGCCGCCGATGCTTCCGCAGTCATGCTCTCTGTTTGCGCTGGCGTGGATGTGCCGCTTCCACGCGTCGGCGGAGTCGTGGCAGTCGCTCCTCCCGTAGGAGTGGCTATCACCGCGACCGTCGCTGAGGGCGGCACTGTCGACACCGCCGCAGGCGGATGTCCGCACACCGCTTCGAACGTTGTTGCCGCCGGAGCCGGGGCGCTCGCTGGCCCGCCGGGACCCCATTGCCACCCCTGCAGGTCGCCGTCCTCTGCCTCCGCCACGAAGATGCCGAGTGCCGAATAGCGCCACGTCTCCCCGTACGGCTGCTGGAAAAACGACCAGTAGGTGCAGTCGTCGTCGCCGGTCTTGCACTCGCACGTGCAGCTGTTGAATGTGCCCGAATGCTGGCAACCAATCGCGTCGATCCCGCAGACCAGCCCGCTGAACTGGTTGACGTTGTATCCCGCTCGCGAGAGCAGTGCGTCGCCGCTGATGCTCCCGCCGTTGAATCCGATACAGTGCGTGCTCACCGTCCCATCGCCCCAGTAGATCACCAGCCCGGCTTCACCATCCGCCGAAGCCGTCGCAACCCCGGCCAGCCCGGCGATCACGGCTATGAGTGCCACGAGCTGCCTCATGCCCGTGATACCTCTTCCGGCAACAACGCCCCCGGAACAACCTCAGCAGTGGCCGTGGGCCTCGGGCCCCCAAAGCCGAGTGCCTCCCGCACCGGCAAATCGAAGGCAATACGTCCGCCTTCCAGGCCCACAACCCGCGTAGCCCACGTCGCTGCCGACTCCACATCATGTGTTGCCACCATCGCTGCCCCACCGCCGGCCGCGTGCCTGGCAAGTGAACAGGCGAGTTGCCGCTTTGCTGCCACGTCGGCGCCTCGCGTCGGCTCGTCTAGGAGCCACAAACGAGGCGCGTGCGCCAGCATCGTCGCCTGCGCCGCGCGCTCCTGCTGCCCCACGCTCAGGTCTCGCGGGTTGCGTTCGGCAAGGCTGCCCAGCCCCCATTCCTCGAGCGCCGCTGCGGTTCCCGAAACGCCCAACTTCCTTCGCCTCAGTGTTTCCCCAACCTCCTCGGCCAGGCTCTCCCGGTAGAAGGCCAGAGTCGGATCCTGCGGCACATATCCCGCAACTGCCGTCCTGCTCGATATGGCGTCGGGGGCTGCCTTGCCAGCAAGTGCTATCGTCCCGCTCCGTTGCTTCACGAGCCCCACAAGCGCCCGGAACAGCGTCGACTTCCCGCTCCCGTTCGCACCCACCACTGCCACCACCTCGCCCTGCCTCACCGACAGCTCGACCCCATCCAGCGCAACCCGGTCCCGGTATGCAACAGAAACACCCGCCATCCTCAGTAGCTCGTCGCCCGCTGCCTTGCCGGGTTTCTGCGGTGCAATTCGCAGTGACAGGTCGCCCGGAAAGGTCCCCGTCGAAAGCACAACCGGGTCGAGCCCAAGTCCCACTCTCAGCCGTGCTATTGCCGGCGCCTCCTCCAGTCGTGCCGCTTCCTCAAGGGTGCAGGGCGTCGCCGTCCCTTCCGCAACCCGGACCACCTTCGCAGCCCCCGGCAGCAGCCGGTCGGTCCTGTGTTCTGCCACCACCACGCTGGTCCCCCGTTCATGCACCACCCGGCTCAGGGCTGCCACAAACGCATCCGCACCGGCGCCATCCAGCTGCGACGTCGGCTCGTCGAGCAGCAATAGCGGCGGCTCCAGGGCGAGAGCCGCCGCCAGCGCTACCCTTTGCCTTTCTCCCCCGGAAAGGGTCGCAAGTTCGCGGCCAACCAGGTGGGCAATTGCGAGCTCTCCAGAAAGTCTGTCGATCCGCTCTCGCATCGCCGCCCGCTGAATCCCCATCTGCTCCATTCCGAAGGCAATCTCCGCCTCCACCGTGTCTGCAATCGCCTGGTCCTCCGGCATCTGGAAGACCATCCCGGCCAGGGTCGCCATCTCTCGAGCCGGAGTACGCGATGGATCCCGGCCGCACACCTCCAATGTCCCGCTCAGGCGCCCGCCGTGGAACTGGGGGATGAGCCCGTTGAACAGCCGCAGCATCGTCGACTTCCCGCCGCCGCTTGGTCCGACCACCAGCGCGATCTCCCCTTCCTCTATCACCAGGTTCAGATCCCTGAGGACCGCCTCCCCGGTGCCCGGGTACGAATAGGTGACCCCACAGGCCCCGGCGATCACCACAGCGCCTCCTCCACTCCTGTCACCAACCGTTCCTGCGATGGTGCCCGCGCCCCGTCACCGAATGCCAGAAACGCCACCGGCCACGCCGCCAGCAGCACCAGCATTGCTGGCAGCGCTCCAAAGTCCGGCGCCGGCAGCCCTGCGAATGGGTTGTAGCTCAAGGCCAGCACCTCGGCGCTGCGCAGGAACGGAAGTAGCACCGCCAGGCTCGTCGTTGCCGCTGCCACCATGGCCTGGGCGAGCGGGATCGGGTCTTCGTAGAGCCTCGTCGTCACCCGTTCCCCTTGCGCCGCCCACGCCCAGAGAACGACAAGCAGCCCTCCCGCCGCCGCGAACACGACTCCCAGCCACTCCAGCCCTTCGCCGTAGAACCAGAACCAGGCACCCATCAGCAGTACCGGCAGCGACATCATCGCCGCGATTCGGGCCCTCGCTGGTGGGGGTGGCGCCGCTGCATAGCCACGCGCTTCCATTGCCTCCGCCAGCCTCAACGACCGATCGAGACCACCGAGCACCGCTGGAACCACCAGCCCCGCCAGGTCGCGCAGCCGTCCGCGCGATCCCCGGATCAACTGCATCTCCCGGATCCGCCGCGTATCGCTCACTATCGACGGCAGCAGTGTCAGTCCCACCGTCACAACCAGGCTCGCATGGAAAAGCGAGGCCGGCGCCAGGCGCAAGAGCCTGACCGGGCTCACCGCCCCGTTGAATACCGCGAAGCCGAGGAACACGCAGAATATCGCCAGTGCCCGCAGCGATGCCCCCACAAGAGCCTCCGCCGTAACCGGTCCACCCAGTCGCAGTCCCCCAAACCAGTCGGGGAACCGCGGGCCGGGTATGTCGAACAACACATGCTCCCCGCTCGCCCCGTTAATCGCTGCGACGCCAATCGAGAACACGCCGATCCCGGCGCCTGCCAGCAACAGCAAACGCAGCGTCCCCAGTCCCGTACTCGACCATGGCGCCAGTGCCGCCACCAGCAGCACACACAGCAGCAGCGTGGCGAGGTAGTAGGGGTTGGTCGTCACCAGCGCCAGCACCATCACCAGCAATACCCAGCTCAGCCAGGCAACGGGATGCACTCCGCCCTCCTCAAACTCAGGCGAACCGGCGCCGGGTCGCTGCCAGCAGGCCCGCGGTCACAAGCAGAGTGGCGAGACCTGCATGCCCGGCAGCATCCCCTGCTGCAAGTCCCGTCCCGGTGTTCGGTGGCGCGGGAGCGAACTGCCCAGGCGGCGGTGGGCTGATCGGTGTCTCTACGGCACTCCCAAAGCTCCTTCCCGCCAGCGCCGGTACCGCCTGGTTCGTCGCGTAGGCAGGGTCGAATCCCGGGAATGAGCCGTCCGCTTGTTGGAGACCCAGCAGGTAGTCGATCGGGTCCACGCCGTTCACGTCGTAGGACGACGGGTCCTCTCCAACGGCGATCAGTGCCTGCACCACGTAGGCTGTCGACGATGCATTCGACTCTTCCGGATCGAACCCCCAACCGCCATCCAGCCCCTGCTGCGCTCTCAGGTAGCCGATCCCGGCCGCAATAGTCGAATCCGCTGCCGGCACGCCCGCCCCTGTCAGTGCCTGCAGGGCGATGGCCGTCGTGTCGGCATCGCTCATCCCATCAAATCCCCAGCCGCCGTTGTCTTCCTGCGCATCGCGAAGGAACAGGATTGCCTCCGTTGGAGCCGGGATCCCAAGGCGCGTGAGCGCCACCACGACGATTGAGTGCGTGAATACGTCGCTCGCGTAGCCTCCCGTCTCCTCGTCGAATGCTGCCGCTGCCACCGCGACAAGGTCGACACCCCCCACGTCGCGTGCATCCATACCGAGCGCACGCGCCGCCAGTGCAGCCTTGGCAGCCGGCCCCGCATCCGTTGCTTCTGGCGCTACCGACCGGAGGTAGTCGGCCGGTGTCTTGCCGTCCCTGGCGAAGTCATTCGGGTCCAACCCTGCCGCCCTGATCGCGTAGATCGCGTCCATCGATTGTCCCGGGCCGAATCCCCCAAATCCACCGTCAGGCTGCTGGGTTCCGCGAATGTACTCCACACCGAGCACCGCCGCGGGCCGCTGCGGCAGGGGAGCCGCCGAAACGCCGAGGAGAGGCGCCGCCACAATTGCGGCCGCCATGAAAAACACTAATCGAAGTAGCAAAGCCCGCACCTCACAGGTTTCTGGACCGCTGCAGGCAGATCAGCCCGCAGCAGCACGACGAACGTCGCGGCAATACGCCTGTGAGAGTTAGGAAGAAGGAAGTGTCATGCCCCCGACTCCTTTCTGCACGAAGGATGTCCGGTGGTGAAGGGGGCGGGGTTCCTGGCTCATCCTTCCGAAGCTTCAGCGACGGAACGACTCACAGTTGCGGCACAGCGCGGGAATTACACCCGCTTCCCCCGGCGTCCTCCCTGGCGGAAGGACCCCTTCCCAATTGGATGTCCAAAGACTGGCGGTTACCGGAGCGCCGGTCAAGCGACGGCGTCCGCTCGTTCGCTCCAACCTTCTGCCCGAACGGCCTGACCTCATGCCCGCGAAAGTGCGAGACTGCCGCTCTGGAGGTAGTCATCCATGGCCACGTTTCGTCTCATCGTCGATGACGTCGACGCCGCTCTCGCTTTCTACCAGGGCCACCTCGGGTTCTCCCTGAAGCAACGCATGGGGCCGGTCTTCGCCCAGATCGAGCGCGACGGCCTCGAAGTCTGGGTCTCCGGCCCCGGCACTTCTGCCCGCAAACCCATGCCCGACGGACGTGAGCCCGTTCCCGGCGGCTGGAACCGCCTCGTCGTCCAGGTCGACGACATCCACGCAATGGTCAAAACCCTCCGCGATGCCGGTATCGCCTTTCGGAACGAGCCACTGTCCGGACCCGGGGGTACCCAGGTGCTGATCGAAGACCCGTCAGGTAACCCGATCGAGGTCTTCCAGCCGGCCCGATTAAGTTGATAATAGGCTTATCAAGGAGTATACTGCTAAGACTAACAGAGAGGGCGTAGGATGAACCTGAATCGCTATACCGAAAAGGCCCAGGAAGCTGTCATCGAGGCCAAACAGCTCTCCGAGGAGTACTCCCACCAGGAGGTCACCCCCGACCACCTGGTCGTTGCCCTTGTCGAACAGGAGGGGGGCGTTGTCCCTCGCCTCCTTAAGCTCATGCAGCTCCAGCCTGAATCGATCGCTACGCCCGTCCGGTCCGCCCTCGCTCGGGCCCCCAAGCTCACCGGGCACCGCCAGGTCTACCTCTCCCGCGCGCTCGACCAGGTCACCACGCTCGCCGAAGAGGAAGCCGAGCGTCTGAAAGACGACTACACAAGCACCGAGCACCTCTTCCTTGCCGCCGTCGACAGGGCCGAAGGTGAGACCGCTGCCCTCTTCGCGCGATCCAACCTCACCCACGACAGCGTCCTCCAGGCCATGGTCGGCCTTCGTGGCAGCCAACGCGTCACCGACCAGAATCCCGAGGACAAGTACGAGGCCCTTCAGAAGTACGGCCGCGACCTCACCGAGATGGCCGAACAGGGCAAGCTCGACCCGGTCATCGGCCGCGACGAGGAGATTCGGCGCACGATCGAGGTCCTCTCCCGCCGCACCAAGAACAACCCCGTGCTCATCGGGGCTCCCGGCGTCGGCAAGACGGCCATCGCCGAGGGCATTGCCCAGCGCATCATCCGCGGAGATGTTCCCGAGGGCCTCAAGGACCGCCGCCTCATCACCCTCGATATGGGTGCCCTTGTCGCCGGCGCTAAGTACCGCGGCGAATTCGAAGATCGCCTCAAGGCCGTCCTCAAAGACGTCTCCGAATCTGAGGGTCGCATCATCCTCTTTATCGACGAACTCCACACCGTCGTTGGTGCCGGTGCCGCAGAAGGTTCGATGGACGCCAGCAACATGCTCAAGCCCGCACTTGCCCGCGGCGAGCTTCACTGCATCGGCGCCACCACCCTCGACGAATACCGCAAACACGTGGAAAAGGACGCTGCCCTCGAACGCCGCTTCCAGCCCGTGCGCGTCGATGAGCCTACCGTCGAAGACACCATCTCCATCCTTCGCGGTCTTCGCGAACGCTACGAAGTCCACCACGGCGTCCGCATCAAGGACTCCGCCCTTGTCGCCGCTGCCGTCCTCTCCAATCGCTATCTCGCCGACCGCTTCCTCCCCGACAAGGCCATCGACCTCGTCGACGAAGCCGCCGCCCACATCCGCACCGAAATCGACAGTCTCCCTGTCGAACTCGACGACGTGGAGCGCCGCCTCCTCCAGCTCGAAATCGAACGCGAAGCCCTCCGCAAAGAAGAGGACGAAGCCTCCCGCGAGCGCCTCGATCGGCTCGAGCGCGAAATCGGCGACCTTCGCGAACAGCAGTCGGGACTCCGCGCCCAGTGGCAGCAGGAGAAGGACCGCGTCGAGAGCAGCCGCACACTAAAAGAACAGATCGAGCGCACCCACCGCGAGATCG
>JAGQGZ010000052.1 GCA_020432105.1 Dehalococcoidia bacterium | reverse complement strand
CATGCTGGCGAGGTCGAGCCGGTGGTTCACACCACCGCCGCAACGCACGGCGTACTTCTCCAGGGCTCGTAGCCCGGGCGTCGTCTTCCGCGTATCCAGGATGTCGACCCCGAACGGTTTGGCGAGCGCCACATACCTCGCAGTGGCGCTCGCCGTGGCACAGAGACGCTGCAACAGGTTCAGCGCCACTCTCTCGCCCTGGAGTAGCGCCCGCGCGGGCCCCCGGGCTGCGAGCAGTGCATCGCCCGCCCCAAAGCTCCCGCCTTCAGCAACGCGTGACTCCACCGAGATCAGAGGGTCGAGGGCCGCGTACACGGCGGCGACAACGATCCCTCCCGCCATGATCCCGGGCTCCCGGGCGTCGAACATCGCCACCCCGCTGAGGTTCTCGTCCATGGTCGCAAGAGACGTCACATCTTCGCGCGCCCGGTCTTCGTGGAGCGCCAGTGCTACCACCCGCTCGATCTCGTCCTGGAGGTGATCGTCAGTCTGCACGCGACCACACCTAACGGCGCCATGAAGCATCAGGCTCCGGGAAATCTCGTCGATAGTGCGCCCCCCGGCTCTCTTCCCGGCGAAGTGCGGCCGTGGCCATGAGCCACGCGAGTCTGCTCATCTGGGCATTCTCGAACACCGGGCGGTCATGGCTGTCACCGGAGGGACCCACTTCCGGCCAGCTATCTATCGTTTTCAGTGCTGTGTCCAGGCTCGCACCATCCCGCCGGATGCCGACATTGCGCCACAGCAGTCGCTGTATGTCGGCCCGGCTCGTTTGCCTGCTCGCCAGGGCTATCTGGATAGCGGCCGGGTCCGGGGCCAGCGAGGTCGTCGGCCCGCTGAAACTGTCTACCGCGCGCTTCCCAAACACCACGGTCTCCATCAGTGAATTCGAGGCCAGCCGATTGGCGCCGTGGACACCGGTGCAGGCCACCTCGCCGACAGCGTAGAGGCCTGGCACCGTAGTCCGCCCGTCGTGGTCCGTGCGAATTCCCCCCATGAAGTAGTGGGCCGCCGGCGCCACAGGGATCGGTTCCCGGGCGATGTCGATACCCGCATCAAGGCAAAACGCATAGATCCCCGGGAACCGCGAAGCGAGGTCGACGCCGTCGATCCCGGTGCAGTCCAACATCACCCACTCTGCGTTTGCTGCCTCCATCTCTGCCAGGATCGCCCGGGCCACAACATCACGAGGCCCGAGTTCGGCTTCCGGGTGGTATCCGGGCATGAAACGCTCGCCGGCTGAGTTGAGGAGCACCGCGCCCTCGCCGCGCACAGCCTCCGAGATGAGGAACGGTGGTTGGCCCGCCAACCGCAGTGCTGTCGGGTGGAACTGGTAGAACTCCAAGTCCATCACCTCGGCACCGGCGCCAAAGGCCAGCATGACCCCATCTCCCGTGGCGACGTCAGGATTCGTCGTGTGTGAATAGAGATGCCCGGCCCCGCCGGTCGCCAGGACGACCCTTGCAGCGGTGTACGCCTCAGCGGTTTCATCCAGAAGGTTCGTTGCTGTGACTCCCGTAACGTGCCCTGATCCGTCGACGGCCAGCGCGGTCACGAGCGCGTGATCCAGGACCGTTATCGACGGGTGCTGGAGCCGCTCCGAGAGGGCCGTTTCGATGGCCGCCCCGGTCCTGTCCCCCCCGGCATGGAGGATCCGATTGGCCGAATGCGCGGCCTCCCGGCCGAGTGCCGTCTCTCCCCCGAGCGAATCGAATCGGACACCGTAATCGACAAGGTCCCGGATCCGGCCCGGTGCTTCCGTGCAGAGGACCCGGGCCGCTGATTCATCGACGAGCCCCGCACCGGCGGCAATTGTGTCCGCCAGGTGCGACTCGATTGAGTCGAGCGGCCCCACGGCGGCGGCGATGCCCCCCTGGGCCCAGGTCGTGTTGCAGTCGTCGATGCTGCCCTTCGTCAGCACGAGGACAGGCCCGAGGTGCCGGGCTTCGAGTGCGACAAACAGCCCTGAGATGCCGCTGCCGACCACAATGGTTTCGAAGTTGTCCGCAAGGCCTGTCACGCGAGTTAGTGTATCCGTGACACTAAGTGGTTGCCACTCGCCCGGGCGCGTGTGTCGGCAGGTCGCGGTAGACTTTCAATTGCGACTCAGACGGAGGTCGAATCCCCTTGGCAATCCGACCCATCGTGCGTGCCGGACACCCGGCTCTTCGCGAAAAAGCGAAACGCATACGGAAGATCGATAGTTCCATCCACCGCCTCATCGAGGACATGTGGGAGACGATGTATGACGCACCCGGGGTCGGTCTTGCCGCACCCCAGATTGGCGTTTCCCTGCGCGTAGTGGTCATCGACGTACATGACGAAGACTACGAACCGATCGCCCTGGTCAACCCCGAGATTGTGAAGCGCTCGGGCGAACGGCGTCTGGACGAAGGCTGCCTCTCCGTCCCCGGCTACCGTGGAGAACTCACGCGATCGCTGAAGGTGTTGGCCAAGGGACTCGATCCTCTCACCGGCAAGGAAGTGCGCATCCGCGCTGAAGACAACCTGATGGCCGAAGCGCTCGAACATGAAATCGACCACATCAACGGCATCCTCTACATCGACTACCTCTCCGGGCCGGAAGCGCTGGTTCCCTTGAGCGATGCCCCGGAGTTGAAAGGGGCTGAAGTCGAATGAGCCTGATAGCCGGGCTTCACGCTCGCGAAATCCTTGATTCGCGGGGCAACCCGACTGTCGAGGCCTCCGTCCTCCTCGACGACGGGGCGATGGGCACTGCCGCCGTCCCCTCGGGGGCTTCCACCGGCGCCTTCGAGGCAGTCGAACTCCGGGATGGGGACAGCCGCCGCTATGGTGGCAAAGGTGTCCGGAAGGCCGTCGCCCATGTCCATGGCGAGATCAGCCAGGCCCTTGAAGGCGCCCCTGCCAACGACCAGCGGATGATCGATCGCATCCTCTGCGAACTTGACGGCACACCAAATAAGTCTCGTCTTGGCGCCAATGCGATGCTTGGCGTTTCCCTGGCTGTGGCCCGGGCCGCCGCGGAATCCAGTGGACTCCCTCTCTATGCCTACCTCGGCGGACCGGCCGCAGCACGCCTTCCTGTCCCGATGTTCAACATCCTTAACGGTGGCAAGCATGCCCCCGACTCGACGGACTTTCAGGAGTTCATGGTCATGCCGGTCGGCGCGCCGACGTTTAGCGACGGGCTCGCCATCGCCGTCGAGATCTACCACGCGCTGAAGGCGCTGCTCCACGACCGGGGTTTCGCCACGTCCATCGGCGACGAAGGTGGCTTCGCGCCGTCGCTGGAAAGCAACGAGGCTGCGGTACAGGTCGTTCTTGATGCCATTGGCGCCGCCGGCTACCGCCCGGGCGTTGATGTCGTCATCGCCCTTGACCCCGCCACCACGGAACTGTTCGAGAAGGGGAAGTATGTGCTCCCCCGTGAGGGACGCACCCTCACCTCCGCCGAGATGGTCGCGCACTGGGCTTCCTGGGTGGAGAAATACCCCATTCGCTCAATCGAAGATGGCCTTGCAGAGGAGGACTGGGCTGGCTGGGCCGCCCTCACCGCCAGGCTTGGCGAGAAATCGCAACTCGTCGGCGACGACCTGCTCGTCACCAACGTCGAGCGTGTCCGCAGGGGTATCCAGGAGAAGGCCGCGAATAGCGTGCTGGTCAAGCTCAACCAGATCGGCACCCTCACCGAAACCCTGGACGCCGTCGAATTGGCGAAGCGCGCTGGCTGGACGGCGGTCATCTCTCACCGCAGTGGAGAGACTGAGGACACCTTCATCGCCGACCTCGCGGTGGCCACCGGTGCCGGCCAGATAAAGACCGGTGCCCCGGCCCGCGGTGAACGGACTGCCAAATACAACCGGCTCCTTGCAATCGAACAAGGGCTTGGGGAATCTGCGCAATACGCCGGTTGGGAGGCGATTCCCCAGCTCGGACCGAAGCCCTCCGCGCTGCGGGCTACCACACCCGGCCCAAGCCGTGCCCGCCGTTCGAGCGGCCGCAAGCGCCACTAGATCGGCGCCATGGCAACCCCTCGAGTCTCACCGCCGCGGATTTCGCCGGTCGCTACACGGGCCTCCCGTCCCCCGGCCGAGTCCGCCGGGGCCGTCGACGCGTACCGCCAGTCCGGCTTCGTGCTGTCCGAAGACATCGATGCGGTCATCGAGGGGCTGAACCTCGAGGGCGCCATCGCCGAAGCCTCGTCGGCATCCAGCTACCGCAGCCAGCCAATGGCGGCGGCCCTCATGCAATGGTCGCGGGGCTGGCTCACGCGGTTGCAGGCGCTGCACGCAATCGAGTGGGGCAATTACAGCTCTGCCATCGCCCTCGCCCGGGTTTCCGCCGACTTCCAGGCTGCTGAGCAACTCATCCTCAACACCGATGCCCGGGAGTGGCTTGAGTGGCTCGAAGAGCCGGGTATCAGCCTTGCCGTCGAAGAACATGGCACGGCATTCAGGCTGCACGCCTTCCGGGCCGCGGAGGTCCTGGCCCAGGACGGCGCGCTCGGGGAGGTGTACCGGCAGGCTGCCGACCTCTCTATGCCCCACTTTGGAAGTACCTTGTTGCTCGCCGGTGCGGAATCAGACGCGGGACGGGTGCTCGCCACCTTCGGAGACCGTGACTTCCACTTCGGGCTCGCGCAGCTCGGGCTCGGCTGGCTTCTCGCTCTCGGGGCGGCGCGTATCGCCGACCTGGTCGAACGTGAGGGCCCGTTCCACGTACCTGATCCGGCCCCCCTCCAACGCTGGGTGTCCCGCGCGCAGCGACTCCTGGCCGGCGGTGACCGATGTCGCATGCGCATGCTCGACGACAGCCCCTACCGGTACGCAATCGACAACTGGCGACGTACCCCCGGGGCGGCAGCAAAGCGGATCCTTCTGTGACGGAAAGGACGTCTCACCCACCAGGAGCGCGAGCGAAGGAGAGGGCGTACCATCCCCACGTGCCCCGTTTCCTCGCCCTCGGCTTCCTCGTCCTGCTTCCCCTTGCCGCGATTGTCGTCTGCGGCGGCGATGATGACGATCCCACGCCCACACCTGCTGTGTCGGAAACTCCGGACAGCGCGACGACATCTGCCCCCACGCCGGCCGGCACTCCGATCGGACCGCTCACCGACGTGGAATACCTCGCCGTCATCTGCTCGGGCCTCGAGGACTACACGGCCGCCATCATCCGGGAGCAGACCGTCGAGGGCCTGAGCGCTGTGGTCACGGACTACGTGGTCAGCCTCCAGGCCGTGCTTCCTCCAGAAGATGTAGCCGACTTCCACAACCAGTTCATCGCCTACCTCACCGCTGCTATCGAAAGCCCAACGGACTTGCTGGCGACGCCGCGTCCCCTCCCTCCCGACGATGTTCGGGACCGCCTGGCGGGTAAGGAGGAGGATGTCGAGGAATGCCGCAATGCTCGCTTTTTCGCCGAACGCGAAGAGGACGATTCCTGAGCTAGCCTTTCACCACGCCGACCACGCATACTAAATCGAGCCTAATTCGGCCAGAGGAGACCCGTCAGATGCCTACGCCGTACGCATACTTTCAGGGCGATATCGTCCCGTTGGAACAGGCGAAAATCGGGGTGATGACCCACGCCTTCAACTATGGCACGGCGGTATTCGAGGGCATCCGCGGCAACTGGAACGAAGACGACAAGACCATCTACCTGTTCCGCGTCCGCGAACACTTTCAGCGCCTGCAGCAGAGTTGCAAGATCCTCCAGCTCGACCTTCACGACAACATCGACCGCCTCTGCGAGCTGACCCTCGAGATCGTCGAACGCAGTGGCTACGAGGAGGACGTCTACATTCGGCCACTCGTCTACAAGAGCAGCGAACAGGTCGGCGTGCGGCTCCACGGGCTCGAGAGTGACACGGTCATCTTCATCACCCCCTTCGGCCCCTACCTGGATATCGAGAAGGGTGCGCGTTGCCACACCAGCACCTGGCGCCGAGTAGACGACCTTGGCATCCCTCCCCGAGCCAAAGTCACCGGCATCTACGTGAACAGCGCACTTGCCAAGACCGAAGCGCAGCTCAATGGCTTTGACGAGGCGATCATGCTGAACGCCGACGGCCACGTCTCAGAAGGTAGTGGCGAGAACATCTTCATCATCCGCAACGGCCGAATCATCACGCCCATGCCGTCGGACAACGTCCTGGAAGGGATTACCGCAGCAACGGCCGTGGAACTCGCCAGCAAAGAACTGGGGATAGAGACGGTGGAGCGCCAGATCGACAGGTCCGAGCTCTATATCGCCGATGAGATCTTCATGACCGGCACCGCCGCCCACCTGACGCCCGTTGTCGAAGTTGACCGCCGTCCCGTCGGCGATGGCAAGCCCGGCCCCATCACCAGCCAGCTCAGCGCGATCTTCTTCGATGCCATCAAGGGCAAGAACGAGCGGTACCGCCATTGGTGCACGCCAGCACGCACCCGCGTAACCAGCTGAGCACTGGCGCCATCCAGCCGCCACGTGCGCTCGGCGTCATCATTGGCGGCGTCATCAGCGCATGGGCCTTCGGGATGGCGGTTGGCGTGGCTGTCGCCGCGGCCGGCGGCCAGGTCGAATTCAAGACGTTCCTCGCCTGGGTTGTCTGTGGAATCCTCCTCGTGGTCGGCATGCTGTTTGCCTACTGGTCCTGGGCTTTGTTCACGCTCTCCTACACCATCGGCCGCGAACATCTCACGATCCGTTGGGGCCTGCGCAGGATTGAAATCCCGATTGGCAACATCCAGCGGATGATTCCCGGCCGCACGGTGTACGACGCCAGCGTTCAGGGCCTCAATTGGTGGGGCTGTCACGTCGGGCACGCAGACGTCACGCGCGTGGGCTATACGCTCTTCTATTCAACCCACTCTTCCCCCGACGAGCTCCTCTACGTCGTCACCAATGGGGAGGCTTTCGGGCTCACTGTGCTCGACCAGGCTGCCTTCGCCGAAGAGGTACAGGCCAACGCGGCTCTTGGTCCTTCTGTCGGCGAATTGCAGCGGTCCGCTTCCACCGGTCTCGCCGCATTTCCAATCTGGCGTGACAACACCGGCAAGACCCTCGCCTTCCTCTCACTCCTCGCCGCTCTCGGGGTCTGTGGCTACGTCTATGGACAGTACCCGGGACTCCCGGCCGTCGTTGAACTGAAGTACCCGGCACTCGGTGGCATCGTGCGGGTCGGCGAGAAGTCGGAGTTGCTCCGCATCGCCTACGCCTCCGCAGCAATTGCCGCCGTCAACACGACGATCGGTACCGTCATCCACTCCCGCCTGCGTTCGGCCGGGCTCTGGGTCTTCGCCTCCGGCGGCATGGTCCAGCTGGTACTCCTGGCGGCCGCTATCGTGGCCTTCTCTGCCGCCTGAACTAGATCACCTTCCGGGCGATCGCCTCCCGCAAGTCCTCAGCCGAATCCCCAGCCGAGAGAACCTGGGTAATGAGCACGACCTTCCCCGACCGGTAGATATCGGTCCATACGCGGTTCCCTTTTTCATCGGCCTCTGCGGTCACGAACGCTCGGCTTTCATCGCCGATCGCCAGTGCGACCGCCTCGTCCTGGGCCGCTTCCCCACCAAAGAACTCCGGGGGTGGATTTTCAAGCGCAACAGAGAGCGTGGCGTACTGATCCAAAGCCCTGACCTCGCTCTCTTCAACGTAAATGAGGACGATCGCAGCCCGGCCGTCAGCCGATTGGTAGAGGGCGCGGTAGGTATCCAGGCCCGGGGCCGCGAATTGGTCTCGGCCCTCTTCGATGATGGCGAAGCCTTCGCTGCCGAGGTTTGGCATCCGATCTTCAGCCGACTTCTCACCGCCGCCACAGGCGCTGGTAGCGACAGCGAACAAGAGGAGGGTCGGTACGGCCAGCCAGGTCCATCGATTTGGCACACCATTCTCCAGCGGGACGTAACCCGTCCAGATGATGGATACCATTCCCCGCTTTCCCACGGAAGCGGAAGGTTAGCTTGCGAGTGACTCTTCCATCGTCGCCTCGAAACTATCCACCACATCAGCTTCAAAGCGCTGGCCGGCCAGGCCGCGGATGATGTCGAAGGCGTCCGCCGCGCTCATTGCCTGCCGGTGGGGCCGGTCGTTGGTGAGCGCCTCGAAGGTCTCGCAGATGCCGATGATCTGTGCCTCCACGGGCACTTCCGCACCCTCGAGCATGCCCGGGTAGCCCTTTCCATCCACGCGCTCGTGGTGGCAGGCCACCCACCAGGCGGCGGGCCCCAATCGCGGGATCTCGCTGAGGATGTCCCGTGCGTAGGTTGGATGCAGCTGCATCGTCGCCATCTCGTCAACGTTCAGGATGTCCGGCTTGTGGAGGAGTGCAATGGGGACGCCAAGGGTGCCGATGTCCTGCAACATCGCCCCGGTCCGGACCAGTTCCGTCCGTACGGCCGGGATCCCGCGCGCTTCCGCCAACCGGCCGGCCATGTCTGCTACCCGGCGTGAATGTCCGGGAGTGCGCCCGTTCCGGGAATCGACGAGGTCGGCGATGACGCCGATGAACTCCTGCAGTGGCGTGCCTTCGAGCATCCCCCCGTAGTTCAGCGATACCAGTGTCGGCTCCAGTTCCTCGCCGTAAAAGCCAAGCCAGAAGCCGTCGTCCCGGGCCAGTTCAGCCATGACCTCGGCGATCTTGGGGTCCAGTTCCGAGCCACCCATAGCCGCTATTTCGCTCGCCGCCGTACGCCGCAACGCCAGCGGAGATGCCTCCTGGTCGAAGAGGGACTCCACACGGTCCGCAGCAGCCAGGATGCGAGCGAGAACCGGGAGACGTTCGCCCGACAGGCCGCCCGGCATTCCCGAGCCGTCCCAGCAATCGTGATGGTGCTGCACGGCTCGGGCGACGTCCTCGCCAAGCCCCAGGCGACGGACAATCCTGGAGCCAATCTCACAGTGGAGATTGAGCGTCTTCACGATCTCCGCCCAGTTAGCTGAGTCGCCCGAGGCTTCCCCCGTAGGAGCCACCCCGGCGGTCGCTGCCCCGGCCATCCCAAGGTCGTGCAAGAGCCCCGCGAAAAATGCCCCTTCAATGTGATCGGGGTCAAGCTCCATCTCGCTGGCGAGATACATGCTGACGTACGCGACCCGCTGAGCGTGCCCGCTGCGCCGCCGCTCGGCCAGGTCGAATGCCCGGCTGATCGGAGCCAGGATCGCACCCCGGCTGAGGCGAAGAGGCCCGGCTCCGGGGTCCTCGTCATAGAGGCGTGAATCGAGGAAATCAGCCTGGAGGATCTCAATCCGTTGGGCGTTCGAAGTCATAGGAGCACTGGCCTCCAGGCGCCGGAAGTCATACCTGTGTTATCGGTACCGGCCCCGGCGGTGCGTAGCGTTGTTTCCGTTCTCGTCACTGGAATTAGGGGTCTTCTCGCGGTCGGCTCCGGAAGACTGCACGTTCCCGAGGATCTGCGTACACTGAAAGCAACAACCGGGAACCGAGCCTCGTAACTCGCCGGTTCCTCAAGAAACGGACACATGGACCGAGTTCGGCTCCAGGAGTTCATGACCAGGCGGCTCGCTGAGCTAACACTCGTCGAGCCACTCATCGTTACTCCCTCGACTTCGGTGAAAGACACCGTCTCGCGCATGGCCGACAGGTCTTACGCCTGTGCCCTCGCCGTCGAAAATGGCGCCCTCGTCGGCATATTTACCGAACGCGACGTCCTGAGCCGGTGCATGGTCGAGGGGTTCGATTGGAACCAGCCGCTCAACGCTGGCGTGCTCACCCTTGAACCCAGCGTGGTGACGCCCAATCACACCGTTGGTGACTGCATCGCCCTGATGCGGAAGGCCAACTACCGCACGCTCCCAGTCGTCGACTCGGGCCGGATCGCCGGGCTGGTCCGGCTCCAAAATTTGCTCACACATCTCGCCGAGGCATTCCCGGACGAGGTGCTCAATATCCCCCCGCGCCCCCATCAAGTGATGGGGCAGCGAGAAGGCGGTTAGGACCTTTCATGACCACTGAATCCCCCGCACTCACCACCCCTCGTGTCGAATCACGAGAACGGGTGACGGTTCGCTTTGCCGGTGACTCTGGCGACGGTATGCAGTTGACAGGGACGCAGTTCACCAAGACTGCTGCGGTCTTCGGCAACGATCTTGCCACGCTGCCCGATTACCCAGCCGAAATCCGCGCCCCTACCGGGTCACTGCCGGGTGTATCCGGCTTCCAGGTATCGTTCGCCAGCACCGACATCCGGACGCCCGGAGATGCTCCTGACGCGCTCGTCGCGATGAACCCGGCCGCCCTGAAAACGAACATCGGCGACCTCGTCCCCGGCGGCCTTCTCATCGTCGACGAAGACGAGTTCTCGCCGGCGAACCTCAAGAAGGCCTCCTACACGACTAACCCGCTTGAAGACGGGAGCCTCGCCGCTTTCCAGGTCCGTCCCATCCGGATCACCCACCAGAATGAGCTGGCGCTCGCGGATGTCGATCTGCCTTCCCAGCAGAAGTTCCTTTCGCGCAACTTCTACGCGCTTGGTGTGGTCCTCTGGCTGTATGGCCGTTCGCTCGATACCACCATCCGCTGGGCCGAAGAGAAGTTTGGCCGCAACCCTGAGGTCCTCGATGCGAACCTCAAGGCCCTCCACGCCGGTCACGCTTTCGGTGAAACCACCGAGATGTTCCACACCCGGTATGAAGTGGCCCCCGCACCGGTTCCTCCCGGCGTCTACCGCCACATCAGCGGCAACGAAGCGACTGCCCTTGGCTTCCTCGCTGCCTCCGTCAAATCTAAGCTGCCGCTGTTTTACGCCAGCTACCCCATCACCCCCGCCAGCGACGTGCTGCACGAGCTATCGAAGCTGCGGAACTTCGGCGTCAAGACGTTCCAGGCCGAAGACGAGATCGCAGCGATGGGCGCCGCCATTGGCGCCTCCTACGGTGGCCACCTTGCCCTCACCGGCACCAGCGGCCCCGGCCTCGCCCTCAAGAGCGAAGGACTGAACCTGGCGGTGATGACCGAATTGCCGGTCGTCATCATCGATGTTCAGAGGTCCGGACCGAGCACCGGCATGCCGACCAAGACGGAGCAGTCCGACTTGCTGCAGGCGATGTACGGACGCAACGGTGACTCCCCGGTCGCAATTGTTGCCCCGGCCACGCCCTCGGAGTGTTTCGGGATGGCAATAGAGGCCTTCCGCATCGCCCTGAAGCACATGGTTCCCGTCATCTATCTCAGCGACGGCTACCTGGGCAACGGCTCCGAACCCTGGCGGATCCCATCGCTCGATGAGTTCGCCGACATCACCTACAGCTACGCTGAAGCGGGTGAAGGTGACTTCAACCCCTACAAGCGCGACCCCGATACGCTGGCTCGAAACTGGGCCGTTCCGGGTCAGCCGGGCCTCGAACATCGTATTGGTGGAATCGAGAAGTCGGCCGACAACGGAAACATCAGCTACGACCCCGGCAACCACCATCGGATGACGCTTGCCCGCACCGAGAAAGTCGCCCGCGTAGCCAACGATATCCCGGACCTCGAGGTCACCGGACCAGACTCTGGCGACCTTCTCGTGCTCGGATGGGGTGGCACCTACGGTGCTATCACGAGTGCGGCCGAACGTGCGCGAAACGAGGGCAAGTCCGTGAGTTCAGCGCAGCTCCGCTATCTCAACCCGTTCCCGAAGAACCTCGGCGATGTGCTCAGTCGCTTCAACAAGGTCCTTATCCCGGAACTCAACACCGGCCAGCTCGTCGTACTCATCCGCTCGAAGTTCCTGGTCGATGCCGTGCCATTCAACAAGATCGCGGGACAACCATTCAAGATCGCTGAGGTCCAGGCCAAGATCGATGAATTGCTGGGTCTACGCGAGCCTTTCGAGTTCGAATTCGCAGTTCCCCCGGCGATAGGAGGGTAGCCAGTATGGCCACCACAAACGGTACTACTACAAACGACGAGCTCGAGTTGCCGGTGCTCACCCGCAAGGACTTCGTGACAGACCAGGAGGTCCGTTGGTGTCCCGGCTGCGGCGATTACGCAATCCTCGCCCAGATGCAGCGGATGCTCCCGCGCCTTCGAATCCCGAAGGAGAACCTCGTCTTTATCAGCGGCATCGGCTGCAGCAGCCGCTTCCCCTATTACGTCGAAACCTACGGGTTCCACTCGATCCATGGGCGCGCTCCGACCATCGCCAGCGGCCTAAAGACCGCGCGCCCCGAGCTTTCCGTCTTCGTTATCACCGGTGATGGCGACGGGCTCAGCATTGGCGGCAACCACATGCTCCATGTCATGCGCCGCAACATCGACCTCACGATCATCCTCTTCAACAACCGCATCTATGGCCTTACGAAGGGGCAGTTCTCGCCGACGTCGGAAATGGGCAAGGTCACCAAGTCGTCGCCCTACGGGACGACGGAGCGTCCGTTGAACCCGATCCGGGTAGCCCTTGCCGCTGGCGCCACCTTCATCGCTCGCTCAATCGACCGCGACACCGCCCACCTTGAGGAGACCCTCTACAAGGCTGCCAAGCACAAGGGAGTCTCGTTCGTCGAGGTGTACCAGAACTGCAACATCTTCAACGACGGTGCCTTCGCTGCCTTCGCCGACAAGGGGGTCAGGCAGGACAAGCTCCTCTACCTCGAGGACGGCGCCCCCCTCCGCTTCGGTGCTGAGCGCCAGCACGGCATCACCCTGGATGGCTTCGAACCTCGCGTCGTCGAGGACGTGAGCAGCGACGACGGGCTCGTCGTCCACGATGCTGCCTCCCGGACGCAGAACCTCGCGAACATCCTTGCGGAGATGGATTACCCCGACTATCCCGTCCCCGTGGGCGTCTTCCGCGATATCGAGGCACCCATCTTCGAGGACCTCATCGCCGCCCAGGTCGAATCTGCCCGGCAGAAGTCCCCGCCCAACTTCCAGGATCTCCTGAACGGGAGCGAAACCTGGGAGGTTAGCTAGCCGCCCCGGTGGAGGGACGAATGAACACTCCCACGGCTTCCAACAACACGCTGTGCCCGGGATGTGGAGAACCGTACATCCTTGGCGATGACGCATGTGCCAATTGCAGCTTCGATCTGCGCGGCCTCGGGCTCCCTACAACCGGTGCACGTGGCGAAACAACAGACTTCGAGGCGCCACTGACTGAGGTGCGGTTTCCCGCGCCGCACACCCTCGATCCCGGTTCGCCTGTATCGGCTGCTGTGGCAATCCTGCGCGAAGACCCTTCCGGTGCCGTTGTCGTCGTCGAACGTGGCGCCCTCGTCGGGATCTTCACCGAGCGAGATGTGCTTTCCAAGGTGGCCGGTCAACCAGATGTGCTCGCAGGACCCATTCGCGAGGTCATGACCTCCGATCCCGTAATCCTGCGCGACTCCGACACCATCGCAACTGGGCTCAACAAGATGACCATCGGTGGCTTTCGGCACATCCCCCTCGTCCATGGCGACGACCTCGCCGGAGTGGTAACCGCCAGCGACTTGATGCAGTGGTTCATGCAGAAGTACATCGACTAGCGTGTTTATACATTCCTAGTCTTGGCCTATGGCTCCCGGAGTTCTATCCTCTCCCATAGAGCATGGCTATGGCTCCGGGGTAGTTCCGCGTGGAACTCGCACAGCTTGACGCCTTCATCACCGCCGCGGAGTGTGGAAGCTTCAGCCGTGCGGCCGAAATCCTTCATGTCGCCCAGCCATCGCTGAGCAACCGGATACAGTCCCTCGAGCGGGAAATCGGCCAGCCCCTCTTCGAACGGATGGGCCGGGGGGTGAAGCTCACCGATTCCGGCGTCGCTTTCCTTCCCTACGCGCAGCGGGTGCTCCGCACGCTTCGTGATGGCCTCCTCGTGCTCGATGGCACGCGGGAAGGTTCGATGGGACGTCTCTCAATCGGGACAGCGCCGGCGGTCGGCACCTACGTCCTTCCACGCATCCTCAAAGCATTCCATGACAACCACCCCGGCGTAGATGTCATGGTCCGCACAGGACACTCCGAAGACGTCCTCCAACTCGTGCTCGACGACGACGTCCAGGTGGGCTTTGGGCGGCCGATCAACCATCCCGAAGTCAACACCATCCCGCTCTACCGCGACCAACTCGTCCTCGTGGTTTCGGCCAACCACCGGTTTGCCAAGCGTGGCGCCGTGAACATGGGTGATCTCTCCAACGAGCCGCTCATCGTGTTCGACCGTGATTCGGGATACTACGGGCTTATCCTCGGCCTCTTCCGCGAACTCGGTGTCGTCCCCAAACAGCTCATGCACCTCGACAGCATCGAAGCAACAAAGAAGATGGTGGAGATGGATCTCGGTCTCGCTCTGCTTCCCGCAGTATCGGTCGAGCGGGAGATCAAGCTCGGGACCCTTCACAAACTTGCCGTCGAGACTGCCCGCCCGGTGGAACGCGAGATTGCCGTCATGTACCGCCAGCAAAAGACCCAATCGGGTCCGATGGCCCAGTTCCTCGAGCATGTTTCATTGCTATACGGCGTCGAACTCTAGCGCGTGCTTATCGATCTGCACTGTCACACTGCCCCGCTGTCGGCCTGCAGCGCCCTGCGCCCCGAGGAAGTCGTCGACCTCGCCCGCGAGCGGGGACTCGATGGCGTTTGCTTTACCGAACACGACCGCTGGTGGGATGCCACTGCCCTCGACGACCTCGCGAGCCGCACCGGCTTTCCCCTGTTTGCTGGCGTCGAGCTCACCGTCTCCGAAGGGCACTTTCTAGGTTTCGGGCTTGGGCCAACCACTGCCAT
Source organism: Dehalococcoidia bacterium (assembly GCA_020432105.1). Taxonomy (GTDB): domain Bacteria; phylum Chloroflexota; class Dehalococcoidia; order Tepidiformales; family Tepidiformaceae; genus JAGQGZ01. The sequence goes on along the minus strand of JAGQGZ010000052.1, from coordinate 2,222 downwards.
CTCATCATTGGCGATGGTTGCTGAAGCTGCTGAGGCCACTCGTGGGCTCCTCTACCTGGCCCATCCCGCGCGCGATACGCTCACGCGTCTTTCGCCCGCCCTCGCTGAACTCTGCCAGTCAATCGAGACGATCAATGGCTCTGACTCTCCCCTCGTCAACACCGCCGCGCAGGGTCTGGTAGCCAACTTCGCTCTCCCGGGAATCGGCGGTTCGGATTGCCACAGGGCTGCCGAGGTCGGGCGTGCTGCCACCCGCTTCGAACGCCGGATCACGTCAACACGCGAACTGGTTTCGGAGCTACGGGCTGGACGCTATTCGGCTTGCTACCTCTAGTCTTGGGTCGCTTTGGCTTGCAGCGGCTCCAGGTCGCCGTGAATATCAAGCAGCGCGGCGAAATGGTTGAGGGCGTGCCAGAGCATCCGCTCGGCAACCCAGGCGAGGTCGACCACTCTGCCATCGGGCCACGTTGCCGTCCGGCTCCAATCCTCGCTCTTCACACCTCGCAGGAGTTCGGCCCCCGTGGCGCGCAGGTCGGTCAGCTGACCTGCGAGGTCGTCCATCCCCGGTTCACGGGTGTAGTTCGACTTCATGAAGCCTTCGCTATCCCAGCGCAAGAACTTGGGGTGGTCTTCCTCCAGCATCTGCCGCAGCCGTGAGAGGAATACATTCTCATTCGCCACCAGGTGGAACAGGTGCTGATGAGGAGACCATGCCTCGCCGGCCCTCTCGTGGGCCAACCCTGCCAGCAGTGAGGCCGCCCATTCGACCCCTTTCACACTCAGTGGCAAACGCGCCATGAGAGTAGGGTCCGGAATTCGCCGTTCGCTCATGCATAGGCCTTTCGGTGTTGAGGCGCTGCCAGGCACGGGTACTCCCTCATCTCCCGGCGCACCTCACCATCGTACATTGGCAATGTTGTGACTGTTCAGCCTGCAGGTGGCACCCATGTGGCCGGCCACGTATCCCTGCACGAGGCCGGGCGGCTAGCGCGTGCTGTTGCTTCTCCATCTATGGATTCGGGGAACAGCCTGAGGGGCGCCGAGACTCCCCCGCCCCGCTCGGCCCGAAGCCAGGCCCGGCTTGCATCGGGGCGGTCGGCTGCGGCTCAATACCTGCCGCACACGCCGGTTTCAACGACGGGAAGTTACGATGCCGACCAATGGGACGGCATCTTGAACCGCCTCGGAGCCAGGTACAACGTGCCGCCGCTCTTCCTCAAAGCGGTCATGCTCTCGGAAAGTGGCGGCAATCCCAATGCCGTTGGCGACTCCGGCCACTCCGTGGGCCTTTTTCAGCTGCATGACCAGGGATACGGCTACCAGATGGGTGACTCGCGCTACGACCCTGAGATCAATGCAGAGCGCGCTGTGAAGGGGCTTGCCGAAGCCTGGCACGCTGGTGAGCGCGCGAGCTACTCCGGCGAATATGCCGTTCGGGCCGCGTACGACTACTCCTTCAACCCCGGCGGTGGGTTCGCCTACCAGGGAGATTCGGTAGTCCGGCACTACAACATGCTGCTCGAACACCAGGGGCTTCCTCCCCTCTCCTGAGCCGTTGGCCGACGTTCCTCGACTCCGATGGTAGACTGTGAAGTCGGCGCCATTCTCTGGGCGTCGAATTCGGCCGCCCACGGAGGATCGCATGGTCACCGCAACGTCGTACCAGGAAAAGACCGCATCCGTCGGCTCGCTGACGCTCAACTACCAGGAGTGGGGCGAATCTACCGGACCTGCCGTCCTCATGCTTCACGGCTTCGGAGTCTCCGGCCACATGTTCGATGAGTTTGCCGAACGCGCCGCTGGCAAGTTTCGCCTTATTGCGCTCGATCAACGTGGCCATGGCGATAGCGATTGGTCTGAGGACGGTGATTACTCCCGCGAGGCGTTTGTTTCCGATGTCGAAGGTTTTCGCCAGGCTTTGGGCCTCGACTCCTTCATTCTTGTCGGCCATAGCATGGGTGGTCTCAATGCCGTTGCATATACCGCACAGCATCCCTCCCGTGTCCGCGCCCTCGTACTCGTCGATGTCGGTCCCGAGTCCGCCCGCGAAGGCGTTGAGAACATTGTCCGCTTCACCCGCGGCCCCGACATGCTTGAATTCGATGAATTCGTTGAGATGGCACACCGTTTCAACCCGCGCCGGTCGTTGGAGAACATCCGCGACCGCATGCGCCACCGCCTGAAGGAAGCGGAAAACGGCAAATGGACGTGGAAGTTCGACA
>JAGQGZ010000051.1 GCA_020432105.1 Dehalococcoidia bacterium | reverse complement strand
TTTGGAGGCTTCGCAAATGGTTGGACAAAGGCGGCGTCTAAGCCTTCTCTCAATGGCCGGGCTGGTGCTTGCCGCCACGTTCGTGGCATGTGGTGACGACAAGGGGGATGCGCGGACGGCCACCGTACCAGGCAGCACCCCGGCCGAGGACCCGGCCACGTTTCGTGCTTTCGTTGAGCTCGTGGACAGCCGCCTGCAGTCCGGCGATGATTCCCTGTTGACGGAGCGGATGGTGACGGAGCGCGTTGTTTGTAGAGCCGAGGACATCACGCCTGAGGTCGGTAACGAATATCAGTGCGACCAGGTTGGCCAAACCTACGATGGTTTTGACTGGGGCGCATGGGGCTCGCACGGCATAGTCCTGCCCGTTGACAAGGCTGTGGCGATGATCGATCAACTTCCCCTCGATGTCGTCAACGATGCTTCCGATCGGTTCGGAAACTCAAGCCTGCGCGTGTATGCCATCAATGACGGCGAGTGGAAGACGACCGTGCTCACGGCAATCATCGAGCGCCCACCGGAGTTCGCTGGCACGGGTCCACTCCGCGTCGCCCTCGCTGCCGAGTGGATCTACCAGGACGATCGTTGGTTGCTCGAGAGAATCACCACCGCCTGGGTACTGGCGGAGGATTTCCTCGAACCGTCGGACGAGGTTAGGGCCGCCATGTTCCCTGATTGGGAGCACTTCTGAGCCTGCAGTGTCGGCAAGAGATCACCTGCGGTAGTGCCACACTCTTCGAGGGATATCGAACGTTTGTTCTATACTGTTGGGCCCATGGATGTGGCCTGCCTGCTCATCGCCGATTTCCTCGTTGCCATTGCCCGCCGGGACAATCCTCTGCTGCGGGGGCGGCCGGTCGTCATCGGTGGGGCGCCGGAGGAACATGCGGCGGTGCGGGCCTGTTCGCGCGAGGCGCTACGCGAGGGCGTCACCATCGGCACCACGCTGCGGAAGGCGCTCTCGTTATGTCCTAACGCTGTCTTCCTCCCCTTCCGGGAGGCGCAGGCCCGTGATGAGGCGGCGGCTATCCTCGAACTCGTCTCCAGCTACAGCCCGGTGGTCGAAGAAGTAGCGCCGGGACACCTGCATTTTGAGACACGGGGGCTGGCCCGGCTGGCAAAGCTCGACGAGGAGACCTGGCTGGCGGAAGTACAGGAATCGGTTGCGATCCGCAGCGGCCTACCGGTGGTGCTGGCCGGCGCGCCGGGCGTCTTTGCCGCCCACGCCGCCGCGACAACGCTGGCTGCAGGGAGGCAGGCAGGTGTCAGCATCGTCGTGGCCGAACGAGCAACTGCGGAGTTCCTGGCCGGGCTGCCGGTGGAGATATTGCCGGTGTCCCCGGCAATCCATCAGCGGCTGCGGCTGTTCGGGCTCACGCGGCTGGGTGAGGTGGCGGCACTCCCGTTCTCGGCGATGCAGGCGCAGTTCGGGAAGCCCGGGGCCCGGGCCTGGGAACTGGCGAACGGCAAGGATGACACCCGGATCATCCCCGCGCGCGACGAGGTGCGCCTGACCGAAACATCGGACCTTCCCGCACCCACCGCAACACTCGAGCCCATCATCATCGGCACAAAGGCCCTGCTCCAGCGGGCGCTCAGCCGACCAGAGGTGCGGGGACACTCTTTGCGGCGCCTGGACTGGCAACTGGCACTCGAAAGCGGCGAGGTGCTCGACCGCCGCGTGGTCTTTCGCGAACCAACAAGCGACCCGGCCCGGATGGCCTTCGCCCTGCAGGGAAAGATCGAGCGGCTGCAGCTCCCGGCGGCGGCTGTGGGACTGGCGGTCACGCTTTCGGGGCTGTGCAGCGAATACGGCCACCAGGCGAACCTGTGGCAGCGGGGCCCGAAGCGGGAAAAGGAGCTGGCTGAGGCGATCGAACAGTTGAACACGCGCGAGGGTGAACCGCAGGTCTACCGGATTGTGGAGGTGCAACCGTGGTCAAGGATTCCCGAACGACAGCTGGGCCTGCTGGCCTTCGGCAGTTGAAGGGAGCAGGAAAGAGGGATGAGGGAGAAGCCGGCCGCATTAAGCCGCTCAATAGTCCGCGGCCGTTGCTGGTGGAAGCGGATGAGAAGGGGCGGCCGCTGGCGGTGGTAACACGGGGGACGCTGCGGAAGGTGACACAGTGCCACGACACCTGGCGGATCGACGACGAATGGTGGCGGAGCGAGATCTCCCGGCGGTACTGGGACGTGGAGACCGCCGATGGCAAGCGCCTGACGGTGTACCAGGACCTGGTGAGCGATGAGTGGTTCGGGCAGAGTTATGGGGTGCGGGAATAGCGCAAATCTGCGAGATGTGGTGGACGGATTGCTATGGTAACCACAGAGGACACATCGGAACCAGGACTCCCTCGGAACCAAACAGCCACGACGAACGAAGCAGGCTGTGCGGATCGGAATGGATGGCACCAACGATGAAGACGACCATCGCACTTGCCTTGATCGCGATCGCAATGGCAACAACGTGGCCCTCGACGGCGGGCGCCCAAAGCCCGGGGCCTGTAACCGTGCGCGTACCTAGAGAGGTCTACGAGCAGCCGGTCTCACTCCCTGAGCGACCCGAAGTGAAGACCGTCGGCGAAGCACTCGAGTACCTGTCTATTCTCGTTAATGGCCAACCCTGTGGGACGATCTCATTCGTGGACGAGGCTGCACGGAATCCTGACGGCGACGCGATTGGCCAGGTCAGGGCGGACGACGACGGATGCAACAGGCCCGGCGCCACGATCTCTTTCGTCGGCCCACATACGCCTGCCCTGGCACAAACGTTCGTTTTGGAGCGTGGGCGTGAGTACGTGCTTGCTTCTCTCGTTCCTGAACCTCCTTCAACCGGCCCCTCGCCGTCTGCACCCGATGTGGGTACGGGCCTTGATACCGGCGCGGAGCCACACCGGCTGTGGTTGCTCATGCTCGCCTTTGGGTTTGCGGCGGGTACCTGGGTCCTGTTGAAGAGACGCAACTCCTAGCCCAGCAGCTCCGCCATCCACACTGGCCGCCCTTCGGTGATGGACTGCTGGGCGGCGAGGTCCATGGCGACGGCGAGGTAGCCGTTGGCGGCGGTGACGGAGGGAGCGTGCCGTTGCAGACGGCGTTTGCCGCACAGGTTTGCCGCACAGATGGACAGCATTTTCGCAAAGCTGGACGTGACCTCGCGGGCGGCGGCCGTGGGGCGGTATGACGAGTTGCATCCCCCGAGCTGACTAGTCAGAACGTGTGACTTGTGAACGGAACCGGCCAAGGCAAGAATCGTCAGGAAAGCTGAGAATTCAAATAGTAACACGTCCGAATCGCCGAGCGTCACCAGCGAAATGGAGAATCCGTCATGCATGTCAGGCGTCTTTCGCCGATCCGCCTCTTTGGTGTGGTCTGCCTTCTCGCGCTGCTTGTCACCGGGTTCGTTCTCGGCCGCAATCTCCGCGACTCTGACGTACGAGCAGTCGATCCTCTCACAGCCGACAGTCCCACGGTACAGCTCACTCCTGAGTGGTTCGCGCCGACGCTGGAAGCTGAGTTGGTGGGCGAACACTTCGAAGGGAAGATCAACGGGATCACGCTCGGTGTGGACGATGGCCCCGTCCCCGACTGCAGCAAGACTGACGTCCAACCGGACCCATCCCTGCTGGACGGTACGCCATTCGACCTCGGCCTCGACCGTCTCCCTGCCGGCATAACGCTCCAAACTTCGCCACGGATTGGCGTCTGTGCCGACGATGGCAGGGTCATGTGGGTCATCGCCCAGCTTGAGGTATCGCCGCGGCCGGGTGTGAACGGTGATGCCGGACAGGTGCAGGTCAGCCGGTGGGAAAACGTCCAGTGGTACCGGCAACAGTTCCTTGCGGACCGGGTCGAAGCGGACACGCTGAGCGATCGCCCCGCGGTGCTGGCTGATCGGGGGGCATCGGGGTTTGGCTCCGCAGCCGTCTTCGTGGTCGACGAAGAGATAGATGGCTCCACGATGTTGATCAGCACGAATGTCAACCTCGACATCCTCGTCGAGATCGCTGAGGAGGTCTACCGGTGAGCCGACATCTGAGATTACTGGCGGCAGCCTTCTTCGCCGCAGGCGTCCTGGGAGGATTCCTGCTCCCCGGCAATGCAAAGGCCACCACCTATTACTACTACGTGTGGAATCAGCCAGGAACGACGTCGACGACGGCAACGTTGACGTGCGGATGGCATAATGTTTGCACCACTGGCACCGATGGTATCGGCCTAGACTGGTTGAATTGGGAATCCAATGCAGTCTACTGGCGATCCTACAGTCACAACACGCAAGGGATATCCAATGTCGGCCGGATTTACGTTGCAGACCTGAGTTCGGGATCATGCAATACAGCATACGCAGAGCTGAAGAGCCCGTGGGGTACAAGCCTCCAAGGTATTCGATATCTGCATACCGACCCCTCCATACCGGGCTCGCCTCCGTACGTGTGGAGCAGCGACACGTATCCGGCGACGACTTCGTTCGTGCTCGGGTATACCGTCGACAATGACTGTGGACAATATCCTGACCATCTCCACCAGGAGGTCTCGCACGCGAACTGGGAGAAGAATAGCTACTTCCCGACCCGGGCCGGCTGCGACGACGATTACGGATGCCAGGACGACTATGTCTGGGGCGAGCATCACTCGTACCGCACATGGAGCGGCTCCGGATACTAGTCACGGCCGTGATCGAGCGCACGTCGCCCCACCGCCGCTAGCCCAGCAGCTCCGCCATCCACACCGGGCGACCCTCGGCGATCGACTGCTGGGCGGCAAGGCCCATGGCGACAGCGAGGTAACCGTCGTCGGCGCTGACGTCGGGCCGAGCACCGGTGCGAATGGCTTCAGCGAAGTGGCGGTGCTCTTCCAGCGTGGAACCGTGGTGGGAGCCGGCATCAACGGCATCGGGGTCGGCGAGGGCGATGCTCTCCTCCACCCTGCGGTCTTCGCGGTGGCCAATGCGGACGACGCCACCTGGGAGCAGGCATTCCACCTTACCGGTATCGCCCGTCGCGCTGATCTGGTCGCTGTCGGCCGTGCCCTCGGCAAACATGCAGAGGTCGAGCATGGCCCGCACGCCACCTTCGAAATCGACGATGACGTAGGCGTTGTCGAGAATGTCGGGGGTCTCGCCGTGGTAGCGCTCGTCGAGGTGGTTCACATCCTGGGCGCCGGAGGCATAGATACGCACCGGCTCCCTTCCCACGATTCGGCGCATCAGGTCGAAGTGATGGCAGCACTTCTCGACAAGCGTTCCCCCCGAGTTCCGGTTGAAGCGGTTCCAGTCCCGCACCTTAGGGAGGAATGAACGCCTGTGCTCCCGGATCGAGAGCATGCGAAGCGGTCCCGGGGTGCCCGCATCGACCTCGGCGATGAGCCGCGCCACAGCGGGGATGTAGCGATACTCCATGCCTACCCAGAACACCTTCTCCGACGCGTTGCCGAGATCACGGAGTGTTCGAGCATCATCGAGCGTGGTGGCCAGCGGCTTCTCACAGAGGATGTGGAGCCCAGCTTCGACGGCCGGCGGGACGACATTGACATGCGTGTGGTTGGGCGTTGCGATGACGACGGCGTCGAGGTCATCGCGTGCGAGCAGTGCCTCAGCGGAGTCGTGGGTCGCGGCGCCGGGAGCATACTTCGCTGCCCGCTCAAGCGACTCCGGGAAGTCGTCGGCAAGCGCCACCACCTCAACCTCATCCACGAGCGCGATATTTCGAAGGTGCTCGCGGCCCATCATCCCCGCACCGATAAGCCCGTAGCGGAGCACGTTCGTCATCGCGTGCTTGCCTCGGGTTCAGGGTTGATCCGGTGGTCGAGGTGCATCCAGAGGACACGAGAGAGGCGGAAAAGGAACGGGAACAGCACTGCCACCTCCGCCGCTGTGGCCAACCCAATCACCCAGACCGGCGCGCCGATCACCAGCAGCGTCACCCAGACGGGGAACGTCAGGATGATCCCCAGCGTGTAGCTCGCGTACATCGCCCCGGTGAAGTAACCGGGCTCCCTTTCGAAGCGCAGCCCGCACACCGGGCACTTCGGGTGCATCGAAAGAAACCCCTTGTAGACCTTCCCCTCGGCGCAGCGCGGGCAGCGATGGCGCAGGCTGTTGACGAACTCGCCGGGGATCGAACGCTCGGGCATGGCCGGATTGTACGTTCGTCGCTCTCTGCAGACCGCGCCCTCCCTCTGTAAGCTCGCGGCTAGTACCGCTGGAGTCCGTCCATATGAGCATCTACCGGCCCGCACGCCTGAAATTCGGCATATTCCTCGCGCCCTTCCACCGCCACGGGGAGAACCCGACCGTGGCCATCGACCGCGACATCGAATTGATCGAGCACCTCGACAAGCTCGACTTCGACGAAGCCTGGATCGGCGAACACCATAGTGCCGGCTGGGAACTCATCGCCTCGCCCGAACTGATCATCGCGGCGGCGGCGCGAACGACGCGGTCGATCCGGCTGGGGACGGGCGTGAGCAGCCTGCCCTACCACCACCCCTTCATCCTCGCCGACCGCATGGTCCAGCTCGACCACATGACGCGGGGGCGGGCGATGTTCGGCGTTGGTCCCGGCGCCCTCACCAGCGACGCCTACATGCTCGGCATCGAGGCGGAGACCCAGCGCGAGCACATGGCAGAATCGCTCGATGTGATCCTGCGACTCTTCCGGGGCGAGTCGGTGACACGGCACACCGAGTGGTTCACCCTCCAGGATGCGCGCCTACAGCTGGCGCCGTACACCAAGCCCCACATGGAGGTGGCCGTCGCGGCGCAGTTCTCGCCGGCCGGCCCCACAACTTCCGGGCGGTTCGGCGTGGGCATGCTCTCCATCGGCGCCTCGCAGCCCGGTGGACTGATCAAGCTGGCATCGGTCTGGGAGATGCACGAAGAGGCCGCACACCAGGCCGGCACAACGGTGAGCCGCGACAACTGGAAGCTCGTCATGCCCTTCCACCTCTCGGATACCCGCGAGCAGGCCTTTGAGGATGTCCGCGAAGGTGTGCTGCAGTGGAACCAGGAATACTTCGAAGGCACCCTCGGGCGGCCTTCCGCCGGACCCGAAGAGGCGACGATCGAGGCAATGACCAAACGAGGCGGTGCGATAGTCGGGACTCCAGATGACGCCATCGAAGCAATCGAGAACCTCTTCGAGCTCTCCGGTGGCTTCGGGGGCCTGCTCGGGATGGCCAACGACTGGGCCACATGGGACAAGACCAAACACTCCTACGAGCTGTGGGCTCGCTACGTCGCGCCCCACTTCCAGGGGGGTGTCGACCGTTCGATTGGCAGCCGCGAGTGGGTTGCGGAGAACCGGAAGACCATCTTTTCGCCCCAGCAGAAGGCGATTGCCAAGGCCTTCAGCGATGCCGGGGTCGACATTCCCGACGCCATGGTCCAGAGGATGCAGCGAGGCAATAACTAAGCCTGTTCAAGTTGCGCCACCGGACCCGAGTGGTGATGAAAGATCCGCCACTCGCCACCCTCGCGAACGAAGAGGTTGGTGGCCAGCAATGGCGCCCCTCCGACGAACTCCCGGCAGACCACGACGGCGATATCCCCGTAGGTAGTGGCTATCACACCCCCGACAACAATCCGCGGCTGCGCCACGTTGCCGAGGATGCCCTGGTAGCTCTCCAGGACGAGGTCACGGCCTTCCAGCAAGAACCATCCGGGGTGAACACAGGTCACCGCCGCTTCCTCTGCCCAGATCGCGTTCATCGCGGCGAGGTCCTTCGTATTGAAGGCCCGATAGAACGCAGCATTCGCTTCGCGTACTTCATCGTCGGCGGGCATGGAAGCGGATTGTAACGGCGGCTCGGGTTGGCGCGCGGTAGGCTGGAATGATGGAGACGCTGGCGGCTATCGCCGAGGAGATCGTGCAGTGCCGGAAGTGCCCCCGGCTGGTTGAGTGGCGCGAACGCGTCGCCCGCGAGAAGCGAGCAGCCTTCAGTGACTGGACGTATTGGGGGAAACCGGTGCCCGGCTTCGGCGACCCCGCTGCAAGGCTGCTCGTCGTTGGGCTGGCGCCGGCCGCGCACGGCGCCAACCGTACGGGCCGGGTGTTCACAGGCGACCGCTCAGGCGATTGGCTCTTCCGGGCGATGTACCGGGCGGGATTCGCCAATCAGCCGACAAGCGAGCGTGCCGACGATGGATTGGAGTTGCATGACGCCTTCGTCGCGGCTGCCGTGCGCTGCGCCCCGCCGGCGAACAAGCCAACACCACAGGAGCGGGACAACTGTGCTCCGTTCCTTGTCCGCGAATCGCGCGCACTGACCCGGGTTACTACCGTGCTCTGCCTGGGTGCATTTGGATATGCTTCCGCCGCCAAGCTCTATCAACTCCGGCCGCGTCCAGCCTTCGGGCATGGCGTCGAAGCGGAGGTAGGAGGACGGACCATCATCTGCTCCTACCATCCCAGCCAGCAGAACACCTTCACGGGAAAGCTGACCGAGGAGATGTTCGACGCAGTCTTCCAACGCTGCCGTGAGCTGGTGGAGGTGACGCCGTGAGCCTGCCGTTTGACCCTCCAATCTCACCGGTCCTCGCGAAACTCACGAAAGGCATCCCGGAGGACCCAGGGTGGCAATTCGAGCCCAAATGGGACGGCTTCCGTGCGATTGTGTATTTCGACGGCGAGGAGTGCTACATCCAGAGCCGGGATTCCAAGCCTCTTGCCCGGTACTTTCCCGAGGTCCAGGCAGGGCTGGAGGCAGTGCTTCCGGAGGCCGTCGTACTCGACGGTGAAATCGTGATCATGGGTCCGAAGGGAATCGACTTCGACGCGATGCTGATGCGCATCCACCCCGCCGAATCACGCGTACGGATGTTGGCTGAACGGTTCCCGGCCTCATTCGTTGCTTTCGATTTGCTGGCAACCGGCGACGAAGATCTCCGTGAACGGCCGTTTGAGGAACGGCGCGCTCGGTTGGACAGGACCCTCGGCGATGGCAAGCCGCCTCTCTACATCACACCGATGACCCGCGACCGGACACTCGCCCAGGAATGGTTCGACCAGTTTGAAGGGGCCGGCTTCGATGGCGTTATCGCCCGTCCGCTCGATCAGCCCTACCTCGCAGGCCAGCGGGCCCTTGCCAAGATCAAGCACATGCGCACGGCCGACTGCGTGGTGGGCGGCTTCCGCTGGCTCAAGGACCACGATGGCGAGGCCGTTGGTTCGCTGCTCCTGGGCGTCTACGACGAGGAGGGGACGTTCCACCACATTGGGCATACCTCGAGTTTCAGTGCGAAGGAAAAACGCGAACTGATACCGATTCTCGCACCGTATGTCACGGACAATGGCGACGGGTTTGGGGATGGGCGCACGCCAGGTTCACCGACAAGGTGGACACAGGGCAAAGACCTGAGCTGGGTTCGCCTCTCGCCGGTACTCGTGTGCGAGGTGAACTACGACCACCTGCAAGGCGGTCGCTTTCGGCACGCCGCCCGCTTCCTTCGCTGGCGGCCAGACAAACCGGCACGCGAATGCACCTATGACCAGCTCGACGTCGCAGTCCCGGCCGAGTTGCAGCAGATATTCGCCGCCAACCGTAGTGATTGACAACTTCGACCCAATCGTCGAACCTTTTGCAGGCAATCCGCGGCCAATGGCCCGCGAAGCGAGGAGGAGCGACATGACTGCATTCACCAACACCGTCGTCGATCTGCGCCTCCTGGTTGCCGATCTCCTCTAGCCCGGGAACATCCGGACTGTTGCAGAAGAGCCGCCCAGAGAGGCGGCCTTTTTCGTTCTGCATGCCGGCGCCGGGGGCGCCACCCGGGGAGAGACAGACTTGGAAACGGAAGCACTGACAGCCCTGCCAGACTCGCTGGAGGAATTCTACGAGTTTGGCCTGATAACCGAAGAACTCGACGTCATCAAAAGCGGGAAGGAGGCGACCGCATACCTGTGCCGTGGGACGCCAAAGCTTGGCGTGCCGTTCGCGGTTGCGAAGATCTACCACGAACGAAACCACCGCAATTTCAAGCGTGCGTCGGTGTACCAGGAGAATCGCGTCATCCTTGAAGGACAGGTGGCGCGGGCTGTGAAGAACCACAGCGAATTCGGTAAGCAGGCCGAGGATGCACTGTGGGTCGACCACGAGTTCGAGTGGCTCAGCAACCTGCACTACGCGGGTGTCGACTGCCCTGAGCCCTACTACTCGAATGCGCGGGCGATTCTGATGGAGCTCGTCAGCGACGAGGCCGGGGTACCGGCGCCACAGTTGCAGCATGCTCGCATTGACCCGCGCCTTGCACCTGCCATGTTCGAGCGGCTCCTCTGGAATATCGAGACGATGCTGTCGCAAAACTGCATCCACGGCGACCTGTCGCCGTTCAACATCCTCGTTCACGACGATCGATGCGTCATCATCGACTTGCCCCAGTGCATTGACCCGCGATTCAGTGAGAGTGCCTACCGAATGCTGGAACGAGACGTCGCGAACGTGGCAAAGTTCTTCGCCAGGTACGGCGTTGCATTCGACTCACCCGCCTACGTTGGCCGGCTATGGGATCGCTGGCAACGGGCGGAACTGTAGCTCAGCCGTCCTTGCGACGGCTGGGCTGCACCCGGGGCGGCTCGGTCGCCCCCTTCGGAAACGACGGGGGCCACGGAGCATCACCTTCGCCGGCGCGCTCCTGGAGGGCAACGAGATCGAGCAGCGGCTCCAGGGAGTAGCGGACGTCATCGATGGCGGCAGCGGGATCGCCCATCTGCGCGAACCGGGTGGGAACCGTCTCGATCGTGAAGTCAGCGAGATTGGCGCCCGGCAGCTCGTCCCAGGTCAATGGACAGGAAACCTGTGCGTTTGGAGTTGGGCGGACGGAATAAACCGAGGCCACGGTCCGATCCCTCGCGTTCTGGTTGTAGTCGATGAAGACACCGTGGCGTTCTTCTTTCCACCATTTCGTGGTCGCCAGCGCAGGCACCCGCCGCTCGACTTCCCTGCCCAGGGCGAGCACGCTCCGGCGTACGTGCCCGAATCCCCAGCGCGGCTCGATTCGCACGTAGATATGGATCCCGCGTGAACCGGAAGTCTTGGGGAAGCAGGTATAGCCGTATTCCGTCAGCACATCGTTGACGACAAGAGCGACCTGGCGCACGTCGTCCCAGGTCGCTTCCGGGGTCGGGTCGAGATCGATCCGCAACTCGTCGGGCCGGTTCACATTCTGGTGGCGGACGGGCCATGGATTGAGGTCGATGCAGCCGAGATTGATGACCCAGGCAAGGTCGGCAAGCGTGTCGCAGACAGTGAGGTTCGCACGCCGCCCGCTCGGAAAATGCACTTCCGCCGTCTCCACGCCTGGCGGGCGCGGTGAGGGCGCCCGCTTCTGGAAGAAATAGTCGGCGCCGGCACCGTTGGGGAAGCGCTTCAGCGTCATCGGGCGCTGATAAATGCCTTTCATCACTCCCGGGCCGACTGAGAGGTAGTACTTGAGCAGATCGAGCTTCGTGTAACCCTTGTCAGCCCAGAACACCTTGTCGGGGTTGCTGATTCGGACAGGAGTGCCCTCGATCTCGATCTCGATGGCTTTCGCCGGCATCCGATCACCTTACGCGATTTGTACGTTCCGTGGCCGTTATGGTGAGCCGTGAATGGTGGGAAAGGTGATGTCCCGAGGATGTTCGGGACTGTGCCGCCCGGCCCCTTCGAGATCACGAACTACCGCTCGTAGCTCCCGGCATAGCCCGGCAACGTCGATACCCCGGTGTGCCGGGCCGTACGGCTCAATCCGATCGGCTGCCTTGCCTATCAGCGTCCATGCGCCCTGCGCGTTCCCGCGCTGGATGTGGGTAAACCCCGCGCCGAGCTTCGCAAGCCCATTGAAGAACGCCTCGTCACCGGTGCCCTGTGTATGGCGCCATGCCGCCTCCCAGGCTTCATGTGCCGGGAAAAACATTTGCTCATTGAAGTAGTCGACGGCCATCTCGTGGCTCCTGGCGGGAGGCAGGCTCTCATAGTCCAGCAACTCAAGCTCGGATTCAGACCCCCAGGGCAGCGGCCGGCCAAACCGGTCACGGGGACGCTCCCCCTCGGGGCGACGCGGCTTCAACCGGGAGGGCGATACGAACCCCGACAACGCCGGCGACCAATCGATGCGATACTGGTGGTCTGCAGTTCGCAAGCCGTGAAGCTGTCCGGGGAGTTGCGACAGTCCTCTCCGACAGCGGCGCCTGATTGCCTCGACTCCATCGTTTTCCCGGACTCGCTTCCCGGCCTTAATCACCGGAACCAGGAGTGGGGTGCCCTCGACCCCGCTCTCCCCATCCCGCGCGATAGTGTCATAGGCGAACGCACCGTCCCCATCGGAGCGGCGGTAGACCTGTTTGGTGAAGGGGACGGTCAGCTTGTTGGTTGAGGTCTTGTACCTGCCGCCTTCGTTATCCTCCACGAGCTTGTAGACACCCCCAAGCGAGGGAGCGTCGGCGCTGGTCCCGAGACGGGTGCCTACTCCGAAGGCGTCGATTGGCGCTCCATCGGCAACGAGGCGCTCGATCGCGAACTCGTCCAGGTCGCCGGAAGCGACGACGCGGACCTCCGCCAGCCCGGCGCTGTCGAGCATGGAACGTACGACCCTCGCCTCTGCCGCCAGGTCGCCGCTGTCGATACGCACCGCACCAAGGTATCCACCCGTAGCTTCCAGTTCCTTCGCCACCGAAATCGCGTTGGCTACGCCGCTGCTCGTCGAGTACGTGTCGACGAGCAGCGTGCCACCCTCTGGGTAGGATCGCGCGTAGGCCCGGAATGCCGATAGTTCGTCGGGAAACGAGAGGATGAACGAGTGAGCCATCGTCCCGCTGACCGGGATGCCAAACCGGCGTCCCGCTTCAACGTTCGAGGTGGAGGCTGCTCCCCCAATGAAGGCTGCGCGTGCCACCTGCACGGCTGCCGCGGCGCCATGGGCGCGCCGCGCGGAAAAATCGGCGAACGGCCTGGCACCGGAAGCCAGCGCTACCCGGGCAGCCTTGGTGGCAATCATCGTCTCGAACGTGACCGTGGCAAGCAGGAACGTCTCGACGAGCTGGGCTTCAATCCGCCGGGCACGAACCCGCAGAAGCGGTTCGCCCGCAAACGCGATAGTGCCTTCAGGCATGGCCCACAAATCGCCGGTGAATCGAAGATCCCTGAGGTGGTCGAGGAACTCCGGGGTGAACATCTCGAGCGAACGCAGGTAGCTCAGGTCGCCATCGTCGAATTGCAGCGCCAACAGGTGGTCGACCACCTCCTCCAGTCCGGCGACAACGAGGAAGTTGCGATCCGGGGGGAGTTCACGGACCCAGAGTTCGAAGGTCGCGAGGTCGTCAACTGCCTCGGCGTGGTAAGCAGACATCATGGTCAGCTCGTAGAGGTCGGTGAAGAGGCCGGACACGGTGAGACTGCCGTTCATACGAGCGTCACGCCGGTCGCCGCCATGCGATTGAGTGCCGCCTCGCCATCACTATCCTGCAGATCCACAGCAGCCACAGCCGACCGCACGACCGTGGTTGCGAAACCGGCAGCTACACTGTCGACGGCGGTCTCCACCACGCAGTAGTCCGTCGCCAGGCCAACGACCACGGTCTTCTCCACTCCGGCGTTCCTGAGCAACCCTTCCAGCTCGGTTGGGCTCGTTTCTCCGGAGGCAGGATCGCGCACGGTGAATCCTGAATATCCGTCTTCGCCGCCGGTGCCCTTACGAACACAGACACCTTCGGCGTGGAGGTCTTCGTGGAGTTCCGCACCCCATGTGTCACCGACACAGTGGACCGGCCAGATTCCCCCGTCCTTTGCGAAGTGGAGCGTCGACGGTGGGTGCCAATCCTGGGTGTAGAAGACCGGCGAACCGGCAGCAACGGCCTGGATGACGAGTTCGTTGACCGCCGCGATCACCCCGTCGGCGCCACTGACATAGAGCGAGCCATCGGGATGCGCGAAGTCGTTCTGTACGTCCACCACGATGAGCGCGGTCGAGGTATCGAAGGATATCGAGTCAGTCATTACGTCAACCTCACATTGTCAAGAGGCTCGCGGGGAACGTCGTCATTGGCGTTGACCATATGGTGGGCGAGCGGCGCAAGGTTCCCGTAGAGGGTGGAAATGAACGCCGCGTCCCAACCCTCGTCTTTCATCGCCTGGCGCATGTGGCGCAACCAGCGACCAGCGTGAAGCTCACTGATCACAAAGGGAAAGTGACGTCGCCGCAGCCGCGGATGTCCATACACCTGGGAATAGGCCGGCGGGCCTCCGAGCCACTGGATAAGAAAGAGCGCAAGCTTCTCCTTACCCGGGCTGAGGTCCTCGGGGTAAACCGGACGCAGGTCCGCGTCCGCTTCGACCAGTTCGTAGAAACGCTCGACGAGGCCTCTCACGGCGGCTTCACCGCCCAGCTGTTGGAATTGGTTGCCCGGGGATTCTTCGGTCATCATCACGCGCAGCAGGGCCGCGTAACGATCCTACCAACCGGAGGCGATGCCGTTCATCGGCAACATTGCTCGCACGGCCCGATAGAGCCGTATCGGTTCGGGCACACCCTTCATTACCACCGGCCCCAGCTCCTCCACCTCTGGCAAACTCGCCATGGCACAGTGCTCGAGCACCGGTTCTGAAAGAAGGACCTCGCCGGGGCCGGCAGCATCAGCCACGCGGCTGGCGATGTTTACGTCGTGCCCGATGAGGTCGCTGCGGTAGCGCACGGCGGTACCCCAGTGCAGGCCCATGCGCACCCAGATCGGCACATCCCCCCGGTCGGTCTCTTCGTCGAAAAGGTCCTGCAGCCGTAAACAGGTGGCCACGGCCTCACCGGAGTCGGGGAAGAAGAGGAGCAGCCCATCACCCAACTCCTTGACGATCCGGGCTTCGGCCGGCAGCGCAGCACTCACGATCCGCTCTTGCCTGGTGACAATGGCGAGGGCCGCATCGTTCCCAAGCGTGGCCGTCAGCTCAGTGAAGCCAACGATGTCGGTGAAGGCGATGAGTCCCTGCACCGTGCCCGTAGGGGCATTCGCTTCGGCGGTCACTGGAGCCTCACTTCGATCCGGCCACTGACCGACTGCAATCGACAGGTGCAGTCCTCACCTTCGGTCCCGGTGAAGTCGACCGCGCCGCGGGCCTTAACCAGGAGCTTTGGTCTCGTTCCAGGCGGAAGGTTGATGCTGATCTGGCCGCTCACCGTGCGGGCGTGCACATTGGCCCGCCCGTTGGTCGCCAGTTCCAGGCGGCCGCTCACGCTTTGCGCCCGGAGGTCACCGCTCGCCGGGCCCGCCGTGACACGCCCCGACGCTGTCGAGATCTCGGCGATCGTGACGTCACCCAACGAGACGTTGCCGCTGCGAGTCGAGATCCGCGCGAGGTCGGCCACCGAATCAACCTCGATGCGGCCCGACACCGTCCGTAACTCGGCTACCCGGGCACGGTGGATGGAAACGTTCCCGGAAACCGAAGTCACGCTCAGGCGTCCCATCTCGCCGGTCGCCACTACACGGCCCGAAGCTGTACCGATTGTCGCGTTCGAGCCGCCGGGACAGCGAATCTCGATGATCGCCGAGGCGCCGAATGAGTGGGTCAGGTCGAGAACACCGTTGTCGGCGAGGGCAAACCGTTGGCGGGCCGGGCGGGATGCCGCGATATCGATCGAAGGCTGGTCCCAGGTCGAAATCGTGACTTTGCCTGAGGCTGTACCTATCCGGATTTCCGGTATCACACCATCGGGGACGGCGATGGTCATGCGTCGCTCTATTCCAGCCACTCCCGAATGATATCAGCGTCCGATCTGGCGGCAGCGATCAGGAAGCCGGCAGTGGCGGAGCAACCTCGTCAAGCGATCCGCCGGTCTCAGACGTCAGGTGTACTGCGACAAGGGCGGGGCCAAGTGCAAAGGCTGTGCCGATTACGGCATCGAGCCACCAGTGATTGCCCGTGACAATAACGGTGATCGCCATGGTGATGCCGGGGAGGAACTTCAACATCTGTCCCCGGGTGCCGCCTATGCTGCGCCCGAGGCAATAGCCAGCCAGCGCCATCCAGCCGACATGGAGGCTCGGAACAGAGGCATACTCGTTGGCGAACAGGGCCTGCCGGCCTATGAGGCTGGTCGTGTCAACGATGTTGAATTCGGCCATGAGGCGTGGCGGCGCCGCCGGGAAGAGCGAGATGGCGAGCACGCCGAGGAGACAGGAGATCCCGAGCGAATTCCGCATGAGGCGATAGTTATCGTCATCGGCAAGGAACAGCCAGAGCACCACCGCCGTGACGCTGGCGAGGAAGCCGAACTGGTAGTAGTTGGTCGCCAGCTCGACGAGGGGACGCCAGGAGAGGAACAACGACTGGAGGTCCGCTTCAAAGAAGAGTCCCAGTTCCTTTTCGATGTCCACGACCTTCAGGGCGTTTCCCCGCGCGGCCAGGTAGCTCGACTCGAGGTGGACTCGGGCCAGCTCATAGAGAGCGTAACCACCGAGCACGAGGAGGATCTCGCCGGCTGCGCCTCGCGATGAGCGTTCGACCAGACGATGCCCGGCGCGGCGCCAAACGAGCGCCCCGACCGAGGCTGCTGCGAGCGCGACGGCCAGCGACATGTTGCCCATGACGATGTAGGCGAGGAGCACGCCGGCCGATACAACGATTGCTGATGGCTTGCCAAGTTCACGGCGAAGGCATTCTCCTGCCGTGACGGTGAGGGCCCCCAGTGCGACCCACGAAAGCACCGAGCCTGGCAAGAACAGGTACTCAATCCCCACGAGTTCGAGAGGTACATCCACGTTCGTTCACCACCCGCTGGGGCCTAATCGTAGCCGGTGAGCCGGTCACGATCACCGGTCCGCAAGGCGTCTTAACCTTGCAACGCCATCACAAAGGGAGGTTTGGCGGCTGATAACGATTGGCTCACAATGGAGGCACACGCCGTTGCCAGGAGCCCACATGCGAGAAATAG
>JAGQGZ010000050.1 GCA_020432105.1 Dehalococcoidia bacterium | reverse complement strand
AACGTGACCAATCGTCCCCACGTTTACGTGCGGCTTGTTTCTCTCAAACTTCTCTTTCGCCATCGCCCTGTTTCTCCTGTGATTCCTTCTCGGTGGTGTTTAGCTGGCCCTGGTAGCCAGAGATGCGGCAATGCTTTTCGGCACTTCTTCGTAGGCGTGGAACTCCATGCTGTAGTTCGCCCGCCCCTGACTCAGTGACCGGAGATCGGTGGAATACCCGAAGGTCTCAGCGAGGGGCACGAGGGCATTGACGACCTGTGTACCTCCCATGACTTCGGTGCCGAGGACAATGCCCCGGCGGCTGTTGATGTCGCCGACGACCGCACCGAAGAAGTCCTCGGGGCAGCGCACTTCGATTTTCATGATTGGTTCAAGAAGCACGGGGTTCGCCCTGCGAACCGCTTCTTTGAAGCCGATAGACCCGGCGTTCTTGAATGCCATCTCCGACGAGTCGACGGCGTGGGCCTGGCCATCGAGAAGGCTGACCTTCACATCGACCAGCGGGTATCCAGCGACGACGCCGCCCTGCATCGCCTCTCGGGCACCCTGCTGAACGGCGGGCACGTATTCGCGGGGCACGTTGCCACCGACGGTCTTGTTCTCGAAGACGAAGCCGGCGCCGCGCTCCAGCGGCTCGACCTCGAGCTGGACGACGCCAAACTGGCCACGACCACCGGACTGGCGGACGAAGCGGCCTTCGGCGCGGGCGCTGGTGGTGATTGCCTCGCGGTAGCTCACCTGGGGCCGGCCAACCTTGGCGGCGACTTTGTGCTCGCGCAGCATGCGGTCGACGATGACCTCGAGGTGGAGTTCGCCCATGCCGGAGATGATGGTCTGGCCGGCTTCCTCATCGAAGGTCCAGTGGAAGGTGGGGTCCTCCTCGCTCATCTTCATGAGCGAATCACCCATCTTGTCCTGATCTTCCTTGCCCTTGGGCTCGAGCGCGACACGAATGACGGGCTCGGGGAAGTTGATGCTCTCGAGGATCACCGGGTGGGCCGGGTCGCAAAGCGTGTTACCGGTGGATACCTGCTTCAAGCCGACGGCGGCGGCGATGCCGCCAGCGTAGACCGCCTCGATCTCTTCCCGGTCGTTGGCATGCATGCGGAGGATGCGGCCAGCCCGCTCCTTGGTGTCCTTCGTGGTGTTGAGTACCTGCTCGCCGGACTTCATTACCCCCGAATAGACGCGGAAATAGGCAAGGCGACCGACGTAGGGGTCGGTGACGATCTTGAAGGCGATGGCCGACAACGGCTCGTCATCCGAGGCCTTCCGCACGATCTCCTTTTCCAGGTCTTTGGGGTCGTGTCCGACGACCGGGGGAATATCGATGGGACTGGGGAGGAGGTCGACAACCGCATCGAGGAGGATCTGGACACCTTTGTTCTTGAGGGCCGAACCACAGAGGACCGGCGTGGCCGCACTCTCCAGGGTCGCCCGCCGGAGAGCGGCGATGAGCTCGTGGGAGTTCACCTCGTGACCCTCGATGTAGCTAATCATGATCTGCTCGTCGACTTCGCCGATCTTCTCGATCATGGCATCTCGAGCGGCCTTCGCCTGGTCGAGCATGTGGGCCGGTATCTCGTTCTTCTCGGGCTCGACCCCGCGGTCACCGGCGAAGGACCAGAAGCACATCTGGACGAGGTCGATGACGCCTTCGAAATCGGACTCCAACCCAACCGGTACCTGGATCGGGATGGGGTTGGCGCCGAGGCGGTCGACCATCATCTTTATGGTCCGCTCGAAGTTGGCACCGGTGCGGTCCATCTTGTTCACGAAGCAGATTCGCGGGACTTTGTAGCGGTCGGCCTGGCGCCAGACGGTTTCGGACTGGGGTTCGACACCAGCGACGGCGTCGAAGACGACCACGCCACCATCGAGCACGCGGAGGCTGCGTTCGACTTCGGCGGTGAAGTCAACGTGGCCGGGTGTATCGATGATGTTGATCATGTGATCGCGCCAGGAAGCGGTAGTCGCCGCGGACGTGATGGTGATCCCGCGTTCGCGTTCCTGTTCCATCCAGTCCATGGTGGCGGTGCCTTCATGGGTTTCACCGAGCTTGTAGGTGACGCCGGTGTAGTAGAGGACGCGCTCGGTCACGGTCGTCTTCCCGGCATCGATGTGGGCGATGATGCCGATATTACGAATGCGCTCGATTTCGACGGGGCGGGGCATGGGCGGGATTCCTCGCTCTGCGCTTTACCAGCGGTAATGGACGAATGCGCGGTTTGCTTCCGCCATCCGATGGGTGTCGTCTTTGCGCTTCATGGCATTGCCCGTGCTGTTTGAAGCGTCGAGCAGTTCGGCTGCCAGCTTTTCCGACATCGACCGGCCGGAACGTGTGCGGGCGGCATTGAGCAACCAGCGCATGGCAAGTGCCTGGCGACGGTCGGGACGAATCTCGACCGGGACCTGGTAGGTGGCGCCACCAACGCGCCGGGGCTTCACTTCGAGCACAGGCGTGACGTTGCGGAGCCCCTGGGTGAAGACATCCAGTGGATCGCGGCCAGATTGCTGTTCAATCCGGTCGAACGCGGTATAGACGACGCGCTCAGCGGTGCTCTTCTTGCCGCGAGTCATCAACTTATTGATGAACGTCTGTACCTGCATGTTCTGATAACGAGCATCCGGGGGGATAACTCGCTTTTCGGGCCTGTTGCGTCGCGCCATCGCTGTTCTCCGTGATTCCTTCCACAAGAAGAAGGACGGCAGTAGCTGCCGTCCTTTAGGCCTTGCGAGCTCCGTACTTGCTGCGGCCGCGCTTGCGCTGAGATACGCCGGAGGCGTCGAGCGCGCCGCGCACGATGTGATAACGGACACCGGGAAGATCCTTGACGCGGCCACCGCGAACGAGGACAACCGAGTGCTCCTGGAGAGAGTGGCCCTCGCCAGGGATGTAGGCGGTGACTTCAATTCCGTTGGTCAGCCGGACGCGCGCGACCTTGCGGAGGGCGGAGTTCGGCTTCTTGGGAGTCTGGGTGCGGACCTGGGTGCAGACACCACGCTTCTGGGGGGAGCCGCGCTTGTTCGCCCGGCCGGTCCGCCCGGTGTTCGAGTTATAGGTGTACTGGAGGGCAGGCGCATCCGATTTCCGCCCCTTGGGGGTGCGGCCTTTGCGGACAAGCTGGTTGATGGTCGGCATCGAGCCTTCCTCTCCTGCTTAGCTGGAGGGCGCAAAACGCCCACTTCGACAAAAACGCGCTTCGGTTGACGGGTTCAAGGCATGAAACAAGGCCGAAAAGCCTGTTCATGAACAGCGCCCGATGCCGTTAAGGCCACCGAGCCGTTTTCAAGTCCCCAGCCTTGCGGCCTGCCGATCCACTCTGGACACGGCCTGTCGTTAAGCGCCGAACCAATAAGGTATCCAGCCGGGGGGAATGAGTCAAACCTGCCGTGCGGATTGGTTTAGCTCAGCATTCGGTCTCCGAAGTGGGCGCGTCGAAGGGCCCGACGGAGCACCGACGCCGGCTCACGTCAACGACGATGCGCCCACGGTCATCGACCGAGACGTCGAGGCGGTCAAGATTTCGCCCTTCCCCGTCGAGGCGTTCGCCGAGCACGTTGTAGACGGCGCGATTGCAATCTTCCCGAAAGAGGAGGGTTGTGCCGGCGGCGGGGCCATCGAGCTTTGACCGGTACTGTTCCAACAGGTCCGCCAGGTCGGGGGCGTTTCCGGGGATGGGAGCGACCCGGCAACGGCGGCCCGCGGCCTCGCGATTGGCCTGGTCGAGATCGGAGAATGCAAGGAAGGTGCCGTTGCCCAACCGGACCAGGTAGAAGTTCCGTTCACCGTTGTAGTCGTAGCTGCCCGGGGCGTACGAATCGGCGTCCCGAAGGGTGACTTCGCCGGTTTCGGCCCCGGAGCCAAGGAAGAGAATGAGGAAGGCGGTGAAGAATCCCATGAAGACGACCGCCACGACCAGGGCAAGACAGCCGAGTGACCGCTGATTGGAGGGCGGCGGTAGTCGAGGTGTCTCACTCACCGGTGAGGTTGTCGGCGAGCATCTCGCGCCGGCGTTCCATGGTGGCTGCGGCTACCTCGGCGCTGGTGAAGCTCTCCAGCTTGCGACCGATGGCTGCATCCAGCTCATCGACCGGGACCACTTCGTCCAGGATCTCCCAGGTCAGGGCATCTGCCGCGGTCACCCGTTCGCCGGTGAGGATCATCCCGGCGGCGACGCCGGGGCCGGCGATTCGCTGCAGGGTCTGGGTGCCGCAGGCACTTGGTATGTAGCCGAGCGTGACCTCGGGAAGGGCCACCGTTGTACCCTCGGCCGCGATCCGGTAGTCGCAGAGCAGCGGCAGTTCGAGCCCGGCGCCGAAGCAGAAGCCGTGCATGCGGGCGATGGTGGGCACCTGGAGATTGAGCAGGAGCCACCAGAGGTCCCGGTCGTGGCGGGCCCGCCGGGCGTCCATGATCGACGGTGATGTGCCGAACTCGGAGATATCGGCGCCGGCGCTGAAGGCGGTGCCTTCGCCCCGAAAGACCAGCGCGTGCAGTCCGGGCATATCGCGGACGGCCTGGAAGTAGGTCCAGAGAAGGTCGCGCATTTCAATGTTGATGGCGTTTAGCCGCTCAGGGCGGTTGAGGGTGATTGTTGCCACCCCTTCGCCGGAAACATCGAAGAGCACGGGCTCCGCCATAGCGGTCCTAGCCGCGCCAGTCGGGTTTGCGAATCTGGCTGCGCTGGCGGCGCATGAGCCCCTGCTGGAAGTCGTCGTTGGCCTTGCGGACGAGGTCGTCCATATCGTCGGAACCGAGGCGCATGTCGTTGCTGCGCCAGCGCTTGAGCATGGCACGATCCTTGTCGCTAAGCCCGGCTTCCTCGGCCATGTGGTTGACGAGGACGATGAGCGCCTCGTTGATTTCGTCGTCGGTGAATTCGACCTTCATCTGGCTACCTCCGCACGTTTTCGGCGCGCTTACCGCGGCTCTTCACCCGGCGAATGAACTTGCTATCGATGTGGCTGTTGAGGGCCACGTTGATGTCTTCCGCAAGGTCCTTCAGCTCGGGGCTGCTTTCGTTGCGCTGGCTCCGCCAGGCACGGATCTGATCCCTGGCTTCGTCCGAGAGGTCAGCGTTGTCGATGGCGACAGCGCTGACGAGCATCATCAGTGACCAGGCTTCGGGTTCTTCGAACAAAACAATCATTGGCTAGCTTCCTGTGAAGTTGGGTTGCCGTTTCTCTATGAACGCTGCCACCCCTTCTGCGCGATCTTTCGTGGTCTGGAGCAGCAGGGTCAAATCGGTCTCGAAGCGGAGTGCCTGCTGAAGCGGCATCTCCATGCCACGCCAGATGGCTTCCTTTGCCAGCTGCGTCGCGTGAGGAGCCCGGGAGGCTACTACGGTAGCAAGGCGCAACGCCTCGGTGAACGGGTCTTCGGCAAGGGCGAAAATCTTTCCGGCCTGGCGCCACGATACTGCGTCGAGGCCATTCAGCTTCGCCTGCGGGGATGCGACCGTGATATCGAATCCATCGTGGAAGGCATCGAAGCGGTGGTCACGGTCGCCGGCAAAGGCGAGCACCGACGGTTTTCGCCATTCCAGTGCCGTACCGATAGCCCGGTCGTCCCAGGCGCCGTGGAGTTCGGTGACAGCGGTCGCATCGACGAGCAGACACCAGGCGCCATCGTCGTCGAGGATGACGTCGAGTTCCTGAAACCAGGTGCCTGGCTCGGGTATTGTCCGCAGCCGGACGATGGCGACGCGGTCGCGGAGTTCGTAGGCGAGCATGGCCCCATGGTACAGAGAGTTGCAGTCTCCCCGGTAACGCCGCATGATCGAGCCGCTATGAGCCAGTTTTCCGACTCCGTACCCGTTAACCCGGTGAAACCCAATGAGCTTCATGATCAGGCAGCTATGCCCGCGAGGCCGGCCCTGCCGCGACAGGATTTCGTCAAGGTATGGGCACCGTTCATTATCGGGACGGTTCTTGCCCTGGGTTCGGTTGCGCTGGCGTTCCAAACGCGCGCTTCGTGGGATTCGCACCGGGACTGGGTGGTGCCGGTGACGGTGCCCATCCTGGTGATCGGGGGCCTTGCCATGGGCTACCTGGCAGCAGGGATGCGCCTCAAGGCACTTGCTGTCCCCATTGTCCTGCTCGCGGTTGCGCTGCTCTTCACGCTGCTGAACATCCTTCGGGGCAATTCGGTCGAAGGCAGTGATGGCCTTCGTGACGCGCTCTCGATCATGACAGGCGTCCTTCTCGGGGCGACCATCCTGTGGCTGATCGTGGCCTTCGCCTGGACGGAGTACCGGAACCCGATCGAGCCGCCCGCCGCGGAGATGTAGCCGCCCGGGAACGATCTCCCGTCCAATCCCTTACTACCTGGCGCCCGACATCGCGGGATCTACCGGCGCGTTTTCGAACGCCCCGGAGGCCCGGTGCTGTGCGATCGGCATGCCACTCGACGCAGGGGCCCGGCGCTGTAAAATCCGCCGACCCGGAATTTTCGGGGAAGGGAGGCAAGAAGATGGCACTGACTATCCCGAAGCGGATGGACGAGATCACCGCGGACTGGCTCACCGATGCCTTACGCAGCAGCGGGGTCATCAAGGACGCGAAGATTACCGAGACAGCGAGAGAACAGATAGGCGTTGGCGTGGGCATCCTCGGCGAGCTCGCGCGGATCACACTGACCTACGACCGGGACGAAGCGGGGGCACCGCCGACTATCGTCGCGAAACTGCCGACCCAGGATCCGGGAGGATTCGGTGTAGCCCAGATGTTGGGGTTCTACGAAAAGGAAGCCCACATCTACCACGAACTGGCCCAGGAGCTCGCGGCCCCGCGCAATTACTACTCGGCAAGGGACGCGGAGAAGCAGGCGTATGTGATCCTGATGGAGGACGTGGGGAGCTTGCGGCAGGGTGACCAGGTCGAAGGGGCATCAGTGGCCGACGCCGACCTGCTGATCCAGGAAGTGGCGAAGATGCACGCCCAGTGGTGGGACAGAAGCCAACTGGAAGCTCTTGAGTGGATCCCGACCCCGGCAGCCCCGGAGCTGAAGCTGGCACAGACGTCGGCGATGATGTCGCTGGAACCGTTTCTCACGAACTTCGGGTCACGCTTGAGCGACCGCCAGCGTGGTGTCGTGCAGGCGATGGCGCCCCGGATGATGGCAATGCAGGACGCATTCTCCGAACGCCCGCAGACGCTCAACCACGGGGACCTGCGCCTCGACAACATCTTCTTCGGTAGCACCGACGGATCGCGAGCGCTGACGCTGATCGACTGGCAGATCACCGTAAAAGCGCGGGGGCCGTACGACATCGCCTACTTCCTGAGCCAATCGATTGACCCGGGCGAGCGCAAGGCGAACGAAAAGGACTGGATGAAGGGCTACTACGAGGTCGCTGTGGCCGAGAAGAACACGTACAGCTGGGACCAGTGCTGGGACGATTACCGGGTGGCAACGCTGTATTGCGTGGCCTACCCGCTGATTGCCGGCGGCTCAATCGACCTGGGCAACGAGCGCGGGGTTGAGCTCGTCGGCAGGATGGCCGAACGGAGCCTGACAGCGGTGACCGACCTGAATGCGGACGAACTGCTCGAGCGGTACGAGGAGCGGCCGCCGATCATCCCTTCGTAAAGACGAAGAGGCCGTGGCCCAGTTCGCCGCGTTCGTAGGCCTGCACGAGATCGGTGACCATATCGAGCTGGGCGATGTACCCGCGCTGGCCATAGCGCTCCTGGAAGTGGGGACGGCGACGGACGAGCTCGGTCTCAGCTGCACGCCAGGCCTGCGTGGCTTCAAGGCTCAGCTGCTTGTGGGCGGTGAGGTCGAACCCAAGTTCGCGCCACTCCTCGATGAATGCTTCGACGCCACCGCGGGAATCAACGGGCACCTCGCAACAGAGACAAATCGTGCCGCCCGGCTGGAGTACACGGGAGAGCTCGCGGGGCGCGATGTAGCTGTCCATGCACCAGGCACTGCGAAAGGCGTCCTCGCTAAACGGCAGGCGCTGGGTGAGGCCGGCCACCCAGTCTACGGAGGCGCCACCATCCATCCGGTGGCCGGCTGCAAGGAAGTCGCGGCCAAGGTCGAGAGCAACGGCCCTCACACCCTCGGAGGCGAGGAAGCGGGCAGCACCGCCGACGAAGGCGCCGGCATCGAGGGCGCGGTCGCCGGGATGGAGGCCAGACCGGGCGAAGAGCCATTTCGTGCTCTCGATACCACCTACGTGGTTCTGTTCGCCGAGAAGGTCGACCCACCAGGCCGGGTACGCTTCGACTAGCTCATCGTAGACACTGGACACGAGGGCGATTCTACGTCGGGCAGGCGTGTGGCCCAGCGGGTCAGGGATCGAGGCCGGTAGCGCCGCCGGCAACTGCACTCCCGGCCGTCCAGTTTGTGTTGATGCTGACCGCAAAACGGGAGATAGCTCCGGTGACGGTGCCGCTCCCGCTCCAGCTCTTGCCGGGGATGGGCTGACCGTTGAAGCCGGCGCAGGCCGGGTGCGTGAAGAAGGTGATCTGCTGGCCGGTGGCCGTGCCACCCACGCTGATGGTGCCTTCGAAGCTGTTCGTGGCCTCGCTGAAGGTGCCACTGAAGGCAGCGGAATAAGTGGTCGTGTACTTCACGTTGGAAGTGTCGACGGTGCCGCCGCCGAGATCGCATGTGAAGGTGCGGATGCCCTCGCCCCAGCCACTCAGACTCCCGGCGAAGGCGCCGTTGCTGAAGTTGGCAGTGAACTCAACGGTCGAAGTCAGGAAGTCAACGTCACCATCGGCGACGATCTCAAAGAGACTGCCGGTGTAGTTGACGATGGGCGGGAGGGTCGCGGTGGGGATCGGGGTACTGGTAGGCGAGTTCGTCGGGGTGCTGGTCGGGGTGTTCGTCGGGGTAGGCGTGTTTGTTGGGGTGGGCGAAGGAGTCGGGGATGGCGTGGGAGTGGGAGTCGGTGTTGGCGTCGGTGTTGGCGGGACGGGAGTTGGGGTGTCCTCGCCGGGCTCGACGGTCTCATCCTCGACCGCAGGGCCGGACGGGGTTGGTGTGGCCTCGATGGCTTCGATCACCTCATCCAGCTCGCCGTCGCGCACCCAGGGAACATCGCTGAGGGGGTCGGTGACCCCGGCGCGACAAACCTGGCCGGTGAAGAACGACGTGACGTCTTCGGTGGCAGAGAGCCTCGCGAGGACGGGCCCACTTCCCGGAAGGGCGCCGCTGGGACCGTTGGCGCAACCAGGGACGTCCAGGGTGCCCGTGAAGTGGGCACGGCCGACCGGCACGGGGAGTGGCGCATCCTGGAAGGGTACGTAGGAGGGCATCGAGGCCGAAGCGGGGCTGACCGAGGCAATGGCACCACCGGTAACCGGCGAGACAGTGACCCGGGCGGATTGTTTGCCGAAGGTCTCCCGCGCAGCCGCGACAACGATCGTGCGGCAGTCAGGGTAGAGCCGTTCAGTTCCTTCCCCGACAAACAGCGTTGCGAATGTGGCGGAAAGACCCACCCCGACGGCCTGCGCTGCCGTGAGGCCGCCAAGCGGCCCACCGAGGAGCGTCGCAGCAACGCCCACAAACAGGCTCCCGAGCACGGCGGTAGAGTTCCTGCTCTTGCTGGCTTCCTCGCAGCGGTCGTAGGCACGGCTCACGCTGTCCTGGGAGATGGCGTGGGTGACGGTGACTTCAACGTACGGCGTATCGCCGAGCACGATGCGCTCACCGACGTAGGAGTGGTCGTAGCCTTCGGTGGAGACGTTGAGCCTGAGCATCGCGGCAATAGCGCTGCCAGCCTGGTCGGCGGCTGTGACGTGGAAAGTGGCCTGGCGACGGAAGGAGAACGTGCCTTGCTGGACAGCGAGATTGAGATTGCCGGGGACCGGCTGTGCGAGGCTGATGAGCGCAGATTCCGTGTCGCGCAGGCGGGAGGCCGTCGTCGGTTCGGGAGCGGTGCGGCGCAACGCCTCAATGAGGCCGGCGACCTCGCCTTCGTAGGGAACGATAGCGGCACCGTGCTCCCCATCAGGGGCCATTACGTGCACGATCGCGCGGCGTTCCTCGTATTCAAGGCGGAACACCGTGCCGTCCGGCGTCCGCACCTCTTCGACGAGCCCCTCGTCGCCAACCGCCATCCGGGTGATGCCGCCCTCGGCATCGTGGATGAGCACGTTCCTCAGCGCCGCCGTGTCTCCGGACTTGTCCCCGAGGAACTCTATGGCCGTGACGGGGAACTCTTCGGTGGGCTCGAACTCGTAGCGTTCGATGAGGGGGTCAGCCGGGTCAGCGCTGGCGACGATCCCTGTCAGCAGGGGAGCGGCACCCTGGGCGTCCGTGGTGGACGGCGCCGGGGTCGCGTCGCCAACCGGGGCCACGTTCGCCGGCTCGTCTTCATCACCGGAATTCAGAAGCAGCAGGGCCGTCACGGCGGCCACCACAAGGACAACAGCGGCGGCGATCCCGGCCCAGGGAAGCCACGGGCGCGAAACCGTAGCGGAGGCTGTGCGCGCAGCAACTGTGGCGCCACACTGGCGACAGAATGCCGCACCGGGGGTGAGTGCATTGCCACAGTTGGGACACGACGGCGGCGTGCCATAGGCGGCGAGCGCAGTGCCGCACTCACGGCAGAAAGCAGCGGTGTCGCGGTTTTCAGCGGTGCAACTGGGACAGATCACGGGCGCCCGCAGTCTGAATCACGACGGGCCAACGGACGAACCATCAACCAGCAGCTGTCACGTCTGCCCGGGTCGCCGTCGTTGCGAAGGCCCTGCGCAGGTATTCAGCGGTGTCGGCGCGGGCACGCCGGCCGAGTTCGGCCTTCCCACCGAGTGCGGGCACATCAAATCCGTGGGGGCCACCGGCATAGATGTGGAGTTCCGTTGGCACACCCGCCTCCAGCAGCCGCTCGGCGTAGTCGATGTCCTCGCTGAGAAAGAGGTCGAGGCTGCCGACAAGGATGTAAGCCGGCGGCAGGTTCGTGAGGTCGGTGGCACGTGAGGGCGCGGCGTAGGCCGGCACGTTGTCCGTATCGAAGAGGTTGCCGAGATAGGCCCTCCAGCCGGTCTCGTTGCTCTGCTTCGTCCAGACCCAGGTATCCCAGGCGTGCGACGGGCGGTTCCGGCGATCGTCGATCATCGGGTAAAGCAGCACCTGGTGGCTGACCTTCAGCTCGCCGCGGTCGCGGACGAGCAGGGCGAGGGCAGCACAGAGCCCGCCACCGGCGCTGCCGCCGCCGATGACGATGCGGTCCGGGTCGATCTGAAGGTCGGCGGCGCTGTTCGTCAGCCAGCGGAGACCCGCGTAACAATCCTCGATTGGGGCCGGGTAGGGATTCTCAGGCGCCAGCCGGTATTCGACCGAGGCAACCACGCAGTTCAGGCTCATCACCCACTCGCTGGCAGTCTCGTTCGCGCTGTCGGCGGTGCCACCCATGTAGCCGCCACCATGGATCCAGTAGATGCAGGGCAGGGGGCCCGACTGGTCCATCGGCCGATAGAGGCGAACCATCACCGGGGGTGCCCCTTCGGGGCCGAGCGCATCATGGTCGTGCCACGCGACTGTATCGGGGATGGGCGCCGGTGGCTGGAGCGCGCGCCGGTCGGCACGGACCTTTGCCGGGTTGCTCCAGTCAGCCGGGTTGGCGGCCAGCTGTTCGACAAGCGTGCGGTACGCCGGGTCGACCAGGTCGCGGACATCCATCTGCTTCGCTCCTTCCAAAGGATGCGAAGCCTACCCGGTTTGCGGGGTACTTCGCTACGTGCGGGCGGCTGCCTTACCAGGCACCTGTTGATAGGTGGCCTCGGCATCGAAGACGGTCGCGAAGTGGTCGACGAAGGATTCGACGACCTCGGCCATCGCTACGCCCTTGCTTGCCTCGCGCGAAAGGCTGGTCATCTCGACATCCTTCAGACCGCAAGGGTTGATGAGGTCGAAGTGGCTCATATCCGGGTCAACGTTGAGGGCAATGCCGTGCATCGTGACCCAGCGACGGACATAGAGGCCAACCGAGGCGACCTTGCGATCTTCGACCCAGACACCACGGGCCTGGTCCTTGCGGTCGCCACGGATGCCCCAATCGGCGAGGACATGGATAACGGTCTCTTCGAGGCCGCTAACGAAGTCGGTGACGCTGCACTCCCAGGCCTTGAGGTCAACGATGGTGTAAGCGACAAGCTGGCCGGGACCGTGGTAGGTGATGTTTCCCCCACGCTCGGTGGGAATAATCTCGATGCCCTGGTTGGCAACGACGGAACGGCCGACGCGGAGGTCGGGTTCGGGGTTGCCGCGACCGAGGGTGAAGACCGGTTTGTGCTCGGTGATGAGCAACGTGTCGTCACCGCCGCCGTTGCGACGCTGATCCTGGAGGCGGGTCTGCAGGCGGTGGGTGTCCTTGTAGTTGGACAACCCCAACCTGTAGACGCTGATGTTGCGCTGCCAATCGTTCGACACGGTGTCCTCCGTCTCCATTGTGCCCGTCGCGGTACCTGTTGCCATCGCCATCACTCGGCGAGGAGCGCGTAGGGCTGGACGAGCAGCTCACGAACACGGCCAAGGAATGCGGCGGCAAGGTGGTCGTCGACCTGCTCAGGGTCGTAAACGAGGGTCAGGGTTGCGGCGGTCGTGATGACCGGTTGGGCCATGCCCAGCACCATCGCGGCCCCATCGGCCAGTCTTGGCTCGGCACTATCGATACCAAAGGCGCGGTAGCTCACCACTGTCACGGGACGGGCCGGGTCCTCATCGACCACGTTGCTGAGGCTCCGAACGACACCCTTGAACGGTCCTTTGCCGGGACGGTCCACGTTGTACCACTCGGGACCATCGGTAGTGAGCAGGGAAAGGCCGACGGACTCGCCGTAGGGCTTGAGCGGAATCCGCTCCTGGAGGGCGTGACCGACAGCACGGACAATCGTGGCCTCATCGCGGACCTGCAGCGGTTCGTCCTTCCACTCGATGGCGAGTTGTTCGCGGATCCTGGCGGCCTCAGTCATGGGGACTGCCACCCGCATGACAAGCGGGCGCGGACGGGCTGGCGCCGGCACCACCGCGGAGTTGGGGATTGGCTCATCGCCCGGCTCCTTCTCGTCGGTCACCTGTTCCCAGAGACGCGGTTTGCCTTCTTCGGGCTCGAAAAGGTGGCGGCGAGGGCGCAGTTGCACAGGCTCGCCGCCGGCAACCTTCGGCACCGGTGGCACGCCGAGATCCTCGCCGAAGGCGCCGACCGTAGCCGTGCCGATGAACGAGACCGCGATGGAATCTTCGTCATCCTCTTCGCCGGCCGCCACGTCAGCCTCGCTGGCCGCGAGATCGGCGGGCATCCGTTCACCCTGCCCGAGGACGTAGCCAACCGTTTCGCCTTCAAACTGGGGGATGCCGGCCGGCACAACGTGGCGGACGATGCCCTTCGATTCGGCTTCGATGTCGATGGAAATGAACCCGCTCTCAAGGCGGAATACTCGGTCACCGGGCTCGACGGTCGCGCCCTCGGGTGCATACCACTCGGCGATCAGGCCGCCGGGGCTGCCTTTGCCAAGACGCGGGACAGTAAGGGTTGAAGGCACGGTGTCACTCCCCGTGGTGTCTAGCTAGAGACTCGACATCGCTACGGGACGAGTGGAGCCTGGTAGTGAACGACGGGGAACAATGGTGGGACCCTTAGGGGAGTGCTCAGGGGGTCGCTTCGATTGCGCCCGGCGGCGGATCGAAGCCGAAAGTATCGCCCTGGAAGCTGACGCCGTAGTCGATGCGGGTCACTTCTACGCTGATCTCCTGGATGCCGGGATCCTCTGCCTGGTAGCGGAGGATGAACCCGGTCTCGGTATCAACCCACACAGTGACGGTCCCGCGGCACTCACGGTCACCGCTGCTGGAGTTGGTCTCGCAGGTGACCGGTCCTGTTTCGAACACACGCGTCGGCCGGCCGGCGACGACATCCTCGCGCAATTCGACGAGTCCTTCCGGCCGCCCGGTGAGGCCCTCCAGCATCTCGACAGCGCCTTCGAAAGGAGCGTCGAAGTCCGGTGTTGAGGGTGGCCCAAGAACAATTGGCGCAAGGATGGGTGCGGCGACCAGGTCCTCCTGGCCCTCCGGGTAGGCATTCCGTTGATAGCGGTTGCCGCTCACATCGAAGACGACAATGCCATCGCCGGTGCCGATCACCTGTGTCACGGCGTCGGGCTGCCCTTCGACCTGTACCGTCAGCTCCTGCCGGAACAGCTGGAGCGATTCGCTCGACCATGCGATTTCGACTTCGGTCAGGCTGAATCCCTCGGGGCCGGCCGGTGTGATGCCTGGACCGGCGGTCTCGGCGATTGATCGCGACCGCACAGTAGCTTCGAGGTAGAAGCTCGCCCAGCCGGGCTGCTCGTCACCCGCCGTCGCAGTGGCCGTGGGCTGGCCTGCTGTGGGACTGTTCGCAAGCGTGGCGGCTACTGTGGCCGTTGGTTCGATGGTTTCTCCGGCACTGCTACAGGCGGTGCCGAATAGGGCCAGGGCGACCAGGAGGGCGAAAAGGGGACGCCCAACACCCGGGTGGGGAGCCATCCGGCCCCGTAGCAAGGTCCCGCCTACCAGGTTGCAGGGGCCTCTGCGGGGTCACCCTCGCCGATCTCTTCGATGGCAGCCCAGTCCTCTTCGCGGAGCGGCTGGAGTTCACCCTTGCGGTAGGAGTCGTAGATCCGGAACAGCGCGGTCTTGTGGGGGCGGACCCGGCCGATGGGGCACTCTTCCCAGTCCTTCTCGGTTTCGTCGCAATAGCCCATCCGGTGCTCGCCACACTTGGGCTGAAGGTAGCGGCCGAGTTCCGGGGCGACCTTCATCACCTCGCCGCGCATGAGGGCGACAACGCGGCGGAATTCCCACTGGGCCCGGGTGCAGAGCCGGAGGTCGGCGATGTGGAGCAGCGCCTGGAAGTTCACCGTAATCTTGAAGTTAGTGTTTGTGGCGTTTGGCAAGAGGAACCGTGCATCCTCAGCCGGGACGCCTGCCGCGACCATCTTTTCGTAGAGGTCACCGGCGGCCGAGAACAGGTCGCGCATCTCGTCCGTGAGGCCCGCCTTCTCGACTGTCTGGGGCACGGTGTAAGGGAAGGTGCCGCCCTTGTAGGTGACGTAGCGCTGGCTCTGCTGCTCGAAGCTGATGCCGACTCGGTGGCGCACGAACTGGTGGCTAAAGGCGCGAGAAACACCACTGATGCCAAACTCGAAGTGAATCTGTTCGAGGGGGCTGGCGTGACCGGTCTTGAGACGCTCGGTGATGAACTCCTGCATCTTGTCGCGAGGGATACGCTCGTCCTCGATCCGGGCGGCTACCTGTTGGGGCGTAAGAGCGCTGTAGCAGGTGCGATAGGCCATGTAGAGGGAGCGGAGGGGGTCGTCGGTGTGAGAGAGAAGAGTGACCTGGATCGCCATGGGAACCTCCGCCCAAAGGCATATGCGCCTTATCAGTTGTTCTCGAGATACCTCCCACTCTAACCCGTCGGGCGTCGAATTCGACAGGCGACCCGGGGAATTGGGCTGGACTTTCCATGTCGGCGTTGGAGTTACGTCGCTCTGTGTTTCCAAACAGCCGAGTGGGGAGCGGTGCTATCATCCTGCCAGCGACCGCAGGAGCCGCAGATGAACACCAAGGTTATCGCAATCGCGCGACAGGTAGGTTCCCTGGGTGAGGATATCGCCCGGGAACTGGCATCGCGCCTGGACTACCGCTACGTGGACTACCAGATCGTGCAGGACGCATCGCAGGAAGCCGGCGCCTCTCCAGAGGCGGTGAGCGAGGCCGAGCGATCGCCATCGCTACTCACCCGGATCCTGGAGACGCTGGCTCGCAACCCGAGCATGCCGGAGGCCGTCTGGGCAAACCCGGCGCCACTGGCCGAGAGTCCGATGTACACGTCGACCGACTACCGGCGCTTCATCGAGCGGGTGATCATCGACATCGCCGACCAGGGCAATGCGGTGATCGTCGGCCACGCGGGCCAGGCCGTTCTGAAAGGGCGGCCCGACGTGATGCGTACGCTGATCTGCGGTTCGGTTGCGGGCCGGGCACGGCGAATCATGGCAAACATGGGTATGGAAGAAAAAGAGGCGCGGGCGGTCGCGGAACGCACGGACCAGGAGCGGATCATCTACCTCGACCGCTTCTACGAGACCGCCTGGATGTCGCCCTCGACCTACGACCTGTGTGTGAACACCGACCACCTGAACGTCGACCAGGCAGTTGACCTGATCGAGCACGCGGCGCGGCTGCGCTGAGCAACGGCACCCTGCCCGGTGGGCTAGAATCCGTAGCCGATGCAAGTCAACGACGGCGATCGCTTCCACCGGGCGATTGCCGCTATCGACGCCGCCAACGCTGACGACCCGGAGACCCTGTCGCTCAAGGGTGAAGTCGTGCCCAAGGAACAGACACACGCGGAGATGGCCTTGCGCTGGGTCGAGCGTTTGCGCCCGGATGCGTCTGAGGCGCTGAAGCTGGCATCGCGAGCCCACCATGTTCGACGCTGGGAACGACCCCGGGCGGACTACCCGGCCGGGCGCCAGGTTTACCTGCGCTGGCGGCGCGATCTGCAGGTGTTTCACGCCGAAACCGCAGCCGCCATCCTCCGCACCTGCGACTACGACGAGGAGACCATCGCGCGGGTGGGCATGATCATTCGCAAGCAGGGACTGGGCCGCGACCCTGAAGTGCAGGCACTGGAAGACGCACTCTCACTGGTGTTCATGGAAACCCAGCTGCATGCGTTCAGGCCTACGCAGGAAGAAGACACCGTTATCGGCATCCTGCGGAAGACCTGGCGCAAGATGAGCCCCGCGGCCCGGGAGGCCGCGCTCTCCTTCGATTTCGACCCGGAAGATCGGCGCCTGATCGAGGCCGCGATTGGTTCATGAGGGGAAACGAAGGCGTGCGAGCAGACCAGCGTCGAGACGCGAGGGGGCCGGGGGTGATGATGAGTCACCGGCGGCCCTCCAGGAGAAATATGAACCGGGTTTCAGCCCGTGGGGAAGGATTTGACCATGAAAGAAGTTGAGACGGTACTGGGGCCGATTGCAGCAGAGGAGCTTGGGGTTGTGCTGAGCCACGAGCACGTGCTTGTGGCCATGGGCAGCGAGAACTACCACTACCCC
>JAGQGZ010000004.1 GCA_020432105.1 Dehalococcoidia bacterium | reverse complement strand
CTCCAATGTCGCCGCCAACAGCTACACCGTCGCCAACGGACACACCCGTCCCCACAAACACGGTGAGCGTACCGCCGACCGAGTCGCGTGCTGTGAGCTTTGTCCTCGGCTCCTTCAGCGCCCAGCTGACCCTGACCATCAATTTTGGGGCCGGCACCGTGACGGGGACCCTCTCGGGAAGCAGGAGCGAGATCCTGTCGAACGCCTGCTTTGAGGGGAGTACTCAGATTGATGATGCGCAGGCGGTCGCCACGTCGTCCTTCACAACCGGGTTTTCTGGCGCGATATCCACGACGGGAGGACCGTACAACGCAGGACTAAGCATTTCGGGCACGACTTCATACACACTGGCCAAGCCTTTCACCGACCCACGCTGCCTGAGTCAGAACCAACTCCCGCCGCCGGCACCGTTCAACGCCAGTGGAACAATTTCAGGCGTAGCCACTGGCACAGGCCCCGCGACCATCAACGTCAACACCACGCTCGGAAGCTACTCCGAGTGACATTGGAGGCACTTGCTGGTGTCCCCGAAGCAGGAGCCTCCCGATTCAATCCCCCGGGATCCAAGCACCGGCAGATCTACCGGAGACCCGAGTCACGTCCTGCCGAGGGGAGTCCCCCCAATCCCCCAGGCTCGCCATCCTTCTCGAACTCCCGGAATCTGGCACCCCCGGCAGGATTTGAACCTGCGACCTTCGGATTAGAAGTCCGCTGCTCTGTCCACTGAGCTACGGGGGCGCATCTACAAGCGTCCTCACTCTACCGCCTCATTTCCACCCAATCAGTCCCCACTTGCCTCACAGCGTGGGCACGACCACTACCCCGATCAAGGACGATCAAGAACCGGGCCGCAGGCGATTGCGTTCTGCCATAGCCTGTCGCCATCGTCGAACGTATCCTTTCCCACAACCAGCGGGAGGTGGCGCGCAGGCAACCGCGCCCGGCGTACATGCAATACGGCATTCTTCGCGTAACAACTCCGGACGGTCAGGTCCGCGAGTACCCCATCGAAAACCCCTCATTGACCCTCGGCCGGTCACTCGACAACGGCATCACCGTCGATCATGTCTCCGTGTCTCGACGTCATGCCCACCTCAAGATCGAAGATGGCAAACTGCAGGTCCAGGACATCGGCTCGGCCACGGGCACCTTTGTCGGCAGCCAGCGTGTTGGCACCACCGAATTTATCGCAGTTGCCGGGAGCCAGGTCATGCGCTTTGGCGACTGCGAAGCCCGTTGGCTCACTGAGGCGACTGCGCCGGAAGGGACCTCAACCTCCGTCGTCACTGGTGCTGAGGGGCAACCGACTATTGCGGTCTCACTCGCCTCACCCTCCCAGCCAATTAGCCCCGGCTCAGCCACAACCGCGACTGTGACCGTCCACAACCGGGGCAAGACCGTCGACCAGGTTGCCCTGAGTATTCCCGACCTGCCCGCCGCGTGGGTGCAGGTGCGCCGCCCCACACTGTCACTCGCTCCCGGCGCCCGGGACGAAGTCACTATCGTGCTCCAGCCACCGAAGAGGTCGGAATCAACCGCCGGGGAGCATGAATTCGCTGTAGCTGCGACGTCCTCCGAAGGCCGGGAAGTTCGGGTCCTCGGCCGATTCACCATGCTTCCGTTCGACGACTTCAAGTTCGCGATGAAGGGCCCGCAGGGCAAGAGCCAGTACACGATCAGCCTCCAGAACCTCGGCAACGCCCCCGCTGACTACAACGTCTCAGTCGCTGACGACGACGACGAGCTGGACTACGAGCTCGCTGACGAATCGGTCCAGCTTGGCCCGGGCGAAGAACGGAACCTTGTGCTCAAGGTCGCTCCCAAAAAGAAGAATCCCTTCGGTAGAGACCGGAGTTACCGCTTCACGTCCACAGCGAGGCCTGCCACCGGCGGCAATCCCGCTAATGCGAGTGCGAACTTCCGCTACACAGCCCCTCTGAAGAACTGGAAGTACTTCCTCGGTGCCTTCCTCGGGATCTCCGTGCTCAGCGCAGGAGCATTGATGGCACGTGCGGGCAGTTTGCCCGACATGTTCGGCGGTAGTGGCTCGAGCCCCACGCCAACCGTTGCTGTCAACACAACCACTGAGCCGACAACAGCCCTGCCCACGCCGACTCCCGACGGCCTCCACGTGGGGGGCAGTGCTGAGATTATCAACTCACCCACCGGGGACTGCCTGCGCGTCCGCCAGGGTCCCACGCTCGCCGGCGGTGATCCCCAGAGCGCGATCGTCGGACGGATCTGTGATGGTCAGGTCGTCGACATTACCGATGGCCCGGTCGAATCTGACGGCTTCCTGTGGTGGCAGGTCGCAACCGATGACGGCCTGGCCGGCTGGGCGGCCGAAGGTCAGACGGATGGCACCGGCGACAGGTTCATGAAGGTGAAGAACTAGGCCTCAGAGCGTTCAAACACGAGCGTACCGGCGGCAAACGCCGGCTTCTCGATATCAATCACTCGCTGGACAAGGTCTTCCTCTATCGGCGAATCGGCGGGCACCCTCAATTGCACCGTGAACGTGAACGTCAGCGCCGCATCACGGCTGACTTCAGCCAGCGTTGGTTCGACGATTTCCGGCCGAACACCCGTTACCGACTCAATGAAATCCGCCAGGCCCCGGGCCGTTCCGCGCCGCCGGTAGATGCTCACGGCGTTGTTGACGGCCTGCCGGCGCTGCGCCACGGGTACCCGGTCATCGAACACGATCCCTGCCCACCTGGCCAGCCAATCGAGCACCTCCGGGGTTGTCGTGTCCGGGTCGAAGAACGCCGGGAGGTTCGCAATTTGGCGGTCGAGAGGGCCAAGCACCTCTTCGAAAATCAGCAGAAAACGCCCGAGGAATTCGTTGCGGTGAAAAACCCCTGGCAGATATTCGACCAACCGGCTGCGCACAGGCGTCACTGCCTCGCCCAGCAGCCCCGGTGGAAAGATCGCGTTGTGTCCGTTACGACTCGCTGGAGACGTAGCCTCGCTCGTCATGTGCCACTCGTCGCCGAGACCCGATGGTCGATTGAGAGGAGCAGGACATCATCCGCGAGCGTAATGCGCTGTCCGGCCGCTCGGGCCTGGTTGGTCTGAAGATCCACCTGGTAGATCGTGACGTCCTGCGCGTACTCAACGCCGGGTACAGCCTGCAACACCGATTGCACTTCCGACAGGTACAGATGGCGTCCGAATGGCCACCCGCGGCCCTCCGTGCCTCCCAGCAATGGGTCGAGGTACCGGGTGATGCGTTGTTCTGCATCCAGCCGCACGTTCTCACGGTTTAGCCCCGCTCGGACAACGATAGAAGCTTCCACCGTTACTCCAACGTAAGCCGGACCGTCCACGGCCAGCTGTGTGCCCAGCAGACGTCGCTCGTCCAGGTAGCTCCGTACTTCCTCCAGCAGGTCCGGTGGAGGCTGAAGGAAGTCCAGCGTGCGAGGCGTGTCGGCAGGCAAAGTCGGGACAATGAGAAGCTCTACAGTGCCGGGCGGTACGGAACTTGTCGCGGCACTCCCCCGCACGGCAATACACCGGGCCCGCGCCACTCGCCGCGATGCCTCTTTCGCCAGGTACTCATAGTCACGAGCGGTCACCGCGCGCTCCTGCGATGCCAGTGCCTCCGGTACTCGAAGCTTCGCGGCGTCCAGCGATTCGGCATCGAGACCGCCCGTCGCCGGCAGCCGGTTGGTCACCGAAGACACGAACGGGATTGCGGACTTGATCACCGACAGCGTCCCCGCCCCAACATTCCCGACGAGCCCTCCACCCTGCCGGTAGCGGCGCATACGGAGACTCGCACCACGCGGCGGCTGTGCCCCGTACGCACGCTCATCTCCATGCATATCCCGGATCACCGGTCCAAACGAGAGTTCACCTGTCACACCATCCAGCCGATAATGGAGGTCGCTCTCCTCCGAAGCCGCAAACGTGCTCACCTCGCTCCACTTCGTCCAACCATCTTCAGTCTCGATTTCGAGGTATTCGTCAGGCAGCCGGGCGAGGATGGGTGTGTGCTGTAACTCAAAGGTCTCTCCCGGTGCACCGGACACCGAGCCAAGCAATTCGAATTGCACCAGGTCTGAATGTGTCGCGGCCACGCTTCCACCAATCGACGCAACATCAATCGTGTTGATTCGTGGCGATTGGGAGTACATCGGCTGGCGCGAACCCGGCTGCACTACTCGGAGCCGAACCCAGTAGGCCGTCCGTCGGGCAATTGTCCGCTGCTGCAGCCCCGGCGGAAGATCCAGGTGAACCCGTCCCGACTCATTCAAACCGCCCGTCTCATCCAGCACCACGGAGGCCGCGACCCAGCCTCGCACCTCACCGCACCAGGCTTCCCACGAGAGCGGTGGGTTGTCGGGATCCACGCCGATACCCTCCACAAGACAGGTAAGGCGCAGCTCAAGCATGTGCGACGACAGATCTTCTCCGAATCCCAGGTGCAGCGCATCGCCCGGTAGTGGCGGTTCCTGGAAGGCGTCGAAGTACTCATCCCGAATGCCAAGGCGATCCATGTAGTCCACATAGGTCACATCGTCGGCTGAGAAGAGAAACTGCTCGAGGGTTGGTGGCGTGATCACCAGCCCTTCGTCGGTCGTGAATCCGATCGCTTCCTGCTCATTCGTCCGGATCGTCGCCACTTCCGTCCCACGAGCGATCCGGACTGGCCCCGTCTGTGGCGCCGATAGCCGAAAGGTCAGCATTGTGCGGGCGGGCACTGCCTCCTTCAACTCAATCCCGAGCAGATCCATGAAGCGGATGTATGTCTTGTCTGGC
The DNA here is from genome assembly GCA_020432105.1 of Dehalococcoidia bacterium. Lineage (GTDB taxonomy): Bacteria > Chloroflexota > Dehalococcoidia > Tepidiformales > Tepidiformaceae > JAGQGZ01. The sequence continues at coordinate 38,296 of JAGQGZ010000004.1, read as the reverse complement.
ACCCGATTGAGCCGGAAGAGCATGAGCTCGGTCATCCACGCGAAGAGCTCGATCAGCGTGACACCCGGGTCTGAAAGGTTGTGGTCCGTCCACTCCGGCGTGTACTTGGGAATCAGCTTCTTCGTCTCGTTGACGATCTCCTGGAACGAGCGATCATCAAGCTTCGGGTCGCGAAGCGGCATCTCCTACTCCTCTTCCCGGATCAGGTAAAAGGGGTACACAAGCGTTCGCTCATCTTTCGTTGCTCTTATCACGTAGGAAATTGCAATCAGCAACTTGCCAAGCGCCGCCTCGCGATCGTCCACCGTCACCTCTACTGCTTCGACATCGATGCGTGGCTCCCACCAGCCCAACGCCTCTTCGACATATCGCCGTGCCAAACCCATCGTCTCGCCGTTCACGGGGGCAAAGACAAGTTCATGTATGCGACACCCAAAATCGGGCCTCATCACCCGCTCACCCAGGCTGGTGCCGAGGATCAGGGTGATCGCCTCGTCTATGTCGGTGGCGCCATCAGCCATGGCAATGCCGCCGCTGCCGTCTGGCTGCAGCGGGAAAGCCCAACCCCTGCCTATGAGTTCGTTGCGAACCATCCACTACCCATTTCGTGATGCGGGAGGCGTAGCTTACACCCCGCTGCCTGTTGATGAGAGTCCCTTAATTCAGGTTGATGACGGCACCCTTCACGGCCACCGGGCCGCTCGCCTGCGCATTCAACTGGGCGTTCGCTTTCAGGTCGATGTTGGCACTTGCCTCGACCTTGAAATTGGCGTTCGCCTTTATCTCGACGTTTGTACCCTCGAGCTTGATGTTGTTGCTGGCCTTCACTTCGATATCGGTGCCTTCAACGGTGATGAGGCCCGACGACGAGTCTATCGTGACCTTGTTGGAGCCGGTCTTATCGATGATCTCGATGGCTTCGTTGCCGCTCTGATCGCGGAGGATGATCTGGTGGCCCGAAGTCGTGACGATCACACGCTCATTGACTGTGCCGCCCACCACCGCGTTTTGCGGAGGTTTGTCCTGACCGTTGTAGAGGAAGCCAACGACGTAAGGACTACCGATGTCGCCGTGTTCGAAAGCGACCAGGACTTCGTCGTTGACTTCAGGTGCGAACCAGACCCCTCGTTCGTTGCCGGCCATTGGAACAGCAATACGTGCCCAATTGCTCACGTAGTCGTTAGCCAGCCATGCGAACGCCACCTTCACCCGGCCCAGCCCCTCCGGATCGTTGCTGTCACTCACAACTCCCGGCACCACTCCTGGCCACCGCCTGGACGAGCCAAACCCGTCTTCCGCTACCCCACCGGCCACGAGATCACTGAACGATTCTGACCGAAGGCCGCGGACTTCGAATTCAGTGCGGTATCCGTCAACGTCACGAACATGCCGTACCTGCGAGAGGATATAGTCGCCACCGAACTTGCTGCCGATATTCGAAACGCTGACCTTGCCCCCCGCGACAAGGGCGGGTGTGCCCTCGCACACCCCTTCAGCCTGGATCAGGCCGGACCACAGCGCTGCCCGTGCACCGGCAGCGACGGCATTGGCATCCGTCTGGCTCACAGCCGGCCACCGGACAAGCCTGGTCGCATCACGGCTGTAGGAGTTCGCCAGGGTGGAGCCGTTGAGCCCCACGCTGGGGATAGCATTGGTCGCTTCATTCGTCCCGGTTTGGGCCCGTTTCCCGTTCATGTCCCAGTAGCTAACTTCTACCGAGGACGGCTGGATCGCGGCGGTTGCGCGTGGGCGAAATTCCCTGAGGTTCTCTCCCCACTTGAGCTCGACGGAAGCCCCGGCCGAGTAGTCCGGCTTTTTGACATAGAGTTTGTTCGCGCTCACAAATGCGAGGTACCCGATTCGCCGCGCACGTTCCGATATGAACTCCCAATCGGTCTGGCCCGCCTGGGAAATGTGGTCGAAGGTCTCCGGCGTTGATTCGATATCGCTCGATAGACCGTGTTCACCTGCGATAGTGCGGAACACGTCGGAGTCCTTCGAGTTTGACCATGTTCGCGACTTCGCGCCCGAATAAAGACGGTGCACTCTGGTGGTGGCCTCGATGCGAAGCGATGCGCTCCCCTGGGCATCGAGACAGGGTTCGAGGGCAGTAATCTCGCCATCGAACAAGTCGGCAAGAGACTGGGACCCCACTCCCGTCATCCGCACCTTCAATGCCTTGCCGATGTCGAACATAGTGCCGGAAAGGTGCGCTAGGCGATTGTCGACAAGTTCAACAATCGCCTGTGCAGCCATGTCGAGCCGGGATTCCACCCTGATGGATATGATGTCGGCGTACGTATCAGGGGTGACATCGGATCCCCCGACCATCATCTGGAAAAGGGTGAGGTCGTTCCGTGCGCTGGGCATCGGCTACTCCTCCGGTAGCGGCGGCAGGCGAAGGACTCGCCCCGGGCGCAGCGTTAGCGGGTTGTCGATGTGGTTTACCTCGGCGATGAATCGCCAGTGTCTCGCCTGTCCATATTCAGCAGCGGCAATTCCGTCGAGCGTCTCCCGTTGCCGGACAATGTGTGAGCGATGACCAACGGTCCCGCCACTCGTCGGGTTCTGGAACGGGAAGTCACCCTCATCCTGTGCCTGTTTCAACGTCAGGTTGATATCGCTTCGGATCGGCGTCCCGTCCGGAAGAAAGAGGGTGAGCTTCTCGGTGATGCTTGTCACCACCGCCTGGAACGACCAGTTGCCCCCCCATCGGAATTCACAACGGGGAGGCCGCCCCCGGTTGGTCGTCGGGTCGAGGTTGTCCTGGTTAACCATCGCCAGCTTCCAGAGCTTGCTCGTATAGGTTCCCTGCACGTCCTCGCCGCTGAGACTTGTGTCGAAGATCAGCGCCATCGTCAACTCAATCGGATTGCCGCCGCTGAATTCAAGCTCGCCAACATTCTCGCCAACCGTCGATGACGTTGCCCAGTTATTGGTCTTCGAAATCGAATACTCCGCCGGGTTGAACTCGAACGTGATGGTCTCGTTCGTATCGAGGTTGGTGATGCTCGCCTTGACGAGCTGTCCGCTGTCCATGATCTGTTCCTAGAGCCTTCCCCGGCCACGTTCACGCTCGCTGCGCAATCGCCTCCGGAATTCGTTCCAGACCGCATCTGCAATCCTGGGCAAATACTTCTCGATGTCGAACGGTGCCTCCGCGGATTTGCTTCCCCCAACCGCCGAGACATCCGTTGCGACGGCGATGTCGCTCTCCGGAACTCGTTGAACAGTGTTGCTCTCACTTCCGGTACGTGGGGGAGCAACCAGGGCAAGCTCAGGCCCTTTCGACACAGCTCGCTGAATGGCGACAGAGACGTCTGGCTGAGAAATGCCGCCCGCATCGGGCGCCCGCTGCATTCGGGAGCTAACCGGCAGGGGTGACATGGTCCCTGGATGGAGACCCCTTTCGCGCACCCGGTCGCTGTACGCCGGTTGCCTCTGACCTGGCAGACGCATTGGAACTTCAAGCCGGTGCAAGGTGGTCGCCGCGGCCGCTATCCGCGCGAACGAGGGTCCGGGTGCAATCATCGGGCGGACTGGGCTGGTCATCTCCACCGCATCCAGGGTGGGCCGCTGGAGGTCCACGCCACTGCTTGCCCTCACGAGTGTTGCCATAGCCGTCTGTTGGCCGGCTGCCACTCCCGGGATTGGCGAGATCGGTGTGCCACTACCGGCGACTCGATCAACCATTGATTCCGCACGCGAACTCGCTTCCGCTGAGGCAGGCGCACGGACGCGCGAAACGCCCGTCACTGGGGTCGACCTCCGGAGCACGGCCCCCAGCCGTGGACTCTGGTTCGGCCCAGGTGTGGGCTGCACGCGCAGCCGCGGCCGGGCGATGTCCGCACTTGCCGCTGTTTCTTTCCTCGCCAGCGAAGCTGTGGACGTCGGCACGACAACTTCAGCAGGGCTTGCAGCGAAGCCTGTTCGTGCGATACCGGACTCAACCCGCCGATCCGCACCATGTTCGGTCACCGGGCTGCTCTTCTGCATCCCCAACACCGGCTTGGGCGTCCTTACTGTCGGCTGCGTGGCTGGGCCGGCGCTCCCGCCAATCCTGGGCGGTTCTGGTGCCACTGCAGATTCGGTACCACGCCGCATCGTGCTCGATGGCTGGCCCGGTTGTACAGGCTGCACCAGGGGCAGCGAGCGGCCCTCCCGGCGATTCCCGGGGGGCGCGGGTGTTCGCGCCAGGACCGCCGGCGGAGTTGCTGCTGCCTGTGGCACAGATGTGCGCGGCGGTTGCGCGGCAGTGGAGGGCGAGGTTGTTCGGGCTTGTTCGGCCGCAGGCTGGACCGCCTCGGGACGCCCTTCGCTTGTGGGTAGCGACTCGGCGGCGGTAGCGCGGGGGCCTGGAGGGACGGCTGAAGCATCCGAATCGACCGGCGTGGTGGGGCTTGCACCGGTCGGGATGCTCGGAGCTCCTTCACCCTCTGGGTGGACCTCAACGCTCATCGCCGCGACGCGCCCTGCTAGCGTGAGCGTTACGGGCGTGGCCGGTGTATCCGTTTCCCGGACAGGTTCAACAACGGCGCGCGCCGGGTCTGGTACCTCTTGGGCACCGGGCCGATCAGTCGACTGAGGAGCGGCAGCGCTCATATCAGGATCCGTACCCACGGGCTGGGCCCGCTCAACGTGGGCCGCCCCGGCGCTATCCGTACTTGCCGCTTCGCCCGCCGGAGAATAATCCACGGGAACGCGCCGAATGGTAATCGGAGTGCCTGTACTTGCGGCGTCAGCAGGCACCGCAGGAGCGCCCGCAGCCGTATCCGGCCGAACATCGGGCCGCCCCGGCGACGAATGCCGCTCAACCAGTGTTAAGGACGGGGCGGTGATACCCGGCAATTCTGCTCGTCCCGGCCGCACCCTGGCCGGCGTTGTTGTATCCGGGCCGGGAACTGGTGTCGCCGGCAGTCGCATGGATTGACCTGGGTGGGCTGATGCTTGCTGCAGAGGTTGCGCGGGCATCGCTGGTGCCCGCGTAGCGGTGGCGTCGGCATTGCGGTTTGGGGTCGGGTCGTGAGCGATACTCTCGCCCGGCTCGTCCGAAGCTCCCCCAACGGCTGAAGGCCTTTCCCGTAGCACCATCTGTGGCGGTCCGGGAGGAGTGATCTCGTCACTGGTTCCGGGCGAGAGCGTTGCTTGAGTCGCCTCGCCTGTCGGGTCCGTGGGATTCTTGACTTCGCGGCCAGCGTCTCCCCCTGTCACCGACGGCGGTTCGGTTGAGGTTCGGGCCAGCGGCGGCGGGGACGATGGCGGTGCCCCCGGAGTCGATGGTGGGTCTTTCCTGGGAGTCTGTGGCCCGGCACCGATGCCTCGATCATCATCCGGCTCGTCGTCGGTGGTTCGCATTGCGGGACGCTCAGCCGCTTCGATGGCTCGCCGAATTGCCTCATCGGTATCGGACGCCCCGGCATCACCGGCACTTGGAGTTGGCCCCGAATCCTTGTCTGCGGTTGGCTCAAGCGTGGCGGTTTCGCGAACTTCCGCCGTGGCTGAGGATCGTGCGGGGGTCCGATCGGCCGCCCCGGTCTGGGCGTCTCGGCTAACGCCCCCCGACTGAGTGCGTGGCAGCGCTTGGGCGCGTATGGGCGGCGGGAGGACAGCCCGCTCGATTGGGGCGGCCCCGCTTCCCTCGTCACCTTCCGCCGCGTCTGGCGCCGGTGGCGGCGTCGTGAGCACCAGCTGAGGGGGTTCGTTCCGGCTGATACCTTCCGTCACGCGCGTGCGGCGAGCGGGTGTCGATCGCGGGACATCGGCGGGCGTGGCCGGAGCCCGGCGGGAAATCGTCGTGCCTGCGGCTGCTCGCGTGGGCGCAGCGGGAGGAGCAGGACGGCGCCCTGCCACGCCGGTTCCCTGGGCTTCGTGCATCGCCATGATCCGGCGCAGGCGTTCCATGTCCGACTCGCCCATGCTTCGCCTTTGTGTCGGAGCCGCCGAACGTTCCGCCGCCGCTATCGCGTCCTGTACGCTTCCTTGCCCCGGGACCTCGGCACGCTGCACTGCTGTCGGGCCACCCGCTGGTGCCGATGGAGCCGGCATGCCGGTCGCCGGTTCGTAGCTCATCAGCGTCGGCAGCGAACGAACGAATGCGTGGCGCGGCTCGTCTGATGCGGCACCATGCCGATTGATAATCCGTAGAGCGAAGGATTCGAACCCCCGGCCGTGGCCGAATCGGCCCGCATCGCGGGCAAGCGAAGGCCCGCTCCACCCGCTCTCCGCGATCGGTCGGGCTACCGTGCGGAGGAGCGATGCTCCGGTCCCTTCGGGACCCGGCCGCAGGCCCGCAAGGCCACGAGGCTCGTCGGTGTCCAGGTCTCGGTCGCTCTGCGTCACAATCGGCGACTCGCCAGGTCCCACCGGCTGTTCGCCGCGAGTGTCGGTCCCATTTCCTCTACGGCCGAACGGCCACCACCAGGCCATCTGCCACTATCCCCGCTTCACCATGGAAAGGTTCGAATAGGCGATCTCCACAGATTCAACGGCGATTGCACTCTGGGCTGCATTGAAAGCCGGCCCTTTCCAGTCCACTGGGAAGGCTCTGGTCAGGTTCCATCGGCGGATCTCTTCACGCCGGTGGTCGAGTTGGATGATCGAGATGTTCTTCATCTCCGACGTCTTGTCTGCCTTGGACACAACGTTGGCATACCACTCGTAGAGTGCGGTCGTGTATGCGGAGCCCCACTTCAACGTGATGTTGCCGTGGCTCACGCGCCCCGGCAACTTGTGCACATACCCGTTCAATCCGCCTTCCTTCACCTCAAACACTTCCATCTTGGCGCCAAGGCCCGATATCTCGTCGAAGACGGCGTTGACCACGCCACCGATCTCGATGCCAAACTGGTGCTGGGTGTAGGTATCGCGGTGCGCCGCAGAAGTCATCGTCAGGCGCCCCCGGTTGCTTCATTCATTCGTTGGTTGATCGACGCCACTTCGCCCACCCATCGTTGCCGGTCTGCATGTTCCATATCGAGTATCGTCCCCTGGTCCCAGTGGAAGTGGTAGGCGAGGTAGGCTACCTCCTCGTAGAGACGATCGAGGGGGTAGCCGATCACCCCCCCAGGCTGGAGAGGTCGACCTCCATCTCTTTCGAACATTCTGGGCATTGCACCACCACTCTTGAAGTGCCTTGCTCGTTAATCTGGCCATAGAAGCGCTGGAGGTAGGCCAGGTCGGCTGTGAACATTGCCTCCAGGACGTTTGGTGTGACCTGCGTGACTGAGCCCAGCCGGGTAATCACCCGCGACAGCAGGATCAACACAAGATAGGCCTCGTTCTGTTGCACCCTGGGGTCCCGGAGCGGGGCAATCTCGTCCATCGCCGTCGCGAGCCGCATAACACCGGTCTTGTGAACCTGTCCTTCATCGTCCACATAACCACGCGGTAGCGTAAACGGGAACTCAGTCTGTAGTTCAGCCATCGCCTATCCCTGAGATGAAGACGAGACGGAGGCTCGCGACTCCGTCTCGTCCTGGTAGTACCGTCGACCCCGCGATGGGGTTTGGACAGCTACGACGTACGTTCGATGAACTCGTGCGCGAGCGTAAGCTCTTCGACCCCGAGCTCGGTCGAGTCAGACTTGACGGACGGACCGGTCACTTTGACTGGCCAGGCATTCTCAAAGCTCCACTGCGCCACTGCCGCCAGCTGCTGGTTGTACATCGTGATCGTGCCGTTCTTACGGGCGTCCGCGACATTACCGTCCTCGACCAGCTTGCGCCAGGCCCAGATATCCATGTTGGAAGTAATACCGCGCTTCAGCACGATGTTCTCCCACTTGAGACGGCCTGGAATCTTCATGACCACCTCGGTGCCCTTCTCGTTGATGACCTTGTGTTCGATCACCTCGTTCTCGCTGCCGAGTCCCGAGACCTCGGTGAAGTAGCCGGTGATGATCCCCTGGACTTCCACCTGGAAGTGAAATCCAGTTAGAGGATCTTCTCGACTGGTGTCGACTGCGTTGTGTGCCGTTGCCATGTATTACTCCTGGTCTACTCAGCGCCCGGTGTGTACTGGGCGATGCGGAAGATGACGAATTCGGCGGGCTTCACCGGTGCCAGCCCGATATCGACGATGAGCTGACCCGCATCTCGGGTGCTCTGCGGGTTGTTCTCCTCGTCGCACTTCACGAAGAATGCCTGTTCCGGGGTCCGGCCGAAAAGCGCGCCGCTCAGCCACACATTCGTAAGGAAGCTCCCAACGTCCCGCTTCACCTTCTGCCAGAGCATGTAGTCGTTGGGTTCGAACACGGCCCACTGCGTGCCACCCTCGATCGACTTCTCGACGAAGTTGAACAAACGCCGCACGTTCAGGTAGCGCCACTCGGGGTCGCTTGAGATGGTGCGAGCGCCCCAGACCCGAATGCCCCGGCCAGGGAAGGCCCGGATGCAGTTGACCCCTTGCGGGTTGAGCAGTCCCTGCTCGCCGTGGGTCACGTTGATTTCGAGCCCGAGAGCCCCGCGGACAACCTCGTTCGCCGGAGCCTTGTGGACGCCGCGCTCGCTGTCACTGCGGGCCCAGATCCCGGCTATATGGGCGGAAGGCGGCATCATCATCGATGTGCTCGCTGCCCCTGGTGTCGGGTTCGCAACCTGGACCCACGGGTAGTACATCGCCGCGTAGTTGGAGTCGTAGCCGGCGGTGTTCATCCGCCAGTCGAGCACCTGCTGCGCGGTTAGGCCCGGTGGTGTGTCGATAATGGCCACCCGGTCACCCATGCGCTCGCAATGGGCGATCATCGCCAGCTGGATTGCTTTGAGGCCGTCCATGTCGAGCGCGCCCGCCTGGTACCCGGCCATGATGTCTGGCGCGCAGACCATCGTGATCTCGTCAATCGCCTCCAGCCCGCCCATCCCGGTGCGGTCCGAAGTGTTGCCTTCGTAAACTGCCGGGGCCGTATCGGCCGCCGACAGCGACATCGTTGTCGGCGCTGCCAACGGGTACTGGCCGGCCGCCGGCGCCCGCTCTGCCACCGCGATATTCGTCTTCACTTCTTCGAGCGTGACGAGCTTCGAAGCTTTGTTCACCACGTCGAAGACATTCTTCGCGCCGCGGGCGAAGGTCAGGCCTTCGTGCTTCTCTTCCTGCCCGCCGCCGCGCACCGTCAGGTCGAAACCTTCGTCGGCCGGTGTCACCTCAAGGGTGATGTCCGTGACATCCTCGCTCTTGGCGATAGCCTTGATCGTCGGTTGGTCCGGCGAGGTCGCCGCCGACAGGGAAGCCTCGGGCAGTGCCGGCTTCACCTCGCCCGCGTCCTCGCTCCCAATCCTGACGATGTAGCAGACGCCACCTCCATTGTTGAAATAAGCGTACACAGCGTGCGCCAGGTATGCACCCGGGATGAATCCCCCGAATGCGTCCGTGAACTGAGTCCAGTTCGTGACTAATGTGGCCTTGCCCACCGGTCCCTTTTCGGCGATGCCAAGAAAGGCGGCGACCGCGGTACCGACCCCTTCGATCGGCTTCGCTCCTCCTGATACTTCCTCTACATAAACGCCAGGCGTCAAATACGCAGTTGCCAAGTGATTCTCTCCTCGTCCGTTCAGCCAGTTCTAAGCCGCGGCGATACTAACAGCTTCTTAGTGCATTGGGCGAGGGGATCTCGGGTCAAGAGCAAGCTAACTTTTTGTCGGCCCGCCGGTTAAACGTGGATGTCGTAGTTCTCAGACGGGACTTGAATGGTCTGTTCCCGTGCCTCTGCCTCCGGCGGCGTGATCCGCCAGGTTCGTTCTCCCGCCGGCATGCCCTGGAACAGGAAGGCCCCATCGTCTCCAGTGGTGTCGCGCAGCGTTGTCCCCAACACCTCGATAAGGACACCACCGATCCCGGCCTCGGGGTCATCCGCAACATGTACTCGGCCACCGATGTGGAAGGTGTTCTCCATCCAGTCGGAGTCGGGTCGGGTGAACCGGAATTCAGCAGTGCGGACCAGGGGACCCTCGATCGGGGCAAATGCGTTCAATGGCGCCGTGATTACCCACGTGAGGTTGGAGTGGAGCTCGTTGTCCATCACTCCCCAGAAATCCGCCGGCTTTGTCAGGTGATCCGGCGGCATGATCCGGGCCAGCACATTCTTATCAGCGTGCTGAAGTTGGCCCGCAAGGTGCTCTTCCGGGATTGTGTCCCGCCGGAACATCGTTGCCAGCACCCGCGACAGTATCCGGTGCTCGTCCGAGGCCTCCCTTGCCCAGGCGGTCACCACGTACGTCAGGTCAATCCGGCGGGCTGGAATGTGCTGTACCCCGGTTCCGTCGGCCTGGCGCACTAACTTCGGGACATCGTTGCGCAGCATCGGATGCTCGCGCATATCCATGAGAAAGAGATTGAGAGTCGGCTTCGAAAGGCGGCCGGACCATTCACGCGTCGGGCGGTCAAACGAGATGTCGATCTCGTTCCGCTCAATGGGCATATCTTCGATCAGCAGCGCGCGCAGTGACTCATCGACATCGTTGAACATCTTGGTCCGGTCCCGGTCCCCTTATCCGGGGAACGCTATGACTGTTCCTCGCCGTGGCGTGCGACCTGGCCACCCGACGTCACCTCGTGGGCGACGGCATCGGCCTCCTGTTCATGCTCACTGCCGGCCGCGCCAACCTGCATGCTCCCGCCTCCGCCTCCACTCATCGAACGCTGCTGCACCACATGCGTCAGCTCATGTGCCATCAGTTTCTCGTCACCCGCGCTGCTGTCGTTGCGAAGAAAGATGTCGTTCCCGGTCGTGAACGCCTTGGCTGTCACCTGGCGATTCAGGGCATCAGCCGTCGAGTCTGCGTGGACGCGTACATCAGCGAAGGATGTGCCAAAGGCGCCTTCCATCTTCTCCCGAACGGGACTGGAAAGGCCGGAGCCGCTGCCCCGCTCGGCCGAGATGCTGCTGGAGATCTCCTCTCCCACCTCACCACCTTCAAGGCCGACAACCGGTGCGCCATCGTCATGCTTCGCCTGCATCTCTTCTTCCTCCTCCTGGCGTTGGAGGGCCGGATCATGCTTCGCCTGCATCTCCTCCTCTTCCGCCTGGCGCATGGCGATCATCCGGGCAACCGCGGTGTTTCCTACCGCCTTCTGCATGTCGACCAACGGGTGCTGACGGACGGCTTCGGCCATCGAGTCCTCCCCCTGCTTCCGAGAGGAATCGTCGTGTTTCATCAGTTGGGCTAGTCGGTTATCGGCCATAGCGCACCTCCGGCGGGCTCATCATAGACCTCTCGGCGAAAGCGATGGAATACGATCGCGGTCCCCTAATCCCTGAGCACCGTGATGTAGTCACCGAATTCGGCCTCGGTAACCATCCGGCCCAGCTTCTGGTACTCCCGGCGCGTCGCTCGAACCAGGTGGGCCATGGTCACTGGCGTCTGCTCATCAGCAGCGAAGAAGGCGGCAGCGAGAACGATGTTGCGGATGTTCCCGCCCGCGATCTTCAGCTGTCGCGCCAGGAAAGCGAGGTCGACATCGTCCGCCAGCGGTAGTTCGGATGGGATGGTCGTCCGCCAGATGCGCAGACGGTCGTCCTCCTCCGGCATCGGGAAATCGACAACAAAGTGCAGTCGCCTCAAGAACGCCTCATCCAGGTTCATTTTCAAGTTGGTCGCAAGGATCACTACACCCGAATACTCCTCCATCTTCTGGAGCAGGTAGGCCGTCTCGATATTGGCGTAGCGGTCGTGAGCGTCCTTCACCTCGGAGCGTTTTCCAAACAGCGCATCCGCCTCGTCGAAGAACAGGATCGCGTTCGAAGTCTCCGCCTCCTGGAAAATCGTCCCGAGGTTCTTTTCTGTTTCGCCAATGTACTTACTCACGACGCCGGAGAGGTCGATCTTGTAGAGGTCGAGACCCAGTTCACCCGCCAGCACATCCGCCGCCATGGTCTTTCCCGTGCCCGAGTTTCCCGCGAATAGCGACATCAGGCCCTTCCCCATGGCCAACCGACCGCCCATCCCCCACGTGTCGTACACCTGGTGCCGGTGCTCCACGAAGAGACTCATTTCTCGCAACTGGGCACGCGGGTCGGCTGGCAGCACCAGGTCGTCCCAGGAGTAATGGGGCGTGATCTTCTTGGCGAGCTCGTTCAGGATCGGTGTCGACTGGGTCCGCGCGCCTGCATAAAGGTCATCGATCGTTATGGTCGGCTGGCGGGGGTCGCGGGTCCTCGCAATACCCGCCGCTACATCGACCGCGCCACCGATTTGGCCGCTCCCTAGCTTGAACTTTCCGGCCAGGCGGGCAATCGCTTCAGCATCGGTCGTCGTCGCATGTGGCTCCAGGAACTGTTCCCAGCGCGTAAGTAGCCACTCGATATCGAGGGCCTCCAGTGCCACCGAAATCCCCGGCCACGCGATCGGCGCGTTCGAGAGCAGGAATACCAGGTCTGCCACGCTCTCCGCGCGAATTGTGGCAAGCAGGCTCTGGCGATCCTCAAGGCTCACACCATCAAGCCCATCCAGCGCCAGGGCAGTCCCCTGCAAATAAGCCTCTCTCGCGGCCAGTCGGTACGCATCCTTCACGCCCCGTTCCGCAACCACCGGTGCGAACTGCACGCGAAGGATCCCGAGATCAGCGCCCGCTGCCACCGCCTGCGCAGCCAGTTCACGCTCTCTCGCGTCCGGACCGCTCAACGCGACGACCGGTGGCCGGAGTTGCGTCGCAGGCAGGTCGCGAAGGCGTTCGACGGTTTCGAGCCTCGCCCCTCCAAGTGCCGCCTGCATCACCTCTTCCCGTGGCAGGAGAGTGGCATGGTCCACAAGTTCGACGGCCACCTGGTTGTCGCCCTGGAGGTAGGCTGCGACTCGCGGAGTCAGCCAGAGGTACTCCGCCGACAACGGTGTATGCGGCTGCCCTGGCTCGGCGCCAAGTGCAACAAGGCCGAGGCGGATGAGTGGGGCCTCGGGTCCGAAGTGACGCGCCCCCGCACCCGCTTCCTCGTTGCAGCCAAACAGTCGCTCGATCATCTCGACCCGCGGCCGCCGCTTGGTGACATCGTCCTGGACGTATCCGACGAGGCGCTCGAGTCCGAGGTCCACCTCGGTGGCGAAGCAGAACAGCATCGTCCCCACGTCAAAGTCGCTGAGGCCTGGTAGTGCCGCAAGCCGCATCCCTCGGGGATACCGCCTGCCTACCTCCACCAGCTGTCTTGCCAGCTCGGCAACGCCGCTGTCGGGCTCCGCGTGGTCTGCTTCCAACAGGCGAGCGGCTTCGCCATCGGATGTGTAAAGCCCACGGTAGTCGTCGTCGCCGACCGCAATGCCCTGGGCGCGCATGTGCTCCACTTCCCGCGCAAGCATCTGGCGGACGACATCGTTAATCGCTGCCGTCATTGCCGCCGTTTCCCGCACCTACGGCCCCTCCGGGTTCACAATGACTATCGGGGCGCCCGTGCACGTGTCGAAGTTGCAGACGGTCGCGGCAACCGTAACCGGCAGCCCCGCGCCGGGCACGGTGAACTGCCAGTTCTTCGTAGTCGTCTCCGCTGAATTCGGTGTGGCCCCCGGCGCCGACCAGAGGATTGACGTCCACTGGCCGTTGAAGGACGCAGCGCAGCCGACGTGCCACTGGCTGCCGTCCGAAACCGCATTGCAAACGACGCTAGCGTCGATCGCCGGCGCGGGAGGAGTAGGAGTTGATGTCGGCCCCCCGGGCAACGTCGCCGTGGGTGTGGGCGTTGGTGTTGGGCTCACCGCCGGGAACTCCACCGCCACTGCCGCCGTCGATGCGGCACAGGCCGTCGTATTGCATGCATTGAGCTGCACATTGAGGGTCGTGTTGAAGTCGAACACCGCATCCATGACCAGCCCATCGGCGGCGGCCACAACGCCGTTGATCCGGAAGGTGGCCTGCGTGTAGTTGCCTTCCACCGTGCCCTTGCAGGTCACCGTCGCCCGTTTCGGCATGTCCTCGTATTCCACTTCGCAGGCAACAGCCACGTTCGATGGTGGAATCGGTGGCGTCGCCGTGGGTGTCGGCACGGGCGTCGGCGTGTCTTGCGGGGTGGCCGTCTCCTCCGGTGTTGCCGTTGGTGTCACTTCCGCACCGCCTCCCCCTCCGGCCCCGGGGTCTGGTGTCGACGTAGTGGTCGGCGGGATTACGGTCACGGTGGCGTTCGGCTGGGCCGGGTCGTACTCAACGCCTGTTTGCGACTGGTCGCTGAACTCCTGCGTGGTCAGCTTCGACACGCCGTTGGCGTCGTACTCGTGGATCGCGACCGCCATCTCCTCGCCTTCGGGTCCGCGCACATCGATCTCGTACTGCGCGGCGGTGCCGGGCAGGATGATCTGGTTTGTGCCCGCGTCAAGCGGCGGCGGCGACATCACACAGGTTGGATCGCGCCAGGCCCGGCGTGTGTTGTACTGGGCGCCGCCGATTCCCTCCTGCGCATTCATTGCTGCCGTATCGGCGTCCTCTTCCAGGTCAAGCGTGCCCACCACCCGGCCCTCGTTGTCGGTCACCCGCACCCGTGCATTGCGTGGCACCGTGATCACCACCGCGCTCAGATCATCGCTGTGTTCGAAGAGCACACTGCTCAGGATTGGCACGCCGTTGTCGGTGTAGTCGGCCAGCGTCGTCCTGTTCCGGTAGTAAGGGTCGTTGATAAGGATGTCGCCGCCGTCGATCTTGTACGCGACGATCCAGTGCCCCGGGATCTCGAGGACGATCGGCCGCCCGGAACGCAACTCAGTCAGAATTTCCTCGTTCGAACCCGTGCCGGTCCGTGAGAAGCGGAGTGGCTCCGTCCCTGGATTTCGCCTCGCGATCTCACCTGAGAGTTCGTTCACGGCTGTCCAGACGACGTCGCCGAATACATACCCCCGGCTCACCCATCCGCTCGCCGTCCGTGTCGCGTCCGCGTTGAACCACGCGTTGAGTGATTCCGGCGTTAGCTCCGTGCCGTCGGGAAGCTCCAGTAGCTCGTACATCGCCATTACCGTCGCCACCGTTGTCAGGACGCAGCCACATTGCTCGATGCTTTCGCCACAGGCTCCCGGTCCCGTGTCCGGGTCGTCGGCCCGAGCGTAGGGCGCCTTCGCCCAGAGACCATTGTTCTGGGCAAACAGCGGCGACTCCGTTGGGTTGGTGTCGTCAGTGACTGAGTCCCGTCCACCCGCATCCGAAGCCCCATCCGCCGGGCCGCCGTCGGGGTCGCACATGTGGACGCCCGCGTAATACGCCTCAAGTTCGGCCCGCGTCGGTTCGCCGTCATCCGGCCACACATCGATAGCGACGTACGAGACCCCTCCGATAATTGCACCCACCATCGTGAACAGCGAAAACGTCTGGGCTGCCAGTGCCGTTCTGTCGCCCTGCGCCCACCACACAAGCCGCAAGAAGTGAAGGACAAGGGCAGCGCCGACTCCCCAGGAGAGCGCCAACAGGGTCTCATGCAGGGTTGAACGGCCGTCCATCGTCGCAAACGGCCAGCCGGGGGCGAAGTAGTAGTCGATCGTGCTCGCGGCCGATAGCACCAGGAGGAGCGCCACGAAGACCGCGAACGTCATCCTTGGCCAGTCGTCGTCAGGCGTCCACAGCGGCCGGATCGGCGATAGCAGCGCCCCACCAACGGCCCCGAGTGCAAGCCACACCAGGAAGCGGTCGAGCACGAAGACCGACCGGTCGTCAACGAAGGGCCAGACCGGCCGCAGAATGTAGGCCTCGGCCGCGAGCACCGCAACGCCCACCATGAACAGGAGGAAGGCCGGAAACACGAAGCGCTGCATTGGCGGGCGGACAAGCAACTGTCCCAGTGCCCGCGCTTCCACCAGGCCCCCGCCGACCGGCACCGCGCGCACCTCGATCGGTGCTGTCTGGGTCGCGCCGATGAGTCGCGCCGTCTTGCTCCGCACCGACATCGCGATCCGGCGCTCTTCACCGGGCTCCAGGTGCACCGTGTCTTCACCAAAGTTGAAGTAGAACGCTTCTTCGTCATCGCGCCCGGCGATGTCGTACGTCAGCGGCGCATTTCCCAGGTTGCGGGCAATCAGGTCGAACCGCTTGCTGCTCCGCATCGGGTGCAGCAGCATCTGCGTGTTTTCGAAAGGCTGGAGGGTGATCCTCGCTGCCGTGAGCACCTCACGGCCCGTTTCCCGCGAGGTGACGACAACCGAGATGTCGTAATCACCCGCCCGTGCCTCGGAGCTCCGTGGCGGCTGGATAACGATGCTCACGGTCGCCTGGTCGTTCGGCACGAGGACCGGAGCAGGCGTGCCCACTCTCACCCATTCGGCCGGAATACCCCGGACCTCGATATCGAGTTGGTCGACGATGCGGCCACGGTTCTGCACCTGCAGTGTCGCGATTCCGGGCGTCGTCCCCGGTTCGATCGGTTCTAGCGGCGGTTGCAGCGTTGCCCGGATCGTCGCCGGGGCTTCCGCGATCGGGTCGCCCGTATCGACCGGCCTGTCCTCGCTCGGGGAATCCGTTGCGGCGATGAACCAGCCCGCGACCTCGCCAAACCGCACCTCATCGCCCGGTTCCACCAGGCTCGGTGTATGCGGCGGTATGGCCCGCCCCGCAACAAACGTCCCTGCTGCCGATCCAAGGTCCTCGACCAGGAGCCTGCCGTCCTCGATCGTGAGCCGCGCGTGTCGGCGCGATATCGATAGATCGTCGATGACGATCGCGCTGCCTTCCGCCCGCCCGATCGTCGTCGAAGCCAGGTCGATCGCGTACTCCCGCGATCGACCATCCGTATCTGCCACGACCAGCGAACCGAACCTCGCCGCTACATCAGCCAATGACGCCTCCGCCCTGTCCGCAGAGGATACGCGCGACGCTGAAACGGTGTCACCGGCGTCGAATACTTCCCAATGAGTTATGTGATGACGAAGTCAAACGTGCCGCTCGTCCCGCCGCCCGGTGTCGGGTTGGTCACCAGGATGTGGGCGGTGCCGGCGGTCGTCAGCAGGTTCGCGGGTATCGTCACCGTGATCTGCGTCGGACTCACCACCACGGCTCCCGACAGCGTCTGGGGGGTCGCACCTGTCCCCGCCCCATCGGCATCGAAGGACACCGTCGCCCCTGCCGCGAAGCCTGTCCCATCGATGGATATCACAGTGGCTGCACCCGGGCTCGCCACCGTGCCTGGATTCACGTCACTAATAGTGGGCACGGGATTGTTCACGGTGACGGTTACCGCTCCCGAGGACGCTCCGTAGTTCCCCCCACCCAGGTAGTAGGCTCGCACCACGGGCGTGCCGGCCGACGTGGGCGTCCATCCGGCAGAGGCCACTCCGGCCACGATGGTTGTGTCCGTCCCAAGCAGGTTTCCGCCCGTGCAGTTAGGGCCCGTCCCGTCGACACAGAAGTTCACGGTCCCGGTGATAGTTCCCGCCACGCTCGAGGTTACGGTGGCCGTGAGGGTGGTGGCACTCCCACTGACAACCGGATTCGGCGAAGCAGAGAGCGACGTCGACGTTGCTGCCGGAGTAATCGTCACTGTGCGATTCAGTGATTGCGAACTCGCAAAGTTCGTGTTTGACGGGGAGAACGCCGCGAACACCGTGTATGCCGTTCCGGAAGCGGGCATGCTTGCCGGGGCCGGGGCGATTGTCGACGCCGTTCCTCCGGAGACCGTCGCTGTCGTGATAGCGATCGGCACCGCTCCACCGGCCTGGTAGAACGTCACAGTCCCATTCGCCGTCGTCGGCGAAACGGTTGCCGTCCAGGTGATGTTCGCCCCCCAGGTGTGGGAGCTTGCATTGGCCGGTGAGGTCATCGTCGTTGTCGTAGACGATGCATTCACCGTGATCGCCACCGTCGTCGACTGGCTCTGCGAGTATTCCCCTGCTGTGGGGACGAACTTTGCGAAGACGTTGTAGCTGCCCACGCCCAGTGTCGTGGTCGATGTGGTCCACGAACTGCCCGTCTTGGAGGCAGTCGCGATGAGGACGTCGGTGCCTCCAGTGTTATAGAGGAACTGGACCTGGCCATCGCCGCTCCCCGGAGGAGGATTGACAGCCGAGGTCACGTTCGCCGAGAACGTGATGGTCTCACCAAAGTTCTTGGCACCGGCCGATGGCTGGGTGATGGACGTTGTCGTCGTGTTGGCCGTGATCGTCACCGTCGCTGTATCCGCGTCGGCGTTGAAGTTTGTGTCGCCTTCGTAGCGCACGCAGATCGCATTGGCCGGGAGGCCTGCTGGGATGACAGTCGAGGTCGTCTCGCCCGTTGCCGAGCCATCGATGGTGTCCGTCCCGAGCAGGGTTCCGGCGCTACATGTCGAATCAGATGGGGAGTGCCGGAAGGTGACGGTGCCGGTGGGCGTGAAGCCCGAGACCGTGTCGTTCACGTCGGCGGTCAGCGTAACCAGCGTCCCGTAAGGCCCCGTTGTCGGATTCGCCGTCAGGTTTACCGTCACGTTCGCCTTGTTGACCGAATATCCGGTGGATGCCGCGCTTGACGCGGCATAGTTGGTATTGCCGAGATAGTGCGCCGTGGCGTTGTAGCTGCCGGCGCCGATGTTGTTGCGGGTTATCTGTGCCTGTCCGCCCGAGATCGAAGTATCCGTGCCGAGCAGGTTTCCACCCGAGCAATTGGGCCCCGTACCCGCCACGCAGAAGTTCACCGTCCCCGAAATTGAGCCTGCCGACGTCCCGGAGCTGATGGTAGCGGTAAACGTGAGGGTGCCGCCGAGTGCCGCAGGGTTCCCGGTGATGCTCAGTCCGGTCGAGGTCGCTGCCTTGTTGACCGTGAACGTCAATGGCCCCGCATCACCGCCACCCGGGCCTGTCGTATGCACATAGACATTGAACGATCCGGCCGTATCGATGTCGGTCGCGAGAATCTGGGCAGTCAGTTGTGAACTGCTCACGAAAGTCGTCGCCCGATTCGCCGACCCGTTGTTTGCCCCCCACCTGACGGTCGAACGGCCGCTAATGAAGTTGGATCCATTCACCGTGAGCGTGAAGGCTGTGCCGGCCACGTTGGTGTTCGTTGGGCTCAGGCTCCCCGCACCGGGCACCGGGTTGTTGATCGTGAAGTTCGCGGACGCCGAACCGCCACCTGGAGAGGGATTTCGCACCGTCACGGTGGCCGTATTCGCGGTGGTCAGCAGGGCCGTTGGAATTGTCGCCTGGATCTGCGTGTTCGTTATCGATGAGGTGGTCAACGGCGTTGCGCCAACGCCACCTGGCCCGTCCGGGTCGAACTCGACGGTCGTCACACCGCTGAAGAAGTTCGAACCCGTGATCTGCAGGTTTACAGCAGATGTGGGATTAGCGGTCACCGAAGATGGCGATAGCGGGTTGCCTGTCGCGCTCAACTGGGGCGCCGGGTAATTGATGTTGAAGGGGATGCTTGGAGCCGTGGAGTCGGCGTAGAACTTGCCGCTGTTGGGGTTTCCGGCGTCGACTTGCTGGCGCCCCGTGAACGCCGCTCCGACACTGTATGGCCCTGCCGCCAGGCCCGAGGTATCGCAATCTATCGCGAGGGAGGCGCTTCCCTCCTCGAGGTCAATCGGCACATTGTTGTTGGCCGGGACACCGGCGCTCCCGGCGATCGTACAACTCATTCCACTGATTCCCGTGAACGCTACTCGGCCTTCCGGGATGCCGGCGGCGCCCTGCAGGCGGCTCACGGTCGCCGTGAACGTCACCGGGCTCGTGGAACCAAATGCATTCGAAGAGATGCTGCTGGTTACGGCCGTTGCCGTGTCTGATTGGACAACGACCCTGCCGGCTGATGTGGCGGGCGATCCGACCCCGACTACGACGCACGAATACTGCAGCGATCCGGTGAGGCGGATGTAGTAGACGCCCGGGAAGTCCGGCGCCGTGAACTGGTTGAAAATAACCCGGTCGCTGGACAGCACCGCGGACAGCAGGCACACGGGGCCCTGCGCCGGGACCGTGGCAGGGCTGTTTGCGGTCGGGTTCTCAGCCAGGGCCATGTATACCTGGCGAATACAGCCGGGGCAGTACGCAGTTCGGTTCACGGTAGCGTAGGAGGTCAAGATCTCTCCCGGGGCCGCCACCGCCGAAGATCCAATCGGCAATCCCGTACCAACAGCAATGGTCAGGTCGTTAACGACCGTGCCGCCACCCACCGACTTCGGGTTGACGTCGTGTTCGCAGTCCTCGTCCAGCGATAGGTCGTTGTCGTTGTCAACGGAGTCGCAGTCGTCGGGATTGCCCATCACGATGTTGATGTTTACCGCGTCGGAAGTGCCCGGGAACAGGGTGGCGCCACCGGTGTAGTGAGCCGTGAGCGATCGCGGCCCAAGGTCGATGCCGATCCGCTGCTGAGGGTCGTTGTTCGGAGTAACCGTCAGGGAGGCGAATCCAAAGTCGCCCGCAGGGATCAGCGCCGCAGGGCCGAGCTCGGTCGTGCCGGACATGAATATCACCTGGCCGCCCACGGGTGGCGAGGGCCCCCGGACTGTGGCCGTCAGCGTTATCTCCTGGAACTGGGGGTAGTCGCCCGTTCCGGATGGGAATGTTGCAAGCTCCACAACCGTCGAACCGAACGAGAGTTCATAGACCTCGGAGGTTTCGCAGTCACTGAAATTGCAGAGCGTCGCGGTGATCCGAAGTGCGGTATCGGGATTGGGAACTGTCGTCGTGAAGGTGTCACTCTGCGACGTCTTGCCTGGAGGGGTTCCCCCTGGGGCCGACCACGTAATGGACGTGTACGGCGTTCCATCCGGGAACACGGCGATGCAGTTGACCACTGCTACGCCGGACAGCGAGTCGAACCCGGTAGCGCAGGAAACCACGATGCCCCGGGTTGGTGGCGGTGGTGGTACCGGCTGACCTGGCCCCGCGCCAGTGCCGCCGCGTGCCCCTGCGGCGGCTGCGACCACCGGGAAACGGATCGCCTCCAGCGCCGACGTGGAGCGGCAGATCGTGATGTTGCACACCGTGAGCACAATCGTCGTGCTTGTATCCTCGGTGAACGAAAGGAAGAGGCTTTCTTTGTTCGCCGCTTCGCTGATGATCGTCCCGTTAGAGGTCCAGCGAATCGTCGTGAACTCGCCCTCGATCGTGGCGCCGCAGATCACCGTCGCCCTCTTCGGATTCGAGTTGTAGAGGGTCGAGCAGCCGACGCCCACGTTGTCGGGTGGAAGGAGCGGTGGCGATTCGCCTTCCGGTGGCCCCTGTGGCGCCGAGCCATCGGGATTCGGGGGTGCCTGCCTGATCCGGACGATGACCGCGCCCGCTGAGTGCGAGAAGCGCAGGGGGCTGGCAAGGATGAACGAGCCGAAACCGGTGATCGTGTTCGTCTCTTCGATCGCTGTTCCCGGGTCGATCACGATCGTGTCGCCGACGAAGAACCCTTCGTTGCTGGCGATCTCCAATCGCTCCTGGCCGGCCTCCGCCGGTAGCTGGAGCGCGGTTTCGAGCGGCGGCGGTGTCGGCGTCGGTGTAGGGGCGCTTGCTGTGGGACTAACCGACGCCGTGGCACTCCCCGGCGTCTCCTCTTCCTGGTTTTGGGCCGTCACTTCTGGTTCTGGTGTAGGGCGCCGGCCCTCCTGGACAGTCACCTTCGCCCCGGAACCATCTTCGGCGATTGCCACCTCGGCAACGGCGGGCTTATCGGTCTCGATCGTGCTGATCCCGGTCTCACCGTTTTGCCCGTACGTATGCACGGCAACGCTCGCCGGTTTGCCGGCCGTGTCGATGATCTCGAGCGTGTAATCGTCAGCCCCGCCCGGGAGGATGATCTGGTTTGTCCCCGCGTCCTCTGGAGGAGGAGACATAATACAAGTCGGATCTCGCCACGCCTGCCGTGAGCTGTAGGACGCGCCGGGGATACCGATAACCGCTCCCGACTCCGCGTCCTCCGCGGCGCCGGTGTTCAGGGTCCCCACCACGCGGCCCTGCTTGTCGGTGATCCGCATCCGCACGTCGCTTGGCGCTGTGAACACTACGGCACTCAGGTCGTCCGATGGCTCGAAGAGGACGCTGCTCTTCACGAGGTCCGGATACGCCGTGTCCAGGTGGGTGCGGTCACGATAGAAGGGGTCGTTGATGAGGATCCGCCCTGTCTCTTCCTCAATGCCCACGGCGGCTATCCAGTGCCCCGGCACCTCGAGAATGATCGGTCTCCCTGCCTCGAGCTCACTCCGGATCTCGGCTTCGGAGCCACTGCCTGTGCGGACAAAGCGAATGGTCGGGAACTTCGGATCGATGGCGTGCATCTCGGCCGACAACTGGTTTGCCGCCGTCCAGATCACGTCACCATAGATGTATCCCTGGCTCACCCAGCCCCGTTCCGTCAGCCGAGCGTTGCCATTGAACCAGGCGTTCAGCGTCTCTGGCGAAAGGTCCGCACCATCCGGCATTTCGACCAGCGAATAGAGCGCCAGCACGGTCGCGACTGAGGTCATCGCGCAGCCGCACTGGGCAATGGTGGAGCCACACCAGTCGGGCCCGAAGGTTGGATCCTTCGCCCGGGCGTATTCCACATCGGCCCACTGGGGGTCGTTCTGCGCGTAGAAGGGACCACCGCTCACCGCGCCCTGGAATCCGGGTTCACCCGGTTGATTGGCATCTGACGCTTCTGTTGCCGTGGCCGCGGCCTCCTGCTCTTCGGAGGACTTGTCACAAAGGTGGACACCATCGAATGCCGCTTCTGCACTCCGCGGCCCGATGCCGTCGTCGCGCGGCCAGAAGAAGTAGGCGCCAATTCCAACCACGAGCAAAACGAGCATGATCGTCGCCGGCGAGAAGTTGGCAGACCCAAACACCGGCCGAATCTGCAACTGTGCTTCGCCTTGCGGCGCCTCACCGCTCCGATGCTGGGGAGTGGCAATGACCTTGAACGGGGCCGTATGCGTATGCCCAACCCACCGTCGTGGCCGTTTGATCCTGAGCTTTATCTCGCGCGTTTCGCCCGGGACCAGACTGATGTCGGTCTCGTCAAAGCGATAGCGGAAGGCCTCTTCTTCATCGCTGCCCGCGAGCTGATAGGCCACCGGGCTGTTGCCGCGGTTGGCCAGCAAGACCTTGAAGTTCTTCCGTGCCCGCCGGGGTCCGATCTCCACCCCCGTATCCTCGAACTCCGACACCTGGATACTGCCCGCAGCGAGTGCTTCGCGGCCGGTCTGCTGCGAGGTCGCGACCACCGAGATCTCGTGGACACCGGCGGAAGCTTCCGGCTCCCTCGGGATCCGAATCGCGAAGCCAACCTCCCGCGTGTCGCCCGGCAGCAACACCACCGATGCCTGGCTCATGTGGACCCAGGGCGCGGCCAACCCCCTGATCTCGAAGGTAATCTCGTCAACGACGTGGCCCGTGTTCGTTACGGCCATCATCGCGGTAACGGGCTCGCCGCCGGGGACGATGGCTGCAGCCGGTGCAGTCAGGAGAACTCGCACGGTCGAAGCGAACTCCCGCGAGACGATGGCGCCGCCTTCAGACGAAGGTTCCTCCACCGCAGCAATTGCATCGGTGAAATAGGCGACGACCTCGCCGAACCGGAGTGCGTCTCCCGGTTTCACCAGCGATGGTACATGGGGCTCGACCCGTTCCTCGTTAATGAACGTGCCGGTTGCCGACCCGAGATCCTCGACAAAGAGGCGGCCGGAGTCGACCGTTATCCGGGCGTGGCGTCGCGCGATCGAAATTTCGTCCAGGACAATGGAGTTGGCCGCGGAGCGACCGACGAGGGCCGTGGTGGAATCGAGCGCGATCTCCCGCTGCGTGCCATCTGCACCAGTCACAAGGAGCGCGCCAAAACTCACCGGTTGGTCACCCCTCAGACGCCGGACACCGTACGGCCCCGGCGTCTCCTATTCCATCGAGATTCGTCAGCAGGCCGGGCAGCCCGCTGAACTGCGCTTCCCCATTGTAACCATCGGCGAACGGTGGTCAGTTGTCGACGGTCTGCCAGGTGACGGGCACGTTTACCGTGGTCGCAATCCAGTACACACGGTCCTTGCTCAGCACGGTGAAATCGTTGGCTCCCGGTATGTCCTCAGCACCGGTGAAATACCCAATCCAGCGCAGTTGACTCCGGTCGTAGGTATAGACGGCGCTGACGATTGCACTGAGGTCCTGGCCGCTGGTGCTCTGAAGCGCATCGCGCACGGGGACCTCGTCCGCACCTCTCCAGACAATCAGTGTCCAGGTCGGTTGAAGCGTGTAGCTAATCCCGTTCCCGGTTGGAGGCACGGGGATGCCATCATCGTCACCACCACTGCCTCCACCGCCGCCACCACCGTCGGGCGGTCCTGTTTGGCCGGGCTTCAAGTAGGTAAACAGCTCCACGATCTCACTCGACCCGTAGGCCGTCTGGACCACCACCACCGCTGCTCCTGATGGTTGCGCCGGGGTCACAATGGTCATCGTCGTGTCGTTGATCACCGTGCAACTCGGCACTTCCGCGGTGCCGAAGATCACACCGCCGGGGCATTGCGTCCCCAGGAATCCCCGTCCAGAAATCACCACGGTCTCACCACCAAACACCGTGCCGGTGTTGGGTGTCACCGCAGCAACAACTGGCGGCCCCGACTCGTAGAGGAATTCCGATAGCTCGCTGACGGGGCTGATCCCGACCGCGGTCGTCACTCGAACGGCGACAACGCCGGCTTCCGCCACAGGCGGCGTCAGTGCCGTTACCTGCGTCTGGCTGTTGAAGTTGAAGGCCAGCGCCTCAGTGGCGCCGAACATCACCTTGGCGCCGTTGTCGAAGTTCTTGCCGGTGATCACGACGATCGTGCCGCCGCTGAGGGGGCCCTTCTGGGGGTTCACCCCTTCAACGATTGGACCATCGGTATAGGTGAAGAGCGATTGCTCACTCGTCGCGCTCGTCCCCGATGGAGTGGTGATGGTCACGTGCACCTCGGCGAAGCCATTGGGCGATGCCGGGGCTGTCGCCTCGATCATCGCTGGCGAGATATAGGTCATCTCTGCCGCATCGACCTGGCCGAACTTCACTACCGCAGCCTGGGTAAAGTTGTTGCCCTCGATGAGTACCTTTGTCCCTCCGGCCGTTGGCCCGGCGTTGGGTGTGATGTTCTGGACGATCGGTCCCGAATAGGTGAATTCGCTCTCAGGACTCACCGGGCTCGAGGTGCTGCCGACCGTCACAATGACCTGTACGTTTCCCGTGCCCGGAGGACTCGTCGCCTCGATCTGGGTCTGGCTCCTCACGAACACGAACAGGGCGTTGACCCCCCCAAAGGTCACCACCGCCCCCGGCGCAAAGCCCACGCCACTGATCGTCACCGTCGTCCCGCCCGATGGTGAGCCGATATTCGGAGAGAGGTTCTGGACCAGGGGGCCGACGACATAGGTGAAGTTGGCTGCGGTCGTGAATCCGCTTACGCCAGTGAGCGAATGCACGACCGTGATCTGCACCGTCCCGCCATCCAGGTGAACCGGCGAAACCGCAGTGATCGTGGTGTTGTTCACCATCGTGTATGTGGTCGCGTTATCGCCCCCGAACTTCACGCCGGTGATCGTTCCGCCCGGCGTCGCAAATCCCGAGCCCACGATTGTCACCGACGTTCCCCCCGTGTTGGGCCCCAGGTTCGGGGTCACCGACGTAATTACCGGGGCCCCGGCGAAGGTGAACAGGTTCTCCGGTGTCGGCGGACTCGTGTCGCTTCCGTTATTGACGATGACATTGAAGGTGCCGACGGCGTGAGCCGGGGTGACGACATCGACTACGGTGGCGCTGACCACCACGCAGGAGGGGGCGGGTACACCGCCAAACATAACGCCAAGACTGCACACGTCCGCATCAAAATTGGAACCGAAGAGTCGAACGGCGGTTCCGCCCGACGTAGGGCCGCTCTTTGGCGTTAGCGCAATCACCGTCGGATCGCCAGGGTCAACGGGGACCAGCGTGTCGTCGTCGGTGAGTAGACTCGCTCCGGTTTCGCTGAGGTCCTTCACGCAAGATCCGTCCGGTGATGTATCCAGGGCGGTAACAACCTGTATGTGATAGGGGACGTCGTACGTTGTGTAGGGTTCAAGGCCGCCGGCAGCAGGAAGCGTGAATCGGAGCCGGTTGGGCGCATCCACGGTGAACGTTCCAAGCG
Organism: Dehalococcoidia bacterium; assembly: GCA_020432105.1. Classification (GTDB taxonomy): domain Bacteria; phylum Chloroflexota; class Dehalococcoidia; order Tepidiformales; family Tepidiformaceae; genus JAGQGZ01. The sequence goes on along the minus strand of JAGQGZ010000004.1, from coordinate 12,321 downwards.
GTGCAGGTGGAACCCCACCAAACTCTGGTTCGAAGAAGATTTCGTGGACGCATGTTTGCGTCGTCCCGCTCGTGATGAAGTTGACGCCCTGCACGGTGATGGTGGTGCCCGGCGAGGCACTTCGAGGGGATACGCTGAAAACCCGTGGCGCCCCGTTCCCGTAGATCGTCAGCGGTGCCGAGTCGATCGTCCCGATAGAGCCCGAACTGACGCTGCGCAGGAAGATCTGGATCTCGCCCGTGTTGTGGCTTATCCGCGCCTGGTTCAGCGTCTGGAAGAACACCGTCACCTGCGTGGGATTCGATCCCTTCACGAAGGTCGCTAGCTGCGTAATGGTCGAAGCCGGGTAGTCCTCGTTCACCGTGCCGCCCTCAAGCTCGAGGGTGACAGTCACATCGTTGGTGAGTGTCGTGCCCTCGGTACGCAGGATCGTCACACCGACCGCGGCCCCTTCCTGCACGAAATACTCCGGCTTGTCCAGGGCAAAGACACCCGCACCCGCCGCAACTGCGCGCTCAGGCTTGGCCTGTCCCACGACACCGAGAACGATCGCAAGCGCCGCCAGGACGAGCACAACTCGCCAACTGTGGCCCCGCCGCACTCTACGCCGCCCCACTTGCAGACACCTCACATCGCCGGCACATCCCCGGACGCCCCTCGACAGGCTCTCCCGGCGATGCCCTGGCCCTTTCCTGCGGCTCATGCCGTCAGGGTTCAGGCCGTCTCCCCATGCAGGGGACCAGCACGGCGCATCATACGAACGGTAATCACCGCGTGATGTCCCGGATTTTCATAACGACGTGGTAAGAACAAAGAACCGCCCGGCAAGGTAACTGCCCTGGCTACTGGATGCCGTATCGCTCCGAGCAGATCTTCCAGCCTCCGCTGCCTCCGAAATGCCCGCGAACCGTTCGCAGCCACAGCGCCACTCGCAGGTTCACGACCGGGTCAAAGCGGAGGTCGAAGCTCTCGCCAGACTTATCGAAGTGTTGCGTTCCGTTGAGTTGCGTCAGCCCGTAGCTGCCGCCGTTTGGGTCCGACCCGTTGTAAGCGAACCGGTTCCGGCCGCTCTCGCACTGGATGATCTGGCGCATCTCGGGCCACCAGCCCGGTTCCATGGGCCAGCCTGCCGCCAATGCTGCGGCGTCCAGCTCGTCCCACGACAGGATGTCCGTCCCCGAATCCACGAATGCTGGCGGTATCGGCTCAAGCGAAGCGTTGAGGTTGCCACGCTCGACCTCCGGGCAGAGTCGCTCCAGCGATGACTCAAACGACGGGGCGGCGACGCCGAGGCCCTGTGGCCTGGCAAGTCCCGCTGATAACCGGCCCCTCACTCCGCTGTCGTAGGCAGCGGCAGTGCGGGCATAGTCCTGGCGCAGGACCGTGAGGACTGTCGTGTTGCTCTCCGCATTGAAGCGGCAGGCCTGCACGGCAATTGAACGCAACTCGTCGTGTTGAGTCTCAACGTAGTCCCAGCTCTTGGACCTTCCCGGATCCTCAGCAGCCAGGCTCGTGGCCACGGCAAGGCTCGCCGCAAATACAGCCACGCTCAGGAAGACCCCTGCAACGAACCGGTTCTGACCGACAGTAAAAAGCGGCACTTGGTCTGGCTCAGGGCGCCATAACGGTGAACTGGCCCGGCTGCGTAAACGTGATCACACCGGCCCAGTTGCACATCAGCGTCGATGTGTTTGTCAGGGCCGGCTTGTTCTTGATCAGCACCGTGGGAGAACCAGTCACCCACGGTGCCACCGTCACCGGTATACATGGCTGCGGAGTGAGCACACCCAGCGCCGCCGATGTAGCTGCGGCCACCTGCGGATTCGCCAGCGATAAACACATGCCGAACGGCAGGATGTTCTTGTTGGGAACGTTGTCCATGATCGTCGCGGCTGGCTGCTTCGATGCCATCGTCGTGTTCTCCGGGGTCACTATCAGCGACGACGGAGCGACCCCAAATGAGCACATCATCATCGCCCCGTTGCAGACTACCTGCCCCATGCTGCACCTCCGCGCCGCTGACTATACTATCGCCCTGGATTCCTCGGGAGCATGTATTTCACTCATACGAGGTTCCCTCCGCTCGTCTCACGCGCAGATCTCCGCCCGTGCAATTGCCCTCGGCGTCCGCCCCGCTAGTGCCGCAAATATGCCCGCAACCGGGTGCCCCTTGTCATTCCTTTCCCCGGGCCGCACGATGGCATCCCGGAGGTGGTAATGCGCGTCTCTCCCAGTGTCCGTGCCGTCCAGGTGCCCGACGAAAACCCCATGCACCCCGACTTCACGCCCATCTATCTCGTTGGTAACACCAACGTCCTCTCTATTGACTCCGGCGAAGCTGTTGAGCGCTACCGCTGGATGCTGCGTGGCTACCTTGCCGCCACCGAGGGCGTCGAAATCGCCACTGCCGCCATCACCCACCACCATTCTGACCACAGCGGCAACCTGAAATGGATCCGCAAGGCTCTCGACGCAGACATCACGGTCACCTCCGAGGCCAGGCCGCTCCTCAAGGGGATGCTGCCGAAGAAGCGTGTCGAAACGCTCAAGACGGAGACGGACTTCCACGTCGAAGGTGGTCCCTGCCTCCAGGTGCTTCGCACACCCGGCCACAGCGTCGACTCCATCTGCTTCTACCTTGAAGAGGAGGGTGTCCTCTTTAGTGGTGATACGTTGCTTGGCAGTTCGACTACGACCGTCAATAACCTGAAGGACTACCGCGAGACCCTGCAGCGTCTCGTCGCCCTCCCCAACCTCAAGGTCATTTGCCCTGGCCACGGACCGCTCGTCCATGACCCGCGCGAACGCCTGCAGTCCTATATCGATCATCGGAACATGCGCGAGCGCCAGATCGTCGACGTGCTGGCTAAGGGCAAGCCCATCTCCAGCTGGGACATCATGCGCAAGCTCTATCCCGACATTGATAAACGTCTCCGCCGCGCCGCAGACAACAACGTCCGCGTCCACCTGGCCCAGCTCGAGGCCGAAGGACGGCTGAACGTCGAACCTGGCAAGCGTCGAAAGAAGTCCCGATCGACGAAGGATGTCGAGCATGCCCGCAGCCGCGAAAAGGTCATCAAGCTTGGCAAGCGATACGAGGCTGAGGATTCTCGGGCACTCATTGCCCGCCAGGAAAACCCTCCTACCGATGAGTGGAAGGTGCCGCCGAAGTATCAGCTCGTTGGCTCGGCGAAGGACTAGCGATGCCGCGGATGAAGCCCGAGGTGCTGGCTGAATTCCTCCAGCAGCCCCACACCGGCGTCATCGCCACCCTTCGCAAGGACGGGCGCCCCTACACGGTCCCGATCTGGTGGCTCTGGAAAGATCCCCACATCTGGCTCACCGGCACCTATTCGCGCGTCTGGTGCAAGCAGATCATGAACGACTCCCGTGTATCCCTCTGCATCGAAGCCAGCGCTCCGGTCACCGGCCATGTGGAGGTCGACGGCGACGCCTATCCCGTCGAATTGCCGGGAACCGACATCTGGCCGATTTCGCACGAACTCGCCGAGAAGTACGTCGGCCGTGGTGATCCCGCTCGCAAACCCGATGTCGATCGCTTCTTTGCCAACATGCAGACTGAACCGCGCTTGCTATTTCGGCTGGAGCCGGCTGTCTGGCGGGCGATCGACATGCGCGTCTACCAGGGCAAACGTGCCGACCGGGAGTTCCAGGAGCAGCAGCGCACGCTCAATTGACACCGTCAGCCCTCCCCTTACGATCAATGGCACACCCTCGTCTTGGCGCCCCCAGCGTCTAGCTCGGAGATAAGAACAGAATGACCAACTCCGTCCAGCGCCGTCTTGCCGTCTCCGTGCAGCCCGTCCCCAAGCAGGATGCCGAGGACCGCAAGAAGAATTTTGACGAGACCTACTTCGGGTTCGATATCAACGCCGCCAGGATCGAAGCCTCCCGCTGTATTCAGTGCCCCTCCGCGCCATGCCAGGAAGCCTGCCCCGTCGCCAACGACATCCCGGGAGCTTTCGCCTTGCTCGAAGAGGGTGACATCATTGGCGCCGCCGACGTCTTCAGGCAGACAAGCAACCTGCCCGAAATGTGCGGTCGCCTCTGCCCACAGGAGAGCCTTTGCGAAGGTGCCTGCGTCGTCGGCTTCGCAATCCGCCCCGACGGCCGCAACGAGCCGCCCGTGACTATCGGCAAGCTCGAATCGTTCTGCACCGACTACCAGCGCAACGAACTCGGCGGCTACCCGCTCCCCCGTACGGCCGAAAAGACCGGTCGCAAAGTCGCGGTCATTGGCGCCGGGCCGGCCGGACTTGCGGTTGCCGAGCAACTCGCGGTTCGTGGTCACGGCTCACGTGTTTTCGAAGCCTGGCCAGAACCCGGCGGAGTCCTCGTCTACGGCATTCCCAACTTCAAAATGCGGAAACAGATCGTCGACGAATACATCGACCATCTCGAAGGGCTCGGCGTCGAGTTCCGCTGCAATACCTACGTTGGCCGCGATATCACCATCGACGAGATGCTCGATGGCGAGTTTGATGCCGTCTTCCTCGGCACCGGTGCCGGTGTCGGTAACGTGATGGAGATCGAAGGCGAGAGCCTCCAGGGTGTCCACGCCGCCACCGATTTCCTCGTCAGGGGTAATCTCCCGCCAGAGGAACTCCCTGAGCATTTGCGGGAGCCGCTGCCAAAGCCCGTCAACGTCGTCGTCATCGGTGGTGGCGACACCTCAATGGACTGCGTCCGGACAGCCGTTCGGCTCGGCGCTGAGAACGTAACCTGTGTCTACCGTCGCACCGAAGCCGAAATGCTTGGCCGCGCTGAAGAACGCAAGAATGCCCGCGAAGAGGGTGTCCGCTTCGAAATGCTGACCAACCCCACACGCATCATCGGTGATGAAACCGGCAGAGTTACCGGTGTTGAATGCCGAAAAATGGAACTCGGCGAACCCGACGAGTCCGGGCGTCGGCGGCCCATCCCAATCAAGGGCTCCGAGTTCATCATTCCCGCCGACACCGTTGCTATTGCTATCGGCTACGGGGCGGATCCCCTCGTGCCGACAACCACCTCGGGCCTCCGGGCTTCCGGCAAGGCCCTCATCGAGATCGATAAATCCGGCCGTACGTCCCGGCGCGGCGTGTTCGCCGGTGGCGATAACGTTAACGGCGCCGATCTTGTCGTTACCGCTCTTGCCGACGGCCGTCGCGCCGCCGAGGCGATCATCGAATACCTCGAGTCGCTTCCCCAGCCGCGATAGCCAATGATTTACAGACGTTTTACACCGGCACCCTGCTGAGCTTCTCCCGGGTACCCGTATCTCAATACAGAGACCTCGCCCGGGAGCCCAAAGTGAACAAACCGCAGAGCCTGAACATCTTCCTCTTTCCGTCATCGGAAACGACGGAGTTGGGGAGCGTTGAATCACCTCCGGCACTCCGGATCATGCGGCCCCTCTCCTTCGGTCTCTGGCTCGTCGTGTTCTGTGTCCAGGCTGTCTCCGTCGCTTCTGGTGGAGAGTCGGTCAGCTGGCTGTTGCTCGGCCTTTCCACAGCACTCTTCGCCGGCGTCCACCTCCAATACTGGTACGAAGATAGTGAGCAGGGCCGGCGTTTCCACCATGCGGTCGAACGGATGCGTGGCCGGATCTACGAAGACGACCAGACCGGCCTCCCCAACAGCCGCCACTTCGTCTTCGAACTCCGCCGCCAGATGATGCGCTCGGTCCGCAATGGCCGTGGCTTCGCGCTTGTCCTCACCGACGTCATCGGCTGGGACTCGATCGGCGCCCACGAACGCGAATTCCTCCATCAGGCCACTCGTGCCCTCCGCCAGTCTCTCGGTGATGGCGACTTCCTTGGGCGCCTCCAGGGCCCCGTTTTCGCTGCTATCGTCCTCGATGAGCGTGACTGTTCGGCCGCCGAAAAAGCCGATGCGCTCATCACCGCTCTCGGCTCCGCCGTGCCGCTCGATATGGCCACCACACTCAACCCTGTCGTCTCCGTCACCGGCTACCAGGGCGAACTCGAAGTGCGAGACTTCCTCCGCCGCGGCCAGCGCGATCTCGCCGAGAATCGCGCCCGCGGTAGCGGACCAATCTACAACGACCCCGGACGGATCCTCCGTAAGGCCTCGTAGCCCTTCCCACAGACGCAGAAAACGCCCGGCTCACTGGACCGGGCGTTTTACGTTTGCGCAATTGGAGCGGGCGAAGGGAATCGAACCCTCGTCTCAACCTTGGGAAGGTCGCGTTCTGCCATTGAACCACGCCCGCACGCGCGGACACGCATCGTATCATGCTGCCCACATCCGCAAAGCTGAGATCTACCCGTGGCTCTGCCAAGTCCAACGACACATCCCGCGTCATCGAGTGTGCCGCCACGTGCCTGAGGAGGCGCACAATCGCCGTGCATGGAATCGGCTCAGCGGACCGCACTGCCCGTGGTCCATTCCCGCCGATGACGATCGGATCGCTGCCGCCCGCCGTGGTGAATTCGAGATCACTGTCGCCGGCCCTCGGGCAGTCCCAAGAGAGTGGCTCGGCGAACCGTCCGGACAATCGGTGCTCTGTCTCGGAGCGGGCGGGGGTCAGCAAGCGCCGGTGCTCGCAGCTGCGGGGTATTGCGTAACCCTGCTTGACATCTCCGACGCCCAGCTCGCACTCGACAGGGAAGTCTGTACCCGTCATGCGCTCGATGTGCGCATCGAGCAGGGAACCACGACCGATCTCTCTCGCTTCGACTCTTCCTCGTTCGACCTCATCGTCAACCCGGTCTCCAATCCGTACATCAGCGACGTAAGGCAGGCGTGGCGGGAAGCCGCTCGCGTCCTTGCCCCGGGCGGGCGGCTCATTGCCGGTTCCATCAATCCGCTCTTGTACCTCTTCGAAGAGAACGAAGGCGAAGATGGCAAGGGCCTCACAGTGGTGCATCGCCTTCCCTACGTGGAGAGTGAGTCGCTCGATGAACACGACCTTGCACTCGCCGTTCAAGGGGAGATGGTGTTCACCTGGAGCCACAGCCTCGAGGACATCATCCAGGGCCAGATCGATGCGGGCCTCATCATCGCCGGTCTCTATGAGTCGAAGCGCACGGACACAAGGGCGCCGAGCATCAATCGGTACGCCCCGACCTACATCGTCACCATGGCCGAAAAGCCCGGGGCCTGAACACGGTTGGTGAGGCGGGTGGCGGCAGTGAAGCGGCCGCCACCACGTATCATTCCCTCCACCTTCATAGGCAGGTGCGCCGTATGCCGATCCCCAAAGAACTCTCCCTTACCCCCGAACAGCTCGACGAAATGATGCTCAGTTCGTGGAACATGCGTATCGCCAGCGTGGGCCCCGGCGAGCGGATCAACCTCACGCCACTCTGGTTCGGCTGGGCCGGTGGCAAGATCTATACCTACTGCCGTGGCCAGAAGGTGGTCAATCTCCGGCGTAATCCCGCCGTCACCGTGCTGGTCGATCGAAACGAGCGATTCCCCGAACTCCAGGGGGCCATGTTCCAGGGCAAGGCAGTTGTCCTCGAAACTGCCGAAGACGAAGCCGCCGAGCCTCATCTCGAAGAAATCCGCCTGCAGATGGGCGCCAAGTACGCGGGCGGGCATGGCGAACCATCCGAACCCCGCCGCAACGAGTCCACCGCTCGTGGTCGCCATTGGCGCTGGGTGGTTGTCCACCCGGAGCGGCAGGTCACCTGGGATAATCACAAGATCACTCCCCGGAATTAGGCTGGACTGTGATTGTGATAAGATTCCTCGATAGGAGGATCCTATGTACGGCTTCATCCGCGACATTCTCAGCGACAAGGGGAGCCACGTCTTCACGGTCGAGTCCGATGCCTCGGTTGCCGATGCGGTGGCTTGCCTGAATGAGCATGGCGTCGGCTCCGTGCTTTGCCTCCACCGCGGCCAGCCGGTTGGGATTTTCACCGAGCGCGACGTCCTTCGCCGTGTCCTCGATCGCCACATGCCACCCGAGACCACCCGGGTGCGTGATGTCATGACGACAGACCTGGTGACGGTTACCCCCGGTACCCACACCGACCAGGCGATGGAGATGATGACCCGGCTTCGCGTTCGTCACACACCGGTCATGGAGGACGGTCAACTAGTTGGCATGGTCTCCATCGGTGACCTGTTGCGCTGGGTGCTCCTCAACCAGGAGGCGGAGATCGGGCAGTTCAGCGACTACATCTCGGGTCGCCAGCCTGCCTAGCCCAGCTTCGCCGCCATCCACGAACCGGCCGCATCGATGACATCAGGGCCGATTGTGTAGTGCCCGCCGGGTAGCCAGACGATGTCCTTTTCCCCTGGCAGGGCGTTGTACAGGGACTCCGTCCGTGCCTTCGGGATCAGTTCGTCTGACTCCTTGCCGACGATCCGAACGGCAACCCTTTCGAGCAATGGAATGACACTCTCGTCGCCGTCGGCAGGCCCAACCATGCCCCCTTCGCCCACGAGACAGAATGCTGCTGCCTTGAATCGGCCATCGCGCGCCACCGCAGGCACGCCCAACATGCTGCCCATCGAATAGCCAACGTAGCCCAGTCTCCCGGGGTCCACCGGGTACGCGTCGATCAGGGCATCCGCGAGACAGCTCAGTTCTCGACCAAACTGGGCCACCACCTGTTCTCGCCGCTCACCCTGGAAGACCGACATCGGGTCGTGGTCATCGCGGTCACCATGGTAGGGAGCGTCGAACCCGGCACAGATCCAACCTCTGCGGCACCACAGCATCGATGGGTCGCGAACGAAGAAATCGTCTTTCGAACTCGTCGCCGGGTGTTGAATAAAGACGAGCGGCGAGGGTTCGTCGAGCCCTTCGGCCATGAATAGCACTCCCGGTACCCGTTCGCCGTCGACATCGAGCGAGATCCGCACCTCGACAATCCCGTCGAAAGCCCGTTCGCTGGTCGAAAGCTCACCCGTCATTCGCTAGCGGTCCCTCCCATACATCGAGTCCCGCGAGTCGCGAAAAGCTTCCCACCCCTTCTCACGAAGAACCTTGAGGTGCGCATTCAGGTCGTCGCCGCCGGCCTGTGTCGCCTTCCACACCTCATCCTCCCGGTAGTCGATGCCCTGGAGGAATCCCGCCAGTTCATACACGCGGTTCACCAGCAGCTTGTTACCCTGTACCGCTTTTCGCGGCAGATTGCTCAGCTTGCGCGCCCAGTCCTCCGCGACCTCCATCAGCTGATCGCCTGCCACAACCCGGTTGATCAGTCCCATCCGCAGGGCATCCTCGGCCGGTATCCGTTCGCCCAGGAGCAGCATTTCCTTCGCCTGCTTGATGCCCACCGTATACGGCGCAATCAGCATTGGCGGTCCGAATCCATGCCGGATCTGCAGCTCACCAAACACCGCATCGTCGGCAGCGATCGTCATGTCGCACATCGCCGCAAGTTCACTGCCCTGCCCCACGGCAAAGCCACGAACGGCCGCGATGAACGGCTTCGGCATGTTCCACATCCGCATGTAGAGGTCCGTCCCCCGCGGTGTCGGCAGATCATCCTCAGGCGGCGTTGACTGGATGTCGCCGCCCGCGCAAAACGCCCGTCCCGCCCCGGTGAGCACCACAGCGCCAACCTCATCGTCAGCTTCTGCCTGGTCCAGGGCCGCTTCCAGGCGACGCAGGATCGACCAGTTCACCGCATTGAGCACCACCGGCCGGTTCAGCGTGATAACCGCAAAGTTCTCCTTGCGCTCATACAGCACATCGTCCAGCGAAGGCGGCGGAATCTCGATTTCTTGTGGCGATGTCATCAGCGAGGGCTCCCTGGCGTTTGAGCAGAACTATACGGACGCCCTTAGCGCCGCGCCCTCCGCAACGCCCTCGCGAGATTTCCCCTTGGCCCCACCCGGACGCTCGAGAGGTCAAGCCAGCGTGCCATTTCGTCCAGCTCATCCGAGAGCGCCGCTGCGACCTTGCTCTCGTCGTGCCCCTCCTCCACATGTGTCCCGCGGACGAGGAGCACGTTGTTCTTCCGGTCGGCCTTCAGATCAACCCGGCCAACGATGTCGTTTCCCAGCACAAACGGGAAGACGTAGTAGCCGAACACGCGCTTTGCGGCCGGCGTGTAGATCTCGATCCGGTAGCGAAAATCGAAGAGCCGCTCCGTCCGGTCTCGTTCCCAAACCAACGGGTCGAAGGGGCAGACGAGTGCGCGGGCATGCAGGTTGCCTGGCACGACCGCGCCGGCCGCGACGTACCCCGGCTCCTTCCAGCCCTCCACGGATACACGCTCAACTGCGGCTGCATCCACCAGTTCGTTCAGTCGAGCCCTCGCATCTGCAACCTTCAGCCGATAGTAGTCCGCGAGGTCGCGGACGGTACCTACGCCGTGCGCATCCACCGCCGCCAGCATCATTTCACGCTCGGCCCCCTGGCGTGGCAGGGGCTCCCCAGCCCGCATTTCTGCCGGGATCACTCGTTCTGCCAGGTCGTAGACGCGCGCAAAGTTTCGGCGTTCGCGGATTGCCAGGTTCCCTCGCCGAAAGTGCCACTCCAACGCCGCCTTCCCCTTCCCCCATCCCCACCAGGGGCCCGTCGACTTGCCCCCGGCCGAGAGCTCTCCGACTACTATCGGTCCACGCTCACGGATCTCCTCGATCACCCGGTCCAGGAATCCGGGCTCCTCTTCCCCTATCCGCTCGATGAGCGGCCACGACCGGCCCGTCTCCATCCGGTGGCCCAGCCACTGGTAGTGTTCCATCGGCACCAGAGAGGCAACGTGGGCCCATTGCTCGAACATCTGCCGCTCGCCGTAGATCCACTGGTCGAGCGCTGCCCTGTCGAACGGCCCGAGCCGGGCGAAGAACGGCATGTAGTGGGCCCGCTCCACTACGTTCACAGAGTCGATCTGCACCAGCTTCGTCCGCTCCACGCTCCAGGCGAAATCGGCGGCCGTCACCTGCACCGGTCGGGGCCGGCCAAATCCCTGTCCCTGCAGCGCAAGCCGCTTTGCATCGTCCCGGCTCAATTCGTCCACGGCCAGAAATCTACCGGTTGGCGGTTCCAGCAGCACGCGCGGGGTGGCACCTGCGGGGCCTTGCTGGCCGGGTCCCGAGGATTAGCAGAGGCTGCCGTGACCGGATGTCTGCCCCGTGGCGGCGTAGCGCCAATCGTCGGTCCATGACGCCTCCGTAGGCAGCACGGCAGTGAGAGTCATCGTCTGCAGGGAGCCAACCGCCTGGATGCCGAAAGCTCCCACCTGGAAGGTGTCCTCATCCACGAGTGTGACGTAGGCTCCCTCCGAAGGCTCCTGATCGAGGCCGGTAAAGCGTATCCGGGTCAACCGACCGCTATCGATGTCCAGCAACATGACGTCTCCGGAGCGTTCAACGATGTTCGTGTCCTCGTCGACAATCGCGCAGTACCGCTCTGTCCAGAGCAAGCTTGCCCCCGCAGCGCTGATCGGCCAGTTCGGCGAGGACGAAAGTGTACTCACAAGGAACTCTGTCTCGCCCGTGCCCAGGTGAACGATGAAGAGATTGGTGGCCAACGAGTCATCCTGAGGCTCCGTCGCTAGGATTACCGACGAGTCCGTGTAAGGAATGGCCCAATAGGCTTCGAAGGAGATGCGTGCCCCGTTGGTAAAGCGAGCTTCGTAGCGGGTTCTGGAGTTCCCGCCGCGCTGCAGACGGTGTCCGACGTGCTCAACGTCCCGCAGCACATACCCGTGATCAGCTTCGGATGTTGGGCTCGGAGTCGGCGGAAGTGTTGGTTCGCTCAGCCCCGTGTCCAAGTGTACGGTCAGCCACTCATTGTTGGTCTCGCGGACCAATAGTGCATCCCGATCCAGCCACCGCACCACATTTCCGGTGGTCCCCAGAACGTCCTTCGAACCGTCCGCAAGGCTGACCACCGTTAGCTGTCCTCCCGTGTTCAGGGCATCCTCGCCCGCCAGGTATGCCGCTCGGGCCCCGTCCGAACTAAAGACTGGAACAGTTCCGGCGCCGAGTTCGAAGAGTCGGCCGCCTGCCAGGTCGTAGATCACAGCCATGCCAGGCGTCCATGGCGGAAACTGGGTCTCGCCGTCGATCACGATCTCTTCATCCACTGCCCTTTCCCGTGGCTCCGTAAACAGGCCCTGAATCCCCAGGTTGACCGGCGTTCCTGGCGCCACCGTGGTACCTTCTGCGCGCGAAGTAGGAGCAGCCGTAACACCCGAGGCCGGAGTTGACCGAGTGCCTGCTGGCGAGCCGCATGAAGAACCGACGACGGCTACCGCCACTAGGGCTGCCCCAGCAATCCGGTCACTAAACGTCAGGGCGCGCCTAATCCACCACATCTCGTATTCACTGTCGGGCACTGAGCGCGGCGCCAGCCGATGCCAACGATGCTAGGCATTGAAGTAC
>JAGQGZ010000049.1 GCA_020432105.1 Dehalococcoidia bacterium | reverse complement strand
GTCCGGCCTTACACTGCAAGTACACCTTGAGGGATCGGCTGCATCGTTGGCGTCGTAGCCACGACGCGTGAACGCGAAGCCAGCTGACGCCTGCCTCTTCGGCCCCTATCTCCAGCCATGCTTACCGACTCGCCCATATTCCGCCCTTGCCGGGCCGTCGCTATCCGTGGATTCTGGTGCCGTACGCATCAGACTTCATCCTGGAAAGGACACGCCATGCAGATCTCGAGCACGAACTTCAAAGACGGCGACTACCTGCCGATGGACCATGTCCTCTCGGCTGACTACGGCTTTGGCTGCGCCGGGGGCAACCAGTCCCCCCACCTCCGCTGGGAGGGGGCACCTGAGACGGCGAAGAGCTTCGCCGTCACCTGCTTCGACCCCGACGCCCCCACCGGTAGCGGCTTCTGGCACTGGGTCGTTGTGAACATCCCGGCCGGCGTCAACGAACTGCCACTCGACGCGGGTAACCCGGCATCCGGCAAGCTCCCGGCCGGTGCCTTGCAGGTGCGAACAGACTTCGGCAAGCCCGGATACGGTGGTCCCTGCCCGCCCCCAAACGACCACCCGCACCGCTACCTCTTCACCGTCCATGCCGTTTCCGCCGAGACTCTCCCGGTAACGGCCGATACTTCGGCGGCCGTCGTCGGTTTCAATCTCCACTTCCAGACAATCGAGAAAGCGACGCTGATGGGGTTGTTCAAGCGCGAAGGCTAGCGGCAGCGCGGGGCGAGTGCCACAACGGTTGCCCGGTCATCGATCACGATGGCGGCGCAGTAGAGGTCTCCCGGTAGACTTCGACTCAGGTCCGTCGCCGCACCACCGGCTTCGGGCTGAGCGGCCGTCGGGAGTTCGCTGCTCCTGGCGGCCGCGCCTTCGTGCTGATACACGCCGCCGGGGTCACTCCCTCCCGGCGTTCCTCCGGAGTCCGCCATCCTCGCTACACTGCGCTCATGGGCAGGCTCTTCCTGAGAGGCACAGCGGTGGCGGTCTCCTTCCTCGCGGGCTGTGGCAGCGGCTCCGAACTGCCGCCAGAGTTTGGCGGCACCATCCGGGCCGACAGCAACGAGCTCATCTTTGAAGTCAAGCACTGTGCATTCGATCCAGAGGTTCCGGGCAACCGTGCGACGCGGTTTCAGTTGGACGGCGTGGGCAACGGATTCTCGGTGCGGGCAGAGATCAGGCTCTCGGGCCAGGCGTCGAGCATCGTCGTAGCGCGGGATGAGGGCAGTACCGTCACACTGCTTCCACAGGCTCCACTGGTCTTCGATCCCGAGACACGGTCGATCTCCGGGATGGTCGAGTATGCGGGTTCGCCAGGCGCTCTCTTTACAGCCCGCTGTCCACCGCTTACCGACGGGCAAACGGATTTCGAACGCGGTATCTCCGGATAGGCGCGGCTCCGCGTTCAGTCATGGCGGCAGGGCATCCTCGCCACGCACATTCACCTGGAAACAACAGCAATAGCGGCAGTTGGCATGCGCCTCATCCCCGACCAGCCAGACCCGGAGCTTCCTGATTCGTTACGCTCGACTAAGGAAGGAGGCAGGCAATGTCTAACCCCACATATCGCCTCACGGAAATCGTCGGCACCAGCGACAAGAGTACCGACGACGCCATCCGCAACGGGATCGCAAAAGCATCCCAGACCGTCCGGAACATCGACTGGTTCGAAGTCGGCCAGGTGCGAGGAACCGTCCAGGATGGTGACGTTGGTTCGTTCCAGGTCACGATGAAACTCGGTTTCCGCGTCGAGGATTAGTCGAGCGGAAACGGCCGTGCGGGCAAGCATCGCCCGCACACTGCCTGTGCCAATCGCAGCGCTGCAGCCCGGCGCGCCGGTCAGGCTCGACTGCCTGAACCCCCGGCTTTACGCTGAGATGGCTCCGAGAGGGCACCCTGCCGAGTGGTGTAACGGTAGCACACGGGTCTTTGGAGCCTTTGGTCGGGGTTCGAATCCCTGCTCGGCAGCCAGCTGCGTGTGCCCTCGCTCGCAGCACGAAAGCTCGTGCCTGCCGATAGCGCGGAACCGCCTTGGGTCTTTTCGCCTGGACTTCCAGTCGATCCAGCGGGCACCTCCACTTCTCTCCTGATGCACACTTTTCCGTAGTTTCGAACCGAGTCGCCGGGACAAACCTCCCGGTCCGTTTGGGACACCGTCCCCATGCGGCCGGGAATGCCACCATCGCACACTCCCGATGACGGCAAACGCCGATCGAGGGAGAAGTGCAATGACGGCAACTATCAACAAGCTGGCCGAGTCTGAATCGAGACCGGCGACTCTCAACGCGGCAATTGGGCTCTCGCTCTTCAGCGGACTTGCGCCCCTGCCCCTCTTACCGCTCGTCAACGGCGTCGACGGATTCATTGTTGGGATCACCATCGGATTTGCCGTTCTTTTCGTGGCCGGAGCCTGGGGGCTTTGGCTTTCCTTGAGGTCGGTGGCCATCGGCATGTTCGTTCTAAACTTCCTCAACGGCCTTCTGTCGTTCGGCAGCATCTTCACCGCCCCGGAGGGCAGCCCAGACGCGCTTGATCGAACGCTCGGCGTCGTGGGTGTCCTGGTGGCAGTGGCAATTTCCGCCATGCTGCTGGCTCGTCCCACTCGGAAGGCACTCCGCTAGATGGACTGGATGCAAAAACTCCAGGGCTTGGCTGCCCTGACGGCGCTTGCTACGACGTTCCTGGCGTGCGACGCAGACGAAAGCGGCCCTAACGTTGTCGATATCACCGTCCATGATGACTCCATCTCGATTCCCGCTTCGTTGGAGCCTGGGTACACGACCTTCTTGATCGATGGCCAGAGCGAAGGAGATAACCACCTCCTGTTTGTCCGCGCCAACGACGGCGTGTCCCGGGACTCGATGGAGACCGGCATCCGCGCCAATGATGGTAGCGGCGATGAATTCGTCACCATCGTCGGCGGCAACGGAGGGATGGCGAAAGGGGAGGAAGCTGAAGTAACGTTCGAACTCCGCCAGGGCATCTATGCCGTGGTGCTCTTCGACGAGGAGGGAGAACTCGCCGCTGATTCCTACTTCACCGTCAGCGACGCAGACGACCAGACGTCGGCTCCGGATTCTGACGGCGTGGTGCAAATGGGCCCAGGCTTCGAGTTTTCCGTCCCGGCTGATTTCAGCGGGAGCGGCACTTTCGAATTCAAGAATGTCGACGACCAGATCCATGAAGGGGCCTTCATTCGACTCCCGGATGGTGCCACGATGGACGAAGTCGGGGATTGGGCTCGAAACGGCTTCCAGGGCCCTCCTCCATTCGAGCCCGCTGGCGGATTTGGCGCTCTCGATGGGGGCCGGGAAGGATGGCTAACCTTCGACCTCCCCCCCGGCGACTATGCGATTATCTGCTGGATTCCTGGTCCGGAGGGACTCCCCCACTGGCTTGGTGGGATGTCGGCAAGCTTCACTGTGGACTGACATGAACCGCACCGTCTCAGCGACCAACGTGCTGGCCACATTGCTGGCGGCCGCGAGCCTCACTCTCGCTGCCGTCAGCCTCGCTTTCGCATGGGCGAATCAGGGTCTGCCGGTCAATTCGATGGTCGTGGACGCGCCCAAGTGGTTCGGCACCCAGAACGCCCTGTCGACAGTGGTTTTCGCGGCGCCGGGATGGTATCTGGCGATGAAGGCGCCGCGAGTGCCGTTCGGTTGGGTGTTGCTTGTAGGGGCGCTCGCTCACGGCATCGCCGGAGCGGGTTGGGGCTATATGGTCGCATCGGAGGTCGCACACCGAGACTATCCGCTTCCATGGCTCGCGGTGGTCCTGTCAGCATCCGGTGCGGCTGTGGAAGTGGCGATCCTTGCGTTCATCTTGACGTTCTATCCGGACGGGAAGCGTCCGGCGGGTGTAATTGGGTGGGTGGGCATCGCCTGTGTGGGCCTGGGCATCGCTGGTGTGGCGGTCGCGGTCGTCGACCCTTTCTCGGCCCTGGCGCAGGACCCCAACTCGAGCCTGGCGCAGTTGAACAACCCCATCGGCGTTCCCGCCATCGCCAGGTTCACAGATGAGGGATTCCTCCTCCTGGCGCCAGCAGCAATAGCGTCGTTGTTTGTCCTGCTCGTGAGGTGGATCCGGGCGACGGGCGAGAGCAAGCAGGTCCTTCGATGGGTCGTCCTTGGTATCGTCGTCAGCTTTGTGACCCTCCCTCTCGACCTCATGGGAAACGAATGGGAGATGCTATCGGCGCAACTGCCAACAGTGCTCATTCTGGCGGCGCTTGTCGCAGGCAGCCTGCGACACCGCGTGTACGGCATCGAAGTGGTCGTCAGTCGCGCCTTCGTCTACGCGACGTTACTCGGCGTCGTCGCCCTGGTCTTCGGGTCCATCGTCGGGACTAGTCTCCTGATTGCTGGCGAAGTAAGCGTTGCTGCGTCGTTCGTGGCGGCGACCGCCGCTGCTTTCGCACTAATGCCGCTGCGGAGCTGGGTCGAGCGAGCAATCAATCGAATTCTCTTTGGGAGGAGGGACGAACCGTTTGCCATCCTTTCCGAAGTAGCATCTCAGCTCGATTCCGCGGCAGCTCCGAGCGAACTTCTACCGGGATTCGCATCGCATGTGAGGACGCAACTTCGCGTCCCAGTTGTCGCGGTCTCTTACGGTGAGGGAGCCGGCCAGGTTCGCGTTCAGTCCGGCAATACGGATGGGTCCGTATATCAGCTGACGTTGACCAACCAGGGGTCTGCAATCGGTACCCTGGAGATTGGCCTCCGTAAGGGAGAAACACGCTTCTCGGATGCGGAGATAGAGCTTTTGCGCAGCCTCGCCCGCCAGGCCGCAGCTGCTGTGGCGAACATCATGCTGGCTGAGGACCTGCGAGAGTCCCGCGAAAGGATCGTTGCTGCGAGAGAAGAAGAGCGCCGGCGGCTGCGCCGCGATCTGCACGATGGACTGGGCCCAGTGCTAACGGGGGCCGCCATGATGATTGATGCCGGGCGCAACGCAATGCGCGACGACCCGGACGTCGCGGATGCGCAGCTGCAGGATGCGCGGGCACACGTCCGAGGAGCCATCGAAGATGTCCGCCGTCTAGTCTACGCACTTCGGCCTCCGGCACTTGATGAACTCGGGCTGGTCGGCGCATTGCGGGAACAGGCCCGGAGTTGCACTGCGAACGTGACGATCAATGCGCGGGGAGCCGTAGACGCACTCCCCGCAGCCGTCGAAGTGGCGGCATTCAGAATAGCTGCCGAGGCGATGAACAACGCAACACGGCACTCGGGCGCCACCGTCTGCACGGTCAATATCTTCGCTGGCGACGTACTCGAAGTCGAGGTGTGCGACAACGGCCAGAGTGCTGGTCCCTGGCGCCCAGGCGTAGGAATAAGCTCGATGTGTGAACGGGCAGCAGAACTGAGCGGAAGCTGCGACTCCGGCCCAGATTGGAATGGGCACGGTCGAGTCCATGCCATTATTCCCCTGGGCGTTCCGTCATGACCGAGCAAATCCGCGTCGTTGTGATTGACGACCATCCGGTTGTTCGGAGCGGCCTCAAGGCCGTGCTGCTGACCAACACCGGCTTCGAGCATGTGGGCGAAGGCAGCACCGGAGAAGACGCGATAGACCTCGCTGAACGCCTGCTTCCGGATGTCATAATTATGGACATCAACATGCCCACGATGGACGGTCTGGAAGCAACACGCCGGGTGGTCGCCGCCTGCCCTAGCGTGGCGGTGCTGGTGCTTACGATGCACGACGACGATGACACGGTGTTCGCAGCCATGCGGGCCGGTGCTCGGGGATACCTGTTGAAGGGATCAGAGCAGGAGGAGGTAACCCGCGCCATTAGCTGCGTGGCGGGTGGCGATGCAATCTTTGGCCCCGCCATCGCCGACCGTGTGTTGAGCTACTTCTCTGGACACGAACGAGAACAGCAACCCTTCCCAGAATTGACCAGCCGCGAACGTGATGTACTTGCTCTCCTTGCTGACGGATTGAGCAATCAATCGATTTCGCGACAACTTGGAGTGAGCCAGAAGACAGCTGCCAACCATGTCTCAAACATACTGAACAAGCTGCAGGCAGCTGACCGTGCCGAGGCGATCGTTCGCGCGCGCCGCGCCGGATTCGGGGACTGAACGAGCGGCACGTGCCCCGCCTGGACGCGAATTGCATCACCACCAGATCCCCGCTCGGCAGCCACATCAGAATTAGCAATCACGCGAGCGTGCTCGCCCCGACAATCCGCCCGGCATCGATAGCTCTCACGCTCTCGGCTCAAGCTCAGCAGGTGTCGGCTCCTGGAACATGGCGATCCAGGGTCTCATCGCTTCCTCAGAAATCAGGAAACTCCCGGGTGGCTTACGCGTGTTTCTCTCGCGAAGTCTCCGCAACAACTCGGCGTCCGGCACGTCCAGATAGTGAACCTCACTGCCGGCCTCAAGGCTCCGCGCACGCCATCGGTATTCTTCTCGTTCTTCTCGCGCCCAGAAACCGAAATCGAGAATGACGTTTGTTCCTAGCTCCAGAGCCCTGGCCGCCACGTCCCAGAGCATGGCTTCGATCAAGCTATGCCGGGCGTCGTGTTCCGGGTCGTCTGCGTCCTGGCCAAAAAGGCGTATCTGCCACTCGTCCGGCGAAAGTCTGATGGCAGGTAGTTCCTGCTCCAGCTTGCGAGCCAGCGTGGTCTTGCCTGAGCACGGGAGACCAACCATCAAATGGAGCGTTGCCACACTTCGTACTTCCTGGAAGGTCACCTGAACGGTCAGTCCAGCGAGTTCGCCATCGCACTTTTGCGGCGCATGCTGCGTGAGTTGAGTCTACGCTGCCGTCCGAGGCTGCCCAAGCCGCGGCGTCGGTCCCTAACGAGGAGGCAGCAACCCGGCCTCGAGCGTCGCTGACGCAACGAGGCGACTGGAGCATACGGCCAAAGACGCATGCGTCACGCCGGTCTTCAACCCATAGCCGGAGGTAGAATTCGGGGCGATTTGAACCTCGCCCGAGGAGCTCTGTTTCATGCGGAAGCTGATTGCAACGGTGTTCAACTACTCTCTCGACGGGCTTCTCGCCGAAGAGGGCACCGACTTCTGGAAGTTCTGCTTCGACCAGCCCGAAAATAGCGTCCCCGCCGACCCGGCACAGCTCGACTTTCTCCGGAGCGCGTTCGCACACATCATGGGCCGCACGGCTTACGAAGGCATCGCCCCGGCCATGACAACGGCCACCGACCACCCCTTCTCCCCAATCCTGAATGCCGGACGCAAGGTCGTCTTCTCCCGCACCTTGAAGTCGGCCGATTGGGCGAACACCACCGTCGCCGCTGGTGATACGGCAGACGTGATCGACGGGCTCCGGCAAGGTGGCGACGGCCACATCGTGGTCTGGGGTGGCGTCCGCTTCTGGCGCTCGCTCATGGAACTCGACCTCATCGACGAATTCCGGTTCAGCCTGTTCCCCTACATTGCGGGTGAGGGTACCCGGCTGTTCGACGGCGTCCCCAGGTCCTACCGCCTCGACCTGATATCCAGCACGGCATCCCCCAACGGCATCGTCGGGCTGCGATACCGGCGGCATCGCTAACCCGAAGGTCGGGGCAAACGTCGCTCGTCAGAACGTTCAACCGTTACGCGCGGGCCACACCTTCATCCACCATCCGAAGCGAGCTTGAGGACGATGGGCGTTCCGAAGCCTTGCCTGCGGCCGTGGTTTTGGATGCACCCTGAGAGGTGTACGTTGTTGCGATGAACCGCATCTGGGCGTTGTCCACCGGCGACGACTGCTGCGACAACAAGTCGGCGGAAATCACTGCGTTGGCGAGGCAGAATCACCGGCGCCGCATTCTCTACACAGTCCTCTTGATAAATCTTGCGATGTTCGCCATCGAGGCCGGAGCCGCCTGGCGTTCGCAATCAACTGCGCTGCTGGCGGATTCGGTCGACATGCTCGGAGACTCGGCTGTGTACGGGATGAGTATTCTTGTGGTGTCGCGGAGCCTTCGATGGCGTTCGGCCGCGGCGATCGCCAAGGGTGTGATGATCTTCGCGTTCGGCCTCGCCGTTCTCTGGAGTGCCGGGCTTGGCCTGATCGGCGACACCGAGCCCAGGGGTCTGGCGATGTCCGTGTTCGGCGGCCTGGCCCTCATCGCTAACGTCACCTGCCTTGGGCTGCTCTGGCGTTTCCGGGGCGACGACGTCAACATGTCCAGCACGTTCGAGTGTTCCCGCAACGACGTAGTCGCGAACACCGGCGTCATCGCCGCCGGCGGCGCAGTCGTTGCCACGGGTTCAGCCTTGCCCGATGTCGTAGCCGGATTGCTCATTGCGGCTGTCTTCCTCCGCTCAGCGGCGGCCACACTCCACGCCGCTATTCCGGGGCTTCGGGCCCGGGAAGAGTGCAGTTGCCAGCAGGGATGTCTTTGCGAGGCTGCCTGAGACACGTCAGTTCGAATCGCGGCGTGGCAGACGGTGGGCCGCGACCTAATCGGTGCTACGCAATGAGCCGTACACGCCCGGTGCCCAGGTCACTCTTGATGTTCGTGCCATCGAACGGATGTGTACGCTGATGAGTGGCTGCAGTCTCGATCTGTACTGGATTCCCGTGGGGGCCGGTACCTCCCGGTTACAACGCGCCAGTCTTGCTGCGTGGGAGGCGTTCGAGGCCCTTCGCGCCCGGCGGCCGCGAACGACACTGTTTCATTCAGCCCTCAAGCTCACCCTCGACGACGGCACCATCTTTACCCTGGAGATGACCCCGGCGTTCGTCTCCGCCCCTGTCTCGCCACTGGTAACCGGCGCCGTGGGGGTCCGAACCGCCGGGCGATTCAAGCTATTCCGCTACCAGCTTGTGTGCGTTCCCAGCGAATCGCTTCCCGATGAGCAATGGGCCGTAGGCGGACCTGCCCGCATCTCAAATGATTGCGAGGTGGTCCGAAGCCTGGTCGATCTGGCGGCCAGGGTACCGCCGTACACCTGGGGGCGTCGCGTGAGGGGCACGCCCGAGATGTGGACCTCCGATTCCGCTATCTCCTGGCTGCTGGTACGCATGGGGTTCGACCTCACCGCCCTCGGTCCGCCCCTGGGGGGAAGGGCGCCAGGCTGGGACGCCGGTCAAATCGTCGCAAGCCGAGCTGAAGGATAGACAACCCGGACCATCGCCGGGGCCTATCCCTCCTGTCCATCGAGTTGCGACTCCAGCACCCTGCGCAGCTGGACCACCCTCCGCAGCGCCTCGACCTTGGCGTACTGCATGCGCTCGGGATCATCAGCGTCCACTTCGAGTTGCATCGTTACGAGGACGGCCTCGAGTGCTTCGAGCGTTTCCATGAACAGGCGGCGGATCTCGGGGTCCATCCTTTGAGTGTGAGACGTTGAGCCCGTCCATTGGGTGGCTCGATGGGGCAGCCTCGGTGACAGTCCGGTGACTGCACCTGTCGAACAGGGTTCACCCTGCCGAAGCGTGAACATTTGGTGCCCTCAACACTCGCCCGTGTAGAATCCTTAGCCACGGAGAAAACATATGACTGAACCAACAGAGAGCCTGATCAAGGACGAGCACCGGGCTGTTATCGGACAGAAGGGCGACCCCGTGAAAGTGGTCGTCAGCGGTGACGACGCCCGCCGAATGCGTGACCTCCTCGAAGACGATGACCCCCGCTGGGCCGACGGCACAGGCATTGCGCCGCCGTACGTGCTTTCCGGTCTGGCCGGCGGGCGTCCCCGCGGCCAGGTCCCGCAGATCCTGCCAAACGGGATCCTCACCCAGACTGAGTGGCAG
Organism: Dehalococcoidia bacterium; assembly: GCA_020432105.1. Lineage (GTDB taxonomy): Bacteria > Chloroflexota > Dehalococcoidia > Tepidiformales > Tepidiformaceae > JAGQGZ01. The sequence continues at coordinate 7,673 of JAGQGZ010000049.1, read as the reverse complement.
TTCCACAAGCCGTTCAAGATTGACGAAGAGCTCGAGGCGGTCGGGCAGGTGTTCGACATCCGTGACCGGCTTGGCGGCCGCTACGGCTACTCAATCCTGGTGATGACGGGTACGGAGTACTACAACTCTGCGGGCGACCTGGTCGCATCCAGCATCATGACGATCACCCAATTCGACCCGGCAGGACTGAAACGATGACCATCTACTACGAAGACATAGCAGTTGACGATGAACTGCCGACGATCGAGCGGACACCAACCGAAGACGCGGCGATCGACTTTTTCGGCCGCGACAACCCGACGAACCCGGCCTTCCGGGACGCCGAGGTTGGCCGCAAGCAGGGTTTCGGGGGAGCGCTGGTCCCGGGGAACCTGAAGATCGCCTGGCTAACGCAGTTCGTCTCAAGCTGGGCTGGCCCTGAAGCCAGTGTCCGCAATCTCCGGGTTGCCTTCCGGCGCCCCGACATCGCGGGACGCCCCCTCACACTTGCAGGAAGGGTAGTCGACAAGCGCCAGGAGGACGGTCGGAACGTGATCGAACTGGAAGTGGTTACGCTCGCTGAAGGCGAGCCATCCGTCCGGGCCAACGTCCAGGTGGACGTGCCATCCAGGGGCTGAGCAGTCCCGCGTGAGTGACGATGAACGCGTCGCCCGCGCGATCGCGCTCTTCGATAAGGCAACCGATGCAGACTTCTTGATGAGCGTGATCCGGGAAGTGGCACCGCGTGCCCGCCGTATGTCGACCGACGCCGGCCTGAAGTTGGGCGATGACAACGTGCCCGGACCTGCCACTGTTGTCGCAGCCTCGGAGGCTGCGACGCCCGAAGAAGCGCTGCAATCTGCGAAGGACATCAACGACTTCGCGTTGCTCCAGGCACTTGCCCGGGCGGCCGGGCGTCGCCTCGAGGTTCTGCGGCGTTCGAACTAGACCAGGAGCAAGATCAGCGGAGCGCCAACGATCATGATCAGGAAGGCTGTGAAGTGGCGAGGGCCGGCGGTAACCCAGCGAGCCATGCCGAGAACCGTAGCCAGGTAGGGCCGGTAGAGGACGGTAAGCAGTACGAGTGAGACGGCCGCCACGGCGAGCATCTCGGTCAAGACCACGACGAATGCCGCCTGGCCCCCAAGGAGCACGGAAGCAAACAGCGTATCGATGAACGTCGTGATATTGGCGCCCATCACGTAGGGGACAATCGACTCTCGTCGTACATATCCCTTCATGGAGAGCGGCACGAGCACAGTGAGCGAGATGGAGACGCTCATCGTGATGGCCGTCACCGCGCCCCCGAGGATGAACATCAGCGGCCTTCGCCGCAGGGCGTGCAGTACCCGGGCAATCCCTTCCGCCTCCCCTTCAAGCTGCGGAAGTGCCCGGTCGAAGACCCAGAAGCTGGCTACCAGGACCAGGACTCCGACGCCAAACACGCCTGCCGTAGGCAGCATCCGCTCAAGAAGGCCAACCGGCGCCTCCACGACTGTCCCAACAACATCGGTGAGGACGCCGGGAGTGGAGAATGAGACCGCATCGAGCCAGCCGGAGTGGAGCGACACGAGACCGAGGACGAGCGCCGGGCCCTGCGTGGTGATCGTGGTCACCAGGGCTACAACACCGATGTAGAGCCCATCGGCGTTTCGGCGGCGTGCCACGTACATTGCGTAGCCAACGGCAAGGACGATGAAGGAAGCGCCAAGTCTGGAGCCGCCGATGACGGCGAAAGCCTCCTCCTTCGACAGGACGTCGCCCGACAACAAGGAGATACCAACCGCCGCGACAGGCGAGCCGCTGAGTGCGACATAGGCCATCAGCCAGCCGAAGCCTGCCGCATTGGCAGGTCCACTGATTGCCAGACCGTCGATCAGCGGGACGATGCCCCCGGCGCCGGTCTTGATCGCTTCGAGCGCAAGGACGAATAGAGCGATGCCGGCAACGGCCGTGAACGAGCGCCGCCCTACTCCCGGCGACAATAGAGACCAGGGGACCGACGGCGCTCCGCGGGTGTCTGTTTCCAGGTCACCGGGCAAAGCTCCGGCCTCGCGGGCCATCTTCTACGTTGCCGCCGCCCGCATGCTCCCGATCAGGACATCAGCAACTTCCGGCCGGGTGAACTCAACTGGCGGCCGTTCTCCCGCGGCCAGCATCTCCCGGACCTTGGTACCGCTGAGAAACACGCGCTCCTCGGGAGTCGATGGACTCGTCTTGGCCGTTGCCATCGCCCCCGTGCGCAGACACCAAAACGCATGCTCAAAGAAGAGTGGCTCGATACCCAGCGCGGCGCGATCGACCTCATTGAAGATGAGTTGCGCATCATAGGTGCCGTAGTAGTTGCCCACGCCGGCGTGATCGCGTCCAACAATGAAGTGTGTGCAGCCATAGTTCTTTCGCATGATCGCGTGGAAGATGGCCTCCCTCGGTCCCGCATAGCGCATTGCCGCGGGGAGCACCGAAAGGACCACCCGCTCCCCTACGAAGTAGTTCTCAATGAGCACTTCGTAGCACCGCATCCTCACTTCAGCCGGGATGTCATCATCCTTGGTATCACCCACGAGAGGATGGATGAGCGCACCATCGAGGCCCTCCAGGGCCACCTTGATGAGGTATTCGTGGGCCCGGTGGATCGGGTTGCGCGTCTGGAACCCAACAACCGTTTTCCAGCCCAGCTTGCCGAACTCGGCGCGGGTCTGGGCCGGAGTGAGGCGGCGTTCGGCCATCCCATCGTGGGAGGGCAGCGAGAGTGCAGTGACCTTTCCCGCAACGATGGTGTCACCGCCGGCGTACATTGCCGCCACGCCGGGGTGCGCCTCGTCATCGGTCCGATACACCTTCTTCGCTTCTTCCTTCTTGTCACGCTTGTAGATCTCGGTTATGTCGATAACACCGAGCACGAAGCCGCTGTCATCCCTCAGTGCCGCGCGGCCGCCCGTTGCAAGCCTGGCTGCCTCCGGCTCCGATACGGCAAGCGTCACCGGCACCGGCCACGGGAGCCCATTGGCGAGCGTCATCTTGTCGACCACCGACCGGTAGTCGGCTTCGCCCATGAACCCATCGAGCGGAGAGAAGCCTCCGTTGACCAGTAGTTCGAAGTCGCTGGTATGCCGGGAGTCCATCTCGATGGATGGAAGGGTCGCGGCTTCGCGGCCGATATCTTCGCGGCTGGCCCCGGTTGCGAGGAGGTCGATGAGGGTCCCGCCGTACGGTTGGCCCAGCCCGGTCATCGGGCGATCGCCGCCGAGGCAATGAGGCCCCGAGATTCGAGGTAGCTCATCAATTCACCGAGACTCCGCTCGACCGAATCCCTTCCAGTCTGGAGCAGGACTTCCGGCGAATGGGGTGGCTCGTAGGGATCATCGATCCCGGTGAAGCCCTTGATCTTGCCGGCGCGGGCATCTGCGTAGAGGCCCTTTACGTCCCGTGCTTCGCATTCTGCAACCGTGGCCGCCGCGTGCACTTCGATAAACGGTGAGCCGTCACCTTCAACCAGGGCCCGGTTCTGGTCACGGATCTCGCGATAGGGCGAAATCGCCGCGGTGATCACGACCACGCCGTTCCGTGCCAGGAGGTTCGCAACGAACCCTATCCGGAGGATGTTGGTGTCCCGATCCTCCTTGCTGAACCCAAGCCCCTTGGACAGGTTCGTCCGGACGATGTCGCCATCAAGGATTTCAACCCGGTGACCACGTTCGCGCAGCAAGGGGGCCAGCATCTCGGTGAGCGTGGATTTCCCGGCGCCGGATAGGCCCGTAAACCAGATCACAAACCCACGATTTTCCGCCATTTTGTACAAACCTCATTTCAGTTTCATGGAGAAAGCGGCCGGCGGCCGCTTTGTTCGCCTCATCCGGGCACGACTTAGGTGTGCAGGCCGCACTCTTCCTTGTCGAAGCCCTCCCACCTGCCTGCCCGGCCCTGGACGCCAGGAATAGTGCAGTTGTAGCAACCGATCGAGGCGTAGCCGCGATCCAGGAGTGGGTTATACGGGACACCATGCTCCAGGACGTACTTCCAGGTCTTTGCTGAATCCCAGTTGGCCAGGGGATTCAGCTTCACAACGCCGAACTTCTCGTTCCAGGCCACAATGGGTACGTTCGCACGGCTCTCCGATTGGTCGCGCCGGAGCCCGGAGATCCAGGCCTGCTTGCCCTCGAGGGCGCGCCGGTTAGGTTCGATCTTGCGTATCTCACAGCAGAAATCCGGGTCCCGCATCCAGAGGGCGGCTCCGTAACGGCTGTTCTGTTCTTCGTGCGTCAGCCCGGACTTGTACACCTGCACATTACGGAGCGGAATATCCTCCGTTGCCCGGCGCATGGTCTCGTGTGTCTCTTCAAACAGGTAGTCGGTATCAACGACGAAGACATGGACATCGGGCTTGAGTTGCGCGGCCATATGGAGGATGGCCATTCCGCTCGCTCCTCCAAAGCTTGCACCAACCGATAGGCAGTCGCCGTAGGTCTCGACCGCCCAGCGCACGATCTCCTGTGGCTCAGCCGATTCGAACGACTCCGAGAGTGACTCTAGGGCATCTCGGCCCGGCAGGGTTGGTGCGGTCATCGCTGTTCCTGTAAAGTTTAGTAACTCAGTCGACTTTATCAACAACTAAGCCAACGGACAACGAACAAGCATGGTAGAGTCGGGCACCACATTCCGTAAGTGCCGCGCGAGAGCAGGAGAGGAACGCTCATGACCCAGGTCCAAACCACCATCCACAGCAACGAGCCCGGCAAAGTGCTCTCCGTCCTCCAGGACGAACTCGAAGACTTCACCACCGACGCTCAGTCTTTCCTTGCCGGTAGCTACGATGAGATGGCTTTCCAGGCACGCCGCCTCCGACAGGGCGTCTACGGACAACGCCAGGCTGACGTCCACATGATCCGCGTGAAACTCCCCTTCGGCGGCGTCACTCCCGCACAGCTCGACGCTCTTGGCGAAGTCGCCGAGACCTTCGTGCCGCTGCGCAAGGGTCACATCACCACCCGCCAGAATATCCAGTACCATCACGTCCCCCTGAGCAAGGCGACCGAGGTGCTCAAGGTGCTGGGCAGCGTGGGGCTCTCCACGCGCGAAGCCTGCGGAAACACAGTCCGGAACGTCACCGGCGACCCCTTCGCCGGCGTGTGCCAAAACGAGCTCTTCGACCCGACACCATATGCAGGGGCGTTCGCCCGGTACTGGTTGCGGAACCCCCTGAGCCAGGCCATGCCCCGGAAGTTCAAGGTCGCCTTCACGGCAACCGATGCGGATGAGGCGATCACCGGGATCCACGACATCGGCTTTATCCCGCGCATCGAGAACGGTGTGCGGGGTTTCAAGATGGTGGTCGGCGGTGGCCTCTCGATCATGCCTCGCGAGGCGCCGGTACTCAATGAGTTCACGCCCGTCGACGAATACCTCAAGGTCTCGGAGGCGATTATTCGCATCTTCGACCGGGCAGATGAGTTGAGGAAGAACAGGGCCAAGGCTCGCATCAAGTTCCTTATCGACCGGGTCGGCATCGAGGAATTCAGGCGGATGGTCGACGAGGAACTCAAGGGCGACTGGACCAACAAGGACTTCTCTCCAGACCGCCTGCTCTTCGTAGACGATGAAGAAGCCACAGCGCCTGCGAGGCGGGACTCCTATACCCAGCCGGCACGCGAAGACCGCGACGCATTCACCTACTTCGTCCAGTCAAACGTGAAAGCCCAACGGCAGCAGGGCTTCAGCACCGTCCAGGTGAAGGTTACCCGGGGCGACCTGACGCCAAAACAATTCCACGGACTTGCCGACATCCTCCGTGACTATTGCGGGGGCCGTGCCCGAACCTCGATCCACCAGAATCTCGTGCTGCGCTGGGTCCGCGATGAGTCGCTCTACGAGGTCTTTTCGCGCCTGCGGGACCTGGGCCTCGCCGATGCCGGCGCCGACAGCGTCACCGACGTCGTGAGTTGCCCGGGAACCGATAGCTGCAAGCTGGGGATAACCAGTTCCATGGGCCTCAACAGGGCCATCCAGGAACGCGTTGTCAGCATGAAGATCACAGACGAGCGGACGCGGAAGATTCACATCAAGATGAGCGGCTGCCCCAACAGCTGTGGCCAGCATCACATCGCGAATATTGGCTTCCACGGCGCAGTTATCAAGGTCGAAGGGCACGAGATGCCCGCCTATCACGTCTTCATTGGCGGCAACTACGATGGTGGCAAACTCCGGCTCGCCCGGCAGCTGAAGGTAAGGCTCCCTGCCAAGCGGGGTCCGGAGACCGTCGAGCGATTCCTCAAGCTCTACCAGCTCGACCGGCAGGGCAATGAAGAGTTCAACGACTTTGTCGACCGCGTTGGCCCGCAGCCGTTCCAGGATGCCATCGCTGATCTTGTAGTCCCCGGCGAGTTCGACGATGAAAACCAGTCGATGTTCATAGACTGGGGCAAATCGCAGCTCTACAAGATGGAGCGTGGCGAAGGCGAGTGCGCAATCTGACGCTGCTCAGTGGCTCGGTTCGTGGAGCAACTTCCAGGACTGTTCCAGCGGCAGGCCGCCCGCCCGCTCCGCGGCCTCAAGCGCACGGCGCTGCATGTCGGGAGCGAGGTCGATGAGCATGATGCCGGGATTGCTGCTGACCGCGCGGGCCAGCACCCGATCCTCTTCGATTAGCTGCCTGAAGGCCTCGAACAACGGTTCGCGGCTGAGGTGGCTCTCGAAGAGGAAGAGGGAGATATCCTGGGCCGCCTCCGTGTCCTTCGCCTTGCGAAGCGATCGGTACACCCGCAGCAACCAGGCGCCGGTTTCGTGCCAGGCGTCGGTTGCCGCTTGTTCGTCCTTTGCCTCCAGCGATTCGAGCGAGGCCGTGAGCATGACGAGAAATGTCGGCAGAAGCCGCCGTTCGTACCCGAAACGGGCGAGGTCTACCCATCGCAGGTCGTCTTCAATACGGGCATGGGCACGCTGGGCGGGAATCGCACCGGCCAGTTCGTTGGCCTCGTGTGCCGGCAGCGCCCTTACCCAGTCGCGAATCGTCTCTTCGGCCACGTCGCCAAGGTCGATGACCGACATGGCTGCCAGGCGGCGGGCGGGCGAACCATCCTGGATCTCCACCACGAGCTCAGGCGTCGAGAGACGCCGCATCTCGGGTTCCAGCTCTTCCCAGCCATCGTATTCTGCAGGCAGTTTGCGGCTCATCCTCCCAGCATAGTTGCTCGGCCAACAGGAGACATTTTCCATGGAACGCCCCTTCAAGAGGCACCGCCGGCTACGAAATTCGCCGACAATCCGCGCGCTCGTCCGCGAGACCACGCTGAGTCCAAGTAACCTCCTCTATCCGCTCTTCGTGGAAGAAGGCCTCAATGGGCGGTCGCCGATCCCATCGATGCCGGGGCAGAATCGGCTTGGTATTGGCGAACTGGCCGCCGAAGCCCGGTCCATCGCTGATCTTGGCATCGCCGGCGTCCTCCTGTTCGGCCTGCCATCGATGAAGGACGACATGGGATCAGGAGCCTGGGCGTCGGACGGAATAGTCCAGGTCGCCGCCCGGGTCATCAAGGATGCAGCGCCCGAACTCCTCGTTGTTGGAGACGTGTGTCTCTGCGAATACACCGCACACGGCCATTGCGGGCTAATCCGGCCCGACGGCACCGTCGATAACGACGCCTCACTGCCCCTGCTGGCCGAAACCGCGGTAAGTCTCGCCCAGGCCGGCTGCGACA